>CAZCVY010000239.1:0-10557 GCA_964501985.1 uncultured Acidobacteriota bacterium | reverse complement strand
CGTAAAACTTCCTCTCGATTAGGCAGCAATCGTTCCCAAATCGGAGGGTCCAAATAAGGATCCATGTAAAGGGGATTCAATCCGCGCAGGAAACTCTTCCAAACCCACTGCCGGTCCCCTCCGTTACCCCAAAGATGGTCCGTATCCGACAACACCACCTTCTTTCCGTCTCCTGGCGGAGGGTTGTCCCGATAGCTGTAGGCGCCAGTGCGACTGTCCGGATTCGGAGAAACCCAGTCGGCAGGGCTGTTGACTAGGGTGCTGTTGCTGCCGCCCAGGTATTGAAACGACATCCCGACCGGGTGTTGTTTCGGTTTGCCCGATTCATACGACTTGATGTATTCAATCATGGCGTATTGCCAGTCCGTCGAAGCGGGGGCACTCTCGTTAGAAATCTCGTAGAGGACGTTGTCCAAGCCATTGACCGTGTCGATGACCTTCCGCACATAGGCCTTTTCGACCTTGTCCACATCGGCCGGAGGGGGCCAGCTCTGCACTTCGACTCCACGTCCGGTCCCCTTCGGGTCGCCGTTGACGCCATTGATGTTGTTTTGCAGGTTGAAAGGGTGATCGTTCCAGTTTGAGAATTGCAGTTCCCACCCGTTAAAAAGCATGACGGAAACATAAATTCCCCGATCACTCGCGGCCTCGACGCGCTTCCGCATCCGCGCAAAGTACTGCTCGTCAAAAGTGTTGAGATCGAACTTGGGCTTTCCGTCCCAGGCTGTACCTGGTCCCGTCCGTTTCCACGGATGAGGAGCGCTGTACCTGACGATCCCGTCATCTTCAATGTCCTTCGGCGTCTCCCAGCGCCATAGCCGAATATAGTTGTAATTGTGGTCGGTCAGAAACTTCAGGTAGGCGTCGTAATCAAAAACAGGTGGAGGGTCCGTGAGCCCGATGTCCGGCAAGTTGGTCCACGCGTGCGCGGCTGTGAAGTAAATGGCTTTGCCGGAGCTGTCGGTAAAATAGCGCGGATTGGCGGCACAGACGCGCAGAGTCCCCTTGCCTTGAAGGCTCCCGTATTCAGCCGCCCGGCATTCGCCGGCAATGCTTGCGATCAGCCCAAGCGCCAGCCCTATTGCTAGCGGCGTGCGGACCGCCGCGCCCCGTCCCTGCGTGTTCGGTGTTTCCCTGCGATGCCGTTCCGATCCCTTCTCCCTGATAGAGCTGCCCAGCCAGCGGAATGCTGCACTAGAGATGTTGTGGTCACGCTGCTGGACGGTTCGCATCGCTCAACTCCGTTCTAATTCAGCATTCTCGGCTAGCCACAATAACGAGCAGCGGAATGCTGACATTCGGATCCAAACTCTAACCGCATTTTCGGCAAAGTGCAATGCTGGATTCAATGATTGGTAAACTAGTCTTAACGCCCTATGAATATGGGCGGGGTAGGCGAAGTCGGCTCCGCTTTTAGGCCCCCGGTCGGATGCCGGCGGCCCTGTTCCGTTTCTGGCCTCCTGTCATCGTGCCGTGTGACCATGAGCTCGTTCCCATCATTGCTTTCTCGAGTTTTGCCGAAGCTTCGCCGATAGAGGTGCGGCGGCATGCCCACGATCCCCGTGAACGTTGTGCCAAAATGACTCTGACTGCAAAACCCGAGGAGGATACTTATTTCGGCAATGGATTTATCGCCACCCGTCAAAAGAGCTTGAGCCATCGCCACGCGTAGATGTTTCAAATAGGTGTGGAAGGATTGTCCGGTAACTCTCTTAAAGAACTTCATGAACTGAGCCTTGCTCATGGCGCACAGACGGGCCGCCGTAGCAGTACGAATCGTCTGTCCGTAATTCTGATCGATGAATCTAAACAGACTGTCGAGCCGTTTGACTTCTTGTTGTCGATGTTCCAGGGCCTTTTGCGTTCCCACGTGCTGGCTGTAGTAGCGGAGCAGGAGCAGGAGGAGCACTCTTAGATATGTCCTTACCGCCAGGCGGGCCGTATCGGTGCTGGCGGGAAGTTCTTCATAGATTTTCGCCATGACTTCCAGCACTTGATCTGGCAGTCCGCTAGAGAGAGAAACGACATTTGGAAAATTGGCATCCTGGCAAAAGAATGGCGCCAAGTACTGCTCCTCTTCCCCGCTGGCGCTGCCGCGTAATATTCCCGATTGAAAATGCAAGAAATGAAGTTTGAGCTTCGTGCCCGGATGGCAGACGATCTGATGATAGACGTTCGGGCCCACGACCACGAGGTCACCCTTACTGATCGGGAAGCGGCGTTGCCGGACCTGCACAAACCCTCGACCATCGTAAACGTAGATCACCTCGAACGAGTCATGGCGGTTCATGCGTACGAGATGACGGCTATCGTGGATCTCAAAACCCATCTCGAGTGGAAACGTCGGGTCGAAGTGACAGAGATAGACACCTTCGGCACTAATGATGGGGGCGCCCTCGCAGTCGGCGTATTTCCACAGTGATCGGCTGACCCGCACCAGTCCATCCCTCCATCCAAGTTGTGACCCGTGCCCCAAAAGTTAGTACGAACTCTGCCCGTTTGCAAGACCCTGCAAGTTCGCTCACTTCGCCAACGCTTGGCAGATGCCCTCATAGATCGAAAACCGCACCCGGTGGAATTCTTGTCATCCCCGGTGAGCCCTGAGTTACTTTGCCGCGCTGCGAACGGTTTTCATCTGACAAAAGAGCTCAAACGCCTCCCTTCAATATGTCTCAGTCCAAGCCCATGGAACGCGCGAAGGCAATTCACAAATGAAATTTGACAAAGAATGATCGAGTTGTGATAGACGGTAACTAGGGATTGCGTATGATAGCGTCGAAGGGCTTGGGGGAGAAGAATCTGACGGGAAGTGTGAGGTTGCCGGTATTCTGCTCATTGTTGCTCCCAAGCGGGGCCCGACAAGGTTGACCCCGGCATCGCGGCCCTTCTGCGGTATGACGAATTCAAGCTGAGCCACGAATCCATTGCGGAAACGAGAATGAGAATGCCCCGTTGGTTGACTTTCAGCCTGATTACGATTGCACTGTTTGGCTTTTGGGGCTTTGTCTCGACTGCCATCACCAAGGATGTTGCACCTCTCACCGTGCAACTCCTCTCCACAATCGGTCTTCTCCCCGTAGCGGTGCTGCTCGCCTTTTCGCCGAAGTTACGCAAGGGGACGGGCTTCGGTTGGGGAATCTTTTTCGCCACCCTCACGGGAGTATTGGGTGGCACCGGTAACATCGCCCTGTACAAAGCGCTACAGCTCGGCGGCGAGGGTTCGGTGGTGGTTCCTCTCACCGGGGTGTACCCCCTGGTGACGGTGATCGGAGCTCGGTTCCTTCTCAAGGAGAGGTTGAACCGAATTCAGTCCTTGGGGGTTGTGCTGGCACTGGGTGCCATCTACCTCTTCAGCCCTCGGGAGAGCCTGGGTGTGGGAGTGGACTGGAGAAGCGCGTTTTCACCCTGGATGATCTACGGATTGATTGCCCTGATCCTCTTTGGCGCCGCGTGCATTACCATGAAATTTGCGACCAGGTATATTTCCGATGAGCTCTCGACCATCTTCTACACGGTCGGATATATTCTCCTGGCCGTCGTAATCATTCTTACAGGTTCCGTGGATTGGCATGTCTCGTTGAAGAACTGGGGCCTCGGAATTCTGGTTGGACTCTTGATGAACGCCGCGACGCTCGCCCTTTTTGTCGCCTACCGATGGGGCAAAGCCTCAATTGTGACGCCCCTCACCGCCCTCTATCCATTGGTCACGGTTGTGCTCGCGGGGCTATTCCTTAAGGAGCGCTTTGACTTGGTCAAAGTTGCGGCGATCTGCATGGCGCTTCTGGCGGGATTGACCTTGAGTATGGAGGGACAGCCGGTCCAGGCAGTTCCCACTCCGCCGGAAGCGTGACTCGCCCGCAAATACTCCTTTTCACCTCAACGCGCATCCCTCCGCGGGCCAATTCTTGTGGAGCTTTCGCACCACGTCGGTCTAAGTTAAGCCGCACTTTTGCGCCGCTGACTCTGGAGCAACCCCGCGCTTCACAACTTCACACAGGGCTTGCTGAAAAGCACGCGGGTCCGGAGCTTGCAAGGCGTTGCGTCCAAACACCACTCCCCTTGCTCCCGCGGCTACTTCGCTAGCGGCCAATTGAAGAGCGGCGAGCTGGGTAGGTAACTTTGCTCCTCCCAAGCCCAGTACCGGAACAGGGCAACTCGCAGTCACCTCCCGAAAGGCGTTCGTGTACGCAACCTTGATTGCGTCGGCGCCGAGTTCCGCGAGGATTCGGCAGCCCCGATACACCTTGGCATGCAGCTCGTCGGGCGGCAGGCTTTCCCAGTCCACGGGTACACATTCGCCGATCACCGGCATGCCTAATTCCTTGGCCTCGCGACAGATCTTCCGGAAAACGGCAACACTTTGCGCATCATTAGACCCACTGCCGGTTTCCACCGTCAGCGAGACCAGAGCAACATCGGCCCCCAGGCTTAAAGCTTCGGCCGGTGAGAAGGCCGCGACTATCGCGGCTTCAGCGTTCCCTTGGGAGTGAACCGTCGTGCCCCAATTCATGCGTGCGACCGCCAGGGGAGCGCCTTTGTAGTTGAACGCGTCCTGACAATGGGGAAGCATCGCCGGCGAAAGTAAAATACCGTCAACGCACGGCTCCACTTTGCGTGCGGCCTCTGCCAGATCAATCATTCCCTCTACGGGTCCGCCAAAAAAACAATGGTCCATCGCCACGATTACGGCACGTTCATTTCTGGTGAAAAGGCGCTGCAAACGAATGTTAGTCATAGTCTCCTACCCCTCAACATTTGTGGCTCGGCATCTCGAGCTTCCTTGAAGAAATGTGCCTGTGCCAGCGCTGGATAACGTGCAGATAACCGCCGGCGAACGTAGGCTGGCCGTGGAACGTCGCCTCCACATTTTCAGGACACCCCCGCAAGCCTATTAAGCAGTCCGCTGATGGCGTCCGCGAGGCGCTCGGTGGTGAAAGACTCCGGCAAAGGCAACGTGAGAACGGGGCGTTGAGTTTGCGCGTCAGTCCGCAGTAGAGAAGAAAGCGCCCGCTCGATAGGCTTCAGACGATCCGTTGATCTAGCAGAGCCTGGAACGGGCGGAGCAATGGTCTCCAAGAAATTCAATCCCGCTGCCAGGAGCTTGGCGACGGCCTGACCGGTGTCCGATGCGATGGGGGCGGTGCTTAAATCCGCGGGCTGGGCTGATTTCTGCGCATCTGCCTTCGGCCGCCCGGCACCTGCCTGCGGCACGGTTTCTGCGGGATGCGGAGAAGTGCGAAGGCCTTGGGCCGCAGTTTCTTTCGCCATCTCCGCCTGAGCCACTCCCGCGGGCGCGGCGGCATCAGAAGAGATTGGCGCCGTTGGCCTGCCCGTCTGGTCGGTAAACACTTCCTTGAGGACCTGCATGGTGCTCTTGCGGCCAAGCTTTTCGAAACTGACTTCGTCCGTCATTGAATCAAAGAGTCCTGCAAACAGAGCCTTCTTAAGTTTGAGCGTCTCCCACACCCGCTCTTCGATGCTCTGCTCGGTGAGCAGGTGAACGACCTGGACAGGATGGGTCTGGCCGAGGCGATGCACTCGCCCGATGCGTTGCTCCAGCCGCGCCGGGTTCCAGGGCGGCTCAAAGTTTACCACTGCCGAGGCGGCCTGCAAGTTCAACCCGACTCCACCGGCGTCCGTCGAAAGGAAGACCTTGCAATCGGGGTCCTTGCGGAAGCGAGCCATCAGATCGCCGCGCTTTTGAGCCGGCACGTTCCCGTGCAACAACACCCAGCCGATCTTAAGTTTCGTCAGTTCCTGACTCGCCAGGAACGTCATGCGTTCGTACTCGCTAAACACCACAACTTTGCGATTCTCTTCCACCGCCAATTCGCGGATCACCTCGCGGAATTCCTCCAGCTTGGGAGAGAAATTGGTCTCCTTATCAAACAGGAAGGTCGAGTTGCAGAGCATCCGCATGTTCTGAATGCAGCACGTGATGCGGTGCAGATCGATCTCGGAAAGCCAACCCTGCCGCTGCCACTTGTGCATCAGCCGAGCGAGAATATCGTTCTGTTCCCAATAGGGACCCGCCTGCTCGTCGGTCATGCGGACGCGAAAGATCTGGTCAGTTCGTTGGGGCAGTTCCGGAAGTACTTCCTGGCGAGTGCGTCGAAGCAGAATCGGTTCGAGTTGTCGGTGAATTTGGTCCAAGCCTCGGTAACCGAGTAGCTTTCCCTTCTCGTCTTCCATCCGGTGGTCCTTCAGGAAACGGAACGCCGGTCCCAGGCGGCGGCCGTCCACAAATTCCACGACGGAAAAGAGTTCTTCGAGTTTGTTTTCCAGCGGCGTTCCTGTAAGCACAAAGGCATAACGGCTCTTGAGCTGTTTGATGGTGCGGGCCGTGGCGGTGGCCCAATTCCGGATGCGTTGGGCTTCATCAAGGATGATCAAGTCCGGGCGCAGGGCGTGCATGTCCTCGATATCCTTCAGCACCAGTTCGTAGCTGGTGAGATTGAAGAAAGCCGGCTTCGCATATAGCTCTTTCCGGTGCTCCAGCGGCCCGTCGATAACTTGCGTGGAAAGACCGCAGAATTTCTCGATTTCGGTTTTCCATTGGTACTTGACCGAGGCGGGAGCAACCACCAACACCTTCTCAATGCCGCGCCGGCGGCGCAACAGTTCGGCCGCGGCAATCGCTTGAATCGTCTTACCCAAACCCATGTCGTCCGCCAGGACCACGCGACCCCGGCACGCCGCGAAAAGCGCGCCTCGAATCTGGTAGGGAAAGAGTGCAACCTTCAAAACGCCCTCGAGCGGATTCTTGCCCCGCGCTAAATGCGCGAGATGGTCGCGCTCGTCCTCCAGTACGGAAGCAAGCTCGTTTTCGCGATCGATGAAATCCAGGACATCGCTGTAAACAACCGTCGTTTCGTCAGCGGCGCGAAGCTGTTCCAAAACTCCCTGAAAATCGCGGAGGCGATCTTCGCGGAGGAACCCTTCAGAGTCGAACTGCTCGGCGGCAATTTCCTGAAGGGATTTTGGCGAGTCAGCGGGAAGCCTCAGTCGTACGCGAAGGGTCTCGCCATAATGCAAAGAGAGCGACGCTCTGCTCCGCTGATACTTCTGCCGTTGGAGCGATCCGCGGAAGCGTCGACGCAACCGCAGGAGTAAAGCTTCGATGTGCTTGCAGGTGCCCAGAGTGTTTACGGCAAAGTCCGCGCAGGAACAGAAATTCTCGAACAAGCTCGGGCCGCGCATCGCTACGCGGTACTTTCTCCCCGTGGCGGACCTCACCTCGTAGTCGCCATAAGCTTGTCCAGCCGGCTTGGCCAAAATGCTCTTGATGGCCGTTTGGGCGCGCTGCTGACGGGCAGAAATCTGTTCCTCAACGAGCATTTGCGAACCTCCTGATGACTTGATAGGAGGCCAAGGATATCAGGAATAAGCCGACATATGAATCACTCGTATTGCGGACGGGGATTCGACATCAGAGCAGAAGCCGCACGCCGAAGTTTGGCTCGGCGCTCCCGCCGAAGCTGTTGGGGCGTGCGAGGCAAATAGAGGGTGGGGGCGACTTCCAAGGCGCGCGCAATTGCTGTTGATAATCGCCATTTTCGGCGCATCTTCACTTACATTTCATGCAAAAAGCCGGTTTTCGCAAACGACATTCTGTCGCTCGACCCTGTGTTATCATAAATATAGCCGGATCATCCTTCATTTTTAACATCTTTTTTATTTCGGCGCTCTCCCGGAAGATTTTAACTGCCTTACTTTCAGTAGCTTATAAAGTCGACGAGAGCGTCGAATTTCTTCCAAAATGCCTATAACTGCCATTTTTATCATAAACATAGCCGCTTCAGTCGCCGCTTTCGGCAATTTCCGCCACGTCGGCTTGGCCAAACCGGCCATATGACGGGTTGGGGCGGCGACCCCCGAGTCAGAGCCGTGACCCCTTGCCAGGGTACGCGGCGGTTCCGGCCGGCGAAATGGCGCAGGCCTTCTGAACTAGTGTACACCATAGTATTTAACTTGTCAAGTAAATAATGGATGATACATCCATAACAATGATTTAAAACAAGATATCGTGCAGGACCTCGTGCAAGCTGTGCCTGCGGTCGGACAAATTCGCTAGTGAAATTGACCGATAGAGCTCGCCCGTCAATATCGCCAGTAGAATTCACGCGAAATACGCACGAAAGCGAGGGACCGGCGAGCGCCACCCGGATTCAAAGGTGGATTCGGGGGATTATTCGTCCCGCAGCGCCACCATGGGATCAACGTTCATGGCCCGGCGCGCAGGGAGGTAAGAGGCGGCCAATCCTACGGCCGCGAGGATGAGGGAAACCACCAGATACGTGATCGGGTCCGTGGATTTAACCCCGTAAAGAAGGCTGGAAAGAAACCGCGCGAGCGCCGCTGCGGCAACTGCGCCCACTGCCACGCCGAGTATTGCCAGCTTCATCCCGTAGCCGATGACGAGGCTGAACACGTCATGTCTTGATGCTCCCAAGGCTATGCGGACTCCAATCTCATGCGTACGCTGGCTGATGGCGTAGGAGGTAACGCCGTAGATTCCTACCGTCGCCAAGGCCAACGCGAGGCAGGCAAGAAGCCCGAGTAGAACGAACGCCAGCCGCTGGGCGGAAACGTCTTGGGCGATGATATCGTCCATGGTCTTTATATCGAAAAGGGGCTGATCATTGTCGACCGACCGAATGGCGTTTTTGATCGCCGGGATCATCTCAAGCGGATCAGACGCAGTGCGCACCACGAGGCTGATGGTCTGGTCGGGACTCTGGAGGTAGGGAAAATAGATCGTAGGCCGTGGCTGCTGGTCGATGCCCGTTTCGCGGACTGAACCCACGACGCCGACGATCTCACGCGGGGGCCGGGTTGCGTCGGGAAGCTGAAGATGCTTGCCGAGGGGATCTTGATTGGGGAAGAACTGGTGAGCCAGAGTCTGGTCAATCACGACCACCTTCGGAGCTTGGGCGTCGTCGAAGTCCGAGAAAGCCCGGCCAGCGAGAATTGGAATGCCCATCGTGCGGAAGTAGCTCGGACTGATGTCCCGCAAGTCGGCGTTGATCTGTTGCCCCGGCGGCAAGGGTGGCGCCTCCTTGATGACGAAAAACCACCGGTCCTGGTCCTGCTGGCTGAGAGGAACAATCTCGGTGATGGCCGCGGACTGAACTCCGGGAAGAGCCTCCGTGCTTTCGAGGAATCGCCGTAGTGCGATCGCGCGCTGACGGGGCTCGCGGTACGCGGAGTCTTGCCGGTCCATGGCGAGTTTGATCCGCAGCGTCAGCAGGTGGTCGGTCCTGAAACCAGGACTGGCTCTAAGGAGTCGCCAGAAGCTATTGATCATCAGCCCCGCGCCGATGACCAGCACGAACGCCAGGGCGGATTCGGTGACCACAAGCGTGGAGAGCGTCCGATGCCCGCGCACGCCGGTGAGGAATCCCCTTCCCCCCTCTTTGAGCGCATCGTTCACGCTACAGCGCAGACTCTGAAATGCGGGCGCCAAGCCGAAGATGATCCCGGCAAGCAATGAAACCAGCGTGGCAAATAGAACGACTCTTCCGTCCATGTGAACTTTCGGCAGCCCCGCCACGTCCGCGGCGTTGGGGACGGGAATGCTGGAAGGCACGATCTGCATGAGAAGATCGGTGCCGAAGAAGGCGAGAAGCAAGCCCACCGCGCCGCCGAAGAGAGCCAGCATGGTGCTCTCTGCCAGGAACTGACAAATCAGCCTGACGCGACCGGCGCCCAGAGCCATTCGGATCGCGACTTCCCGGTAGCGGCCCACGGCGCGCGCCAGCATCAGATTGGCCACATTGACGCAGGCGACAAGCAAGACAAAACCTACTGCGCCGAGCAGCACGAGCAACGCCGGTCGGATGTACTCCACTCGAACATCTTCGAGTGGCACCAGAAGGGTCCCGAACCCTTTGCGATTCGCGCGCTGCCCACCGATTCTGTCCGCAACCACCTTCATCTCGGCTGAAGCTTGCTTAAGCGTGATTCCCGGCTTGATGCGGCCGAAGACGCCAAGGTCGCCGTCGGCCCGTTTTACCCAGTCGTTGTCGAACGGCACGACGACGTCGTAATGGAAGAGGGTATTGAGGTCAGAAGGCAGAACTCCGATGATGGTATAGGACTCGCCATTCAGTGTGATCGCCTTCCCGATGACGGCGGGATCGGAGCCGAAACTCCGCTGCCAATACGCGCTCGACAATATCAGGAGATTGTGGCGGCCCTGCGCTTCGTCCAGACGAAAGGTTCGGCCCAAGACCGGCTTGACTGCGAAAAAGTCTCCAAAGTTGGTGGTCACGCGCAGTCCTGCCACCTGCTCCGGCTCGCCCACGCCGGTCACGGTCCCGGTGCCGTGTTCGAACAGGAATAAATCCTCAAAGGACTTGCTTTGTTCCCGCCAGTCAAGGTAGTCCAAGCCCGAGGGACCCATTCGACTCCAACCCTGCCCCGGATTGTTTACCCAGATCACCACCACTCGATGCCCTGCCCTCATCGGTAGCGGCTGAAGAAGCACAGAGTTGACGACGCTGAAGATGGCAGTATTCGCGCCGATTCCGAGCGCGAGGGTGAGAACGGCGACCG
>CAZCVY010000238.1:0-10565 GCA_964501985.1 uncultured Acidobacteriota bacterium | reverse complement strand
CACTATAGGTCAACCATCTATATAAGTCAACGTATTTTAATTACGCAACACTAGTGCCAGCGGATTGGCTCCCAGCAAAGGAAGAGTCTCCCTAATCTCCTCCAACCCGGACACAAGTCTTATTTGGTTTCTGTACCGAAAGCGCCGCAGACTGCGATTGGACTTGATCAATCTTGTCCAGACTTGAGGCCCTTTCTTGCTTTCTCCTGACGTAACTCTTCAAGGGCACGGTCGAGATTCGCTTGTGCCTCGGAGATCTCGGGATCCAAACGTATTGCCTGCCCGAATTGAATGACAGCGGCAGTCAAGTTTCCGCTTTGCGCGTAAGCAACCCCAAGGAGATTATGGGCTACAGCGGAATTACGATTGCGCTGGATAAACTCGGTTAGCTCACGGACAGCCTCCGGGCTCCTTCCCAGTCGAATAAGGCAGGAGGCCCGATTGAACCGCACCACGTCATTCGAAGGGTCAAGCTCCAGCGCCCGACTAAATTCGCCCTCGGCGGCTTTGAACTCCGCCTGTTGAAATAATATCGCGCCCATGGATGCGTGGGCCTGCGCGAAATCCGGGTTGAGTCGAATCGCCTGCCTATACGCTTGGGCAGCTTCGTCCCAACGCCTGAGACGTTCCAGATCTCCTCCGAGCTCATAATAGGCGCTAATCCACTCCGGATGGGCACTTAAGAGCGTTCCGAACTCGGCCACTGCCCGCTCCACCTCACCCTTATCCCCTAAAGCACCCGCCAGATTGAATCGCGCTTCTGCGAAATCGGGATTCAAAGCCAGAGCCTTGCGGAACTGCTCGATGGCGCTGTCCCAGTCCTTCTTCGACGCTAGCATCGCTCCGGTGCGGTTGGCAGTAAAGGCAGAATTCTGATTCATCTCCTCCTTGTCGAGTTCGGCGGCTTGCTCGATTTCCCTCCGGGCGCCGAGGTCATCCCCCATCTTTCTTAGGATGTCTCCAAGCTCGTAGTGAACGGAGGCGACATGAGAACCAAACTGAACCGCAAGGGCCAGTTCGTTTTTCGCTTCCTCCCACTCACCCTTGCGCCGGAGGATTCTTCCCAATTCGCTGTGGGTACTAGCCGCTTTGGGATTGAGCCCGACCGCGTCGCGAAGGAGTTTCTCAGCTTCATCATATTGACCCGCTCTTTCAGCCATCTGCGCCCATGCTACACGAGAACCTGTGTGCGCAGGATCCTTTGCGATCGCGATCTGAAATTCCCTTACCGCAGCGGCTGGCTGCCCCTGTTTGTCGAGAAGCAGCCCCAGACGGAAGTGTGCGCCCGCATTGGTCGGCTCGAGCCTCGCAGCTTGTTCTAGCGCCTTCCGGGCACCTTCGATGTCCCCAACCAGGCTGAGCTGTGTCCCAAGATTGTAATAGGCGTCCGCGAGTCCCGGAGCCATGACGATCGCTTTGCGAAAATCTTCGATTGCTTCTTGTACCCTGTGCTGCGCCGCTGCCACCACCCCCAATTGGTTGCGGGCCAAGGCCATCTTTGGATTGAGATCGATAGCCCTGTGGAAGGCAATCTGCGCCGCTTCAAATTGGCCGAGATCGATCAATAGCAGACCCAGCGAATAATGACCTGGCGCCCAAGTCGAATCTTGGATCAGAACCGTGCGGATTTGATCCGCCGCTTCCGCGAGCTTGTTTGTGGCCAGCAGTGCTAGAGTCAAATTGTAGTGGGCCTCCAAGAACCGGGGATTGGTATTCAGGGCCTCTTGAAACTCACCGATAGCTTCCTCAAGTTTCCCTTTCCGCTGCAATAACTCGCCCAGACCATTGTGGGGCTCTGGCAACTCCGGACGCAGCCTGATTGCGGTTTGAAATTCCTCCATAGCTTCGTCCAGTTGGCCATTATGATCTAAGGCGCCCGCCAGACGGTAGTGCGCCAACGCGTCTGATGGAGATCGTTGAACTTCCACCTTCAATTGAGCAACAGAGCCAACCATTTGCGTGGGGGTGGCTGCTTTTCCTACCACCCAAGGCAGGGCGGCGCTCACAATGATCACAAAAGGAAGAAGTTCGACCGCCGTTCGTTTGTTCTGGGTGATTGCTGCTATGCTCATACGAAGTAAGTTGCCGATGATCTCATAGCAATCAAGAAGCCCGCCGACCCAGTTGCCGTGACTTACGGGACGCCATCCTCCTGCGACAACCCGAAGCGACCGGGACATTGTGCGCAGTGAACGGGGACTGTAGCCCAGCCTAACTGGTGCCTCGATTCGGCTGAGGCTCGACTTCATGTTATCTCCGAAGTTCCCCTAGCGCACCCTCAACCCTCGCCTGTTAGGTGGCCGCCGAACTTTGACGAAGTTCCCGCGAGTGCTTGGGTGTTTTCTGAGCCGAGTCATGCCTGCCTAACTTTGAGTAGGCACCATATGGAAGGTGGTGCAGATCTCCATAGAAGTCCAAAGAAGCCGCTCTTTCGAATTCAGGTACGGCCGCTGCAGTTCGCACGACCGAGGCGCATTGTACGCCTGACCGAAATGGGCGTGGGCATCATGGATACCCTTTAGATAATTGATTCCGTTGAAGATGTCGGAGGCCAAAGGAGAAATGGTCCGGCTGCAAAGCTGCTTCAAGTTGATTCACCGCCTCCCGGTATTCGCCAGACACTTGTGAAGCAAGGCCGAGGTTCGAGGTTTACGCCCGCTTTGATGAGGTGGAGATCCAGCCGCATGGTTTCTGCATCTTCCCTCACAGCCTATTCAATATCACCTGACTGGATAGCGCCCTTTCCTGCCCGAAAGCGAGCTGATGCCGCTTCATAGTTCGATTGTTAGGCCGTGCAGGGTTGGTCACGGCGGAAATGGGCAAATGCCAAGTCAGGCACAGTACGATCGCGGCATGTTTCAGGTGACCGAGGTTCATCTGATTCGGTGTTCATCATTCTATGGTCCCTCGAAAGCGCCAGTCAAGCATAACTGCGACGTAGCATTGACTCCCCTTTTCTTGGTTCATCTGCGAACGGCAGCTCAGGGTTGCGGTCCGCTCGAAGAACATTACAGTCCAATCAAATCACAGGTGGCATTGATATATCAACCTTAATTTAATCTGATAGCCATACCACCTTGACTTTCTGTGGGAAGCATGGTTATCATCACGGGCGTTATCAATGGACTGAAATAGCAGTAATTGAAGATCAGTTTGGTGGAACTTGCAACGGACACGAAGCCACTCGATTCTGCAATCTTGGTTGACTGGGGTTCCTTCGGGATAAGAGTTGGCTGCTTCGAAGTACGGCGCATCTGAGTTCATTTTAGCCCGGAAGGCGTATAGATCGAACCAAGATCAAATCCCACGGAGGACGCTCCCAAATGGCCGACCCTTTCCCGTCTCGTAATCGAAGGTTTCTGGGAGGCCGCTCACGCAGGGAATCTGTCAGGCCTCTGCTGTAGAATTCCTTCGAGCCCGCTAACAGTGAGGCCTCGCATGGGCCGTTGTGGAGTATTTTGGGTACTGACCGAACGGGGATCTGCGCTAAAACTTTCAAAACGCGGCTGAGGGGCATGCCCTCGCTATGATCCAGTGGTCTATATCGGGAATACCTGGCACGAGCATCGGGGAGGAATTAAATTGAAATGAACCGAAATCTTGCGTGTATGCTTCAGTTGATCGTTCTGGCCTCGGTTGGAGCTAGTTCGGCGCCGGCCGAATGGCGTGGGATCGGAGAGATTGCCGCCAACGAAGTAAAAGGCAACCAGATAACCTTCCGTAGTGCACATTCCATTACACAACTCACAGTTCTGAGCCAGGACCTGATCCGAGTCCGGATGACGCCGGGGTCGAGCTTTGGACTTGATAATTCTTGGGCGGTAGCCAAGAATGATTGGCCTTCAGTACACGTTGAGTTCAGCAGTAGCCCCGGTGTCCGAATGATCCGCACTCCAGAACTTGAGGTACGGGTTCAACTCTCGCCATTCCGCCTGGCTTTTTATGATCGCAGGGGTCTCTTGATCTCTAAAGACACAGATGATCTCGGAATGGCTTGGAATGGCAAAGAAGTACGCTGCTGGAAGGATATGCCGTCGGACGAACAGTACTTCGGTCTGGGTGAAAAGGCCGGGCAGCTCGACAAACAAGGCCACGCCTATGTTATGTGGAATACAGACGCCGTTTATTGGCAGGGCACGACCGATCAGCTCTATGAGAGCGTGCCCTTCTTCATCGCGCTGCGTCAAGGGCGGGCCTACGGTATATTCTTCGATAACACCTATCGCTCTTCGTTTGACATGGGCGCTGAGTCCCGCTCAAATTATTCCTTCGGGGCGGAAGACGGCGAACTGAACTACTATTTCTTCTACGGTCCGGACCCCAAGAAAGTCCTCGAACGTTACACCGAACTGGTTGGGCGAATGCCACTGCCGCCGCGCTGGGCAATAGGCTACCACCAATCACGTTGGAGTTACTATCCAGAAAGCAAGTTCAGGTTCATTGCCGATAATTTCCGCATTCGCCACATTCCCTGTGATGCCCTATATCTGGATATTGATTATATGGATGGATACCGGGACTTCAGCTGGGATGAACAGCGATTCCCCGAGCCGGCTCGAATGTGCGCGGCCTTGCGCCAGCAAGGCTTCCGCACGGTAGCCATACTCGACCCAGGCGTGAAGATCGATCCGCAGTACTGGGTTTACGGACAGGGCCGCGCTGGGAATTACTTTGTTGGGATGCCGGACGGAAAGCCGTATGAGGCAAAAGTATGGCCCGGTATGAGCGTTTTTCCCGACTTCACCTCCCCCAAGGTTCGCCAATGGTGGGGTTCACTTCACCAAGGTTTGATCGCCGACGGGGTGGCGGGCTTCTGGGACGATATGGACGAGCCGTCCATCTTCGAAGTCCCCTCGGGCACCATGGACCTGAACGCCGTTCATTACGACAATGGGCTTGGCAGCTCCCATGCCAAAATCCACAACGTCTACGGCATGCTGATGTCGGAAGCGACCCAGGACGGCATGCTGAGACTCCGTCCCAACGAGCGCCCTATGGTGATCACGCGTGCCACTTATGCTGGTGGCCAACGCTATGCCGCTGTGTGGACAGGCGACAATACGAGTACCTGGGAACATCTGCGTATCAGTATTCGGGAGTTGCTGACGATGGGCTTATCGGGGCTGGCCTTTGCCGGCGCAGATATTGGGGGATTTGCCGGGGGACCTACCCCAGAGCTTTACGCGCGCTGGCTTGAAGCCGGGGTCTTCTACCCTTACTGCCGCACGCACGCGGCAGCAGGCAACCCTGATCAGGAGCCGTGGTCGTATGGCAACCGTCTTGAGGTCATCAATAGGAATTCTATCAATCTGCGGTACCGGTTGCTTCCCTATCTCTACAATGGCTTCTACCAAGCCTCACGTACCGGACTTCCGATCATGCGGGCGTTGCTTCTTGATTATCCCGATGACCCAGAAGCGGTCCACCAGGATGAAGAGTTCCTCTTCGGCGACGACCTACTGGTAGCACCGATTATCAAGCCAGAAGAAACAGAGCAATGGGCCTATCTCCCGCGTGGAAAATGGTTTGATTTCTTTACGGATCACCTTTACCAGGGCCCGACGTATGCTACCGTGAGTGCGCCTCTTGGTCGCACCCCACTCTTCGTCCGTGGTGGCGCGATCATACCCACTCAGCAAGTGGTCGAGTACGCCGATCAGGCACCCATCGATCCTTTGACGTTTGAGATCTATCCTGATGGCAGTTCCTCTCGCGAGTATTACGAGGACGACGGGATGAGTTTCAACTACCGGAACGGAGTGTCGCTTCGGCAGCGGGTGAGCGTCAGCACTGAACACCGCGGTATTGCTATCGATATCTCTGCTCGAGAGGGTTCCTATACACCACCGTTGCGCTCGCTGGTGCTCAAGGTGCACAACAAACGAACCCAGCCGCGAGAAGTCGAGGTTGGAGGAGATACTCTTGAGCATCTGGGTTCAAACAAGGCGCTCGATGATTCACACAGCGGCTGGTTCTACGATGAGGAGGACTGTGTTGTCTGGGTCAAACTCCCAGACCGCGGCACAACTTTGACTGTACAAATCATGGAATAGTTAGCTTTCGCCCTTTCCTTGCCGACTTCGATTAGACAAGGATAACTCCAGTCGCGGCTAGCATTCCAGCTCTTCATGACTTGTTTGGCCTTTCAGGGGGGAATGGTCCGGAGGTGCTGTGTTATCCGGGAAATGCGGCGGTCAGGTAGGTGGTCGTTGGCGGTTTTCTTATATCGTTGCCAGCACCGTGTTGCCGGTCTTTGGGAGGATAACAAGGGGAGTGGGGAGATCTTCCAACGCGGCCGATTTGAACATTTTTGGGTCAAAGTAACTTCAGTTCTCGGAAAGCGGTTTAACAAGACTTTGCCACCCCAGTTTACCAACCAGAGGGTGCCAGCATACAAACGGGGACTATTTCACGAATCCCTCCTCCGAACGATAACGAGACCATCATGATTAGTGATATCCTGATTGAAGAAGGTCAGCTTGAGTGGACTGGGACCCACCTGAGCCTCTCAAATACCCGTGGAACGGTCTGCGGCTGGATCTTGAGGGTTTCGATCGTTATCGGTTCACGCTGGAGAATGTGGTGGCTATCCGCCGGAGTTATTCCAAAACAATCTATGCGAAATATCATTTACTCGACCCGCCCGCGGGGCAAGATCCAGGCTGGCGGGCCGCAAAGCGGCAGAAGGCAGGGCAGTTGGATCATCATGCTTCGCCTTAATCGGTTGCACTTCTTGTCGCGCTGGTGAGAACCCAAGAATCTACAACGAACTAAAACGGGAAGCCTCAGAGACGGCATGCCATCGACAAAATGAGAAGGCCCTTTTCGGGGGATGGTCCCCTTGAATGAGGGTAGAACTCTGGATTTGGACCGAGCCTCCGAGTATAAGGATCCGCGATTCGTGCATGGGCATGATGTGAGCAGCGTTCAGGATTTGATTCAAGATGTTTTCAACACTGTAATTTCAGTAAGTTCATCGTGACTAGGCCTCCTTGTATTAATCTGGCTGGCTTGCTTCCGCAAGATTCTAACCTTCCGGTTAATGATTCCAAAAGTTAATTTGTCTGCAACTGCCTGAATGACTTACCATAATGCACCAATTGCGCAGCGGGAATAAGAAGCCTGGCTGCGCTGCGTGTCTGAAAGTCACAGCGACTCTATGTAGAATTGGGATTAGGGAAAAGTACTTGACTTCTTCAATCTGCTATATCAGAATTTCAGATAGGTCTGGTTTACAGCACCTCTTAATCCTTCGATTGAGGGGGAAACCTCTTATCATCTGCCAGGCCCGCACTTTCCAGACATGAACGCAGAGCAGCAGCCATGCATTTTGGACCATACCCCAATCCGGGAACTATGCTGAGCCACTCCATATGACGCAGAGAGAAAGAGTCTTGCACGCATTCAGCCACCGCGAACCTGACCGCATTCCAATCGATTTATCAGGGCATCGGTCGTCTGGAATCGCTGCTATTGCTTATGGCAGATTGCGCGAGTACCTGAGGCTGGAAAAGAAAACTACTCGTGTGTATGACACCCTGCAGCAATTGGCGATTGTGGATGAAGATATACTTGAGCGCTTCCATATCGACACGATAGAACTCGGAAGAGGCTTCGCCCTTGAGGATACGCAGTGGGTCGACTGGAAGCTGCCCGATGGCTCACCTTGTCGCGTACCTGTGTGGGTCCGGCCCGAACGCTCTCAAGGAGGATGGGTCCTTCGTTCCAAGAGCGGAAGAGCAATTTCGCGGATGCCCGACGGCGCGCTGTATTTTGAGCAGACATATTATCCATTCGCGGACGATGCAGGGCCGAAAACGATACAGGAAGCCATGGAGGAATCCGCGTGGACTAGCACTGCCAGCCCACCTGGACCGCTGGCTGACGGTGCAGATGGTCTCTTAAGACTCTCAGAAGGTGCCAGAAGACTGAGAGAGGGGTCGGGCAGAGCTATTTTGGGATTGTTTGGGGGGAAGCTTCTTGAAATGGGACAGGCCCTCTACCGCAATGACAACTTTTTTGTGCTTCTCGCGAGTGAGCCGAAGAGCGCCCACGATTTTCTGGATCGTGTTCTCGATATTCATCTAGCTAAACTCGAAAAGTTCCTGGGCGCCGTCGGCAGGTACATTGACCTTTTGGTATTCAGCGATGATCTCGGGATGCAGACGGGGCCACAGATCTCACGTTCCATGTATCGTGAGTTTTTCAAACTGCGACATGGCATACTCTGGGGGCGTGCAAAGGAATTGGCCAAGATTAAAGTGATGCTTCACTGTTGCGGTGGAATCCGGGAACTGATTCCCGACCTGATTGACGCTGGGCTTGATGCTATCAACCCGGTTCAGATATCCTGCTCAGGCATGGACGCCAAGCAATTGAAGACGGATTTCGGCAAAGATATTGTATTTTGGGGGGGCGGCTGCGACACGCAGAAAGTTCTGCCCTGCGGGACTCCGGACTCCGTCAAACGGCATGTTCAGGAGCAGGCTGCGGTTCTAAGCCGCGGTGGCGGATTCGTTTTTCAGCAGGTGCATAACATAATGGCGAATGTCCCTCCAGAGAACATTGTAGCCATGTTTGATGCGATCAACGAAATGTCGTGAGAGCGAGCATCCTCAAGATTGAAAAGCAAAGTATTGTTCCGGTAGGAATTGGCCCGGGGACAGGACCCATAATACTAGAATTTTCCGACTTGATGGCTGATGGGATTAGCGAGTGAGGTACGTTGAGTCACGGCTATTGCTCGCCGGTTCGGCTTTCAGCACTCGTTATAATGCGTTGCTCTGGATAGTACCGAGCCATAACGGAAAATACTGGCAGAATTGAAGGGGCCTGCTCCGTCGGGGCTGGGTAGGCGGCGTACGACTTATTTCGCCGCCCCGCCAAGTCACCCGCCGCCGCACCAAACCTCGCGAAGAGATAATCTCCGAAACGCATTTCGGAAAAAGCTAGGTGAGTCGTCAGGGGTGCTGGAGACGCACAAGAATATGAATTCCCTCATGTTTCATCCCCATTTAGATAGTCGTCTTCGGTAGATGCCGAGCTGTCGTATTGCTCCTCTGTTTGCATGTGCAAGAGTCCGGTGCAGCCATGCACGATTGCCGGCTTCGCAAATGGTGCGAAAGGACGCCTTACGAATGAGAAAACGGATTGCCCTTGCAGTTACGTTGGTTGCTCTGATGGGGACCATTTGGGGATCCATGTTAAGCAGTCAGGACAAACCCCTAGGAACATCCGATCACGCTGAAGAACGCATGGGGTGGTTTCGCCACGACAAATTCGGGATGTTTATTCACTGGGGTCCATATTCACTTCTAGCTGGTGAATGGAAAGGGCAACAGCTACCGGTAGGAACGGAAGCGGAATGGATCATGGAACGATTCAACATCCCGGTAAGGGAGTATCGCGAAATGGCGCGGGGGATGAATCCCGTCAATTTCAATGCCGACCAGTGGGTGGGCCTGGCCAAGGCGGCGGGGATGAAGTATCTAGTGATTACGGCCAAACATCACGACGGTTTTGCCATGTACCATTCCCAGGTGAGCGAATACAACATTGTGGACTGGACGCAGTTCAAGCGAGACCCTTTAAAGGAACTCTCCGATGCCTGCCAGAGAGCGGGGATCCGCTTCTGCGTCTATTACTCGCACCGCGAGGATTGGGACCACCCGGACGGCTACGGCAACAACTGGGACTACGACAAATCCAGAAAAAACTTCGAGCGTTATTTGGAGGAAAAATCTAAGCCCCAACTCCGCGAACTCCTGACGAGCTACGGCCCCCTAGGGTTGGTTTGGTTCGACCGTGGCATCAACACTCCGCAGCAGGCCGCGGATTTCGTGGATCTGGTCCATACCCTGCAGCCACGGTGCTTGGTCAACGGACGCGTGGGCAACTACGGACAGGACTTGATGGGTGATTACCAGGATATGGATGACAACGGCATGCCCGTTGGCGGATTAGAGGAGTACTGGGAGACGGCGCAGACCATAAATACCACCTGGGGGTACAACAAATTTGATCAGCAATGGAAGGCCCCAGGCAACGTGATCCAACGGCTCGTGGAGATCGTGAGCAAGGGCGGCAACTATCTGCTCAACATCGGCCCCATGGCCAACGGCACGATACCGCCGCCCAGCGTTGCCACATTGGAAAAGGTAGGCGCGTGGATGCGGAAAAACGGAGAAAGCATTTACGGAACATCGGCTAGTCCTCTCGCTGATTTCCCGTGGGGGCACTGTACGGTCAAGGGACAGAAATTTTACCTCCATGTGTTCAATTGGCCTGCGGATGCCTTCCTCCGAATCTCCGGTTTGAATAACGAAGTTGTGGCTGCATACCCGTTGCTCAATCCGTCCCGAAAGCTGCGGGTCGGGCGGGAAAACGGCGCAATAACGATAGCTCTACCAGCCAGAAGCCTTGATGAAAACGACACCGTCATCGTGATGGAAATTTCCGGCCAGCCCGACGTGGACCCGCCGATCATCACCCAGGACAGCGATTCGCCGTTCAAGCTGGATTACTTGAAGGCAGTCACTGCGGGGAAGGCGGTGAAGCGCTTCAAC
>CAZCVY010000237.1:0-10593 GCA_964501985.1 uncultured Acidobacteriota bacterium | reverse complement strand
CGCTTTACTTTCTCGTAAAAACGCAGTTCCTTTTCCTGCTCTGCGTCGAGAACCAGCTCTTCGGTCGTCTGGCGCTTGCTCAGGTTGGGGAGCGGAGGCGGTTCCTCCCCTTCGTAGAACAACTGGAAGAGGGGAAGTTCGAGTGCCGCCGCCAACCTCTCAAGGGTTTCAAGCGAGGGAACGGTGTGACCGTTCTCTACCCTCGAGATGTAGCAACGTAGCAAGCCGGTGCGCTTTTCGATATCACCTTGCGAAAGGTTTCGTTCTTCTCTAAGCTTCTTAAGTCGTGTTCCTATGATCATGTGCGCATTCTTGCATAAAGTGATCAAGTGGTCAACTAAAATCTTGATTAGATTTTGATTAGAAATTTGCCTCACTGGTTACTGTAACCCCCAGGGCTTTTCCCTCGTCGGAATCAATGGGGGTTGGGTGAAGATGGAAGCCCAATGGAAAACTCCGGCGCACAGCTTGCCCAGGAGATTCAGTGGATTAAGCGCGCCCAGCAGGGGGAGCCGGAGGCCTTCGGACCCCTGGTGCAGAAATACCAGCAGCGCGTCTTCTCACTGGTTTATCATTTGGTGCGCAGGCGCGACGAGGTGGAAGATCTCGCCCAAGAGATTTTCATCAAGGCGTTCAGGGCGATTCGGAGCTACAATTTCCAGTCCTCGTTTGTTACGTGGCTCAGCCGCATCGCCACCAACCACTGCTATGATTACTTGCGGCACGAGCGCGCCTCGCGTGTGAGTTTTTACTGGCAAATGGGAGAGAACAGCCAGCAGGAGCTCGAGAGCAACGCGGAGAGTCAACCGGCGGAAGCGCTGGATCATGAAGAGCACGCGGTCCTTAAGGATTTGGTCACCAAGCTCCTTGACCGTGCTCCCGAGAAGGACAGAGAAATTCTGGTCTTGAAAGAACTAGAAGATTATTCTGTGGAAGAAATTGCGGAGATCCTGGATCTGAAGCCGACGACGGTGAAGGTTCGACTGCACCGCGCCCGGAAGCGCATGTTGGAAGACATGCGCAAATGGCGAGAGGAAAAACAAGGCCATGCGATGTGATGACATTCGGAATCGGTTGGACGACCTCTGGGAGGGTGGGGAATCACCCGAGCTCCGCGCGCACCTCGCTGATTGTTCGGCGTGCGCGGGCTATCACCGCGACTTGCGGCGGGTGAGTTCGGGTTTCCGTCTGCTGAGCCGTGAGGACGTTGTAGTGCCTTCGGTGGGCTTTGCCGAGCGCTTGGTGCGGCAGCTTGGAGAACTTGGCCGTGCGCCCAGCGTGGCGGAGTTCTTCGAACGCGTGGGAAGGCGCTTCGTGTATGCCACGTTGGCGCTGACCTTCCTGACGCTCCTTGCCCTGGCGCTGCCCTCGACGGGACCGGTCCGTGGTCTGAGCGCCGCAGATATGCCCGCTCAGGAAGCCGCGCTGGCCTATTCCGACCCCGTAGCCGAAAACGGTTTGCAAGAATCTCCGGAATTGGCGCCGGTGGAATCTCCGGCGCCAGCCTTACCGAATGAGGTGAAATGAACCGCCGGGTTTATCTCTACTTCGTTGTGACCATCGCTCTGGGAGCCGTCCTTGGGGGCGCGGGAGTGTACTATTATTTGTGGCATAACGGGCGGCTTCATGCCCCAGGAGGCTTCAACAAAGAGCGTGCCGTGGCGCACTTAAAGAAGAATTTGAACCTCACCGATGCCGAGGTAGAACAGGTCGGCAAGATTTTTGACGAGTCATCGCAAAAGGTGAAGGATTTACAGAAGCAGATTGATCCGCAATTCGAAGCGATCCACCAGGAAACTCGCGTTCAGATCCGGCAGATCCTGGATCCCGAACAAGCGAAGAAGTTCGACGAGCTCATGCGGGCAATCGATGAGCGGCACAAGCACCGCAGCCCCGCTCCGCCTCCATCGTAATAAGTGAACCGCGCTAAAAGGGAATATCTTCGTCGCTGATTTCGGATTCTGGAAGTGGAATCGGTTCGGCGGCTGGGGTAGATGTCGGTGGCGGTGAGGCTGGACGCTCGGGCGCGGAGCGATCCATCGCTCCGGAAGACATCCGATCCGAATCGGCCTTCGATCCCAGCATTTGCATAGAATTGGCAATAATCTCGTAAGACGTGCGTTTATTGCCGGACTGATCCTGCCATTGCCGGCTGCGGATTGAGCCCTCGATATAAACCAGCTTGCCTTTGGTCAAGTACTCACCGCAAATTTCCGCCAGTTTATTCCACGCCACGATGTTGTGCCATTCGGTGCGATTCTGCCTCTCCCCGGTCTTGTCCTTAAAGCTCTCGTCCGTAGCCAAACTGAACTTGGCCACGGGAGCCCCGCTTGGGGTGTATTTCAATTCCGGGTCTTTTCCCAAACGCCCGACCAAGATGACCTTGTTAACGGATCCCGACATGCAGTCCTCCCTTGCTAATGTGGGTGCAGCGTTGCGAGCGAGTTGCGAGCGAGTTGCGAGGCCTGGCTGTTGCTTTCCAGCCGCGAACTTAGGATCTCCGCTTGGGGGTGGCCGCGGGCACCGCGATGCCCAGTTTCTTCAGCCGTTGGCGGGCCAATTCGGATTCGGGTGAGTCCGGAAAACGCTGGATCAGCGAACGCAATTCGCGAATGCCGGCCGTCTTTTCATCCAGAGACAGCAGGGAATAGCCCTTTTTCAATTGAGCAGCGGCGGCCTTATTCCCCGTCGGATACTTCTCACTGCACAGGTCGTAGGCTTCGATAGCGTGCTTGAAATCGTTTTTGCTGTAATAGCATTCGCCAATATAGAACTGTGCGTTCGAGGCACGATCGGTATCCTTATAATACTTCAGATAATCCTGAAAGGATTGAACCGACAAATCATATTGCCCACCGGTGTAATAGCTCAAGCCCTGGTTATAGAGCGAGTCCGCGTCGGGGACGGGAGGGGCGCTGGGCGCTGCCGGGGCTCCGGGAGTTCCGGGCGCCGCAGCAGGATTGGATTGAGCAGGGAGCGTCTGGAGGATATTCTGCGTTTGCGCCATCTGGTCGCTCAGTTTTGAAAGCCGCGCCTTAACCTCGTCCAGGCTGGCGCTCAACTCCTGCATTTGGCTAGTCATGGCGTCAAACTTCGCGCCGGAAGTCGCCAGGCTCTGTTGCATCGATCCATGCAAATCTGTGACCATCGCCTTCATGGTGTTCACATTGTCATTGGTCTGCTCGACGAGGGTCTTTAACACCGCGGTTTGCGTGTCGACGGTCTTCTGGAGGTTCTGGACGGCCTGCTGCAAGGCGTCGAGTTCCTGCATCATTTGAAGGGTTTCTTTACTTGCGCTGTACGCGGGTTGGATTTGCGCGCCCAGCAAGACAAGAAACATCAAAGCTAGTAGGGTGTGTTTTTTCAAGGTTGCAGTATCCTCGCTTAAGAAAAGATCACATCGGCCAGTCTACCCGTTTCGAGCGTCTACGGTCAACCACCGCTTGGGGCAGGTACACCGCCGCCCTGGGCCTCGCACACCGACTCGTCCGTCGTTGTGCCGCGGAGGGCAGGGTTTGGGGAGGAAAAGCCGGAAGCCCCTAAGGGCTCCCGGCTAATACCGCTTATTGGGTTTCGGGGCCGTAGTGGAAATGATCCACGCGGTTCTGCTGCCAGCAATCTTCCGATTTGTCGGCCTGACTGCAAGTCGTAACCGGGCGGTCCTTACCGTAGGATATGGTCGTGATCCGGTCCGCCGTTACACCGGCGTTGACCAGGAAGTCCTTCGCGGCGGTGGCGCGGCGATCGCCCAACCCGAGGTTGTATTCTTCGCTGCCACGGTCGTCGCACTTGCCCTCGATGGTGAATTTAATGCTCTGATGCTCTTTCAAGAAGCCCGCATCACCGGTAAGTGCCGTCTCCGCGTCGGCGCGGATGGTTGCTTTGTCATAGTCAAAGTAAGCGTCTTTGACGTTCTGGCTGAACAACTCGTCCTCAGACAATGTCGCCGGCGGTGGCGGAGGTGGCGGCGGTGGTGGGATGGTCACCGTAACTCGGGCCGTGGCGCTCTGCGTGCCTCCGGGGCCCGTAGCGGTTATGGTATAGGTCGTCGAGTCCTGCGGCGTGACCGATGATGAACCGGCAGCCTGGACCGTACCTACACCCGGTTGCAAGTCCAGTGTGGTCGCATTTTGAGAAGACCAACTCAATGTCACGGATTGGCCCTTGTCAATGGTACTGGGTTCGGCGGTCAACGTCACGGTCGGGGCCGGGGGCGGTGGTGGCGGCGGCGGCGGGGGCGGTGGTGGTGCAACGGTCTTCTTGTGGCACGCTGCTGCCAGTAAAAGTACTCCCAGAATTCCGACGAGAATCGCAAGACTGCGTTTCTTCGTTCGCATGCTTAAATCCTCCTTGAATAGGTAGAAAATCGTGAGATACGTGGGTGCATGATACTTCAGGTGAACCTTCTCCTTCTTACGTGGTGCACTTGCGGGGACCCTGTCACCTCACGCGCGGAAAGGTAACAACATTCAGAACATGAGATACTATCACTAAAGCAAAAACAAACACAACCTCTTGCACTGAAAAAAACAACTCATTGCGAGGGTTTTATTGACGTAGATTTTGTCCCTTTTTTGGAGAGTCTTCGGGAAAGGGCATTTTCAACTGCCCATCCCCTCCGGTGGCCCGGAAAAAGGGATATCTCGCAGTGTGACATATTTTCGGATTCGTCCTCTCAGACGGTGAAAACAGAGCGTTGCCGGCCTAATCCCCAAACCGTTCACCAAAGTGGACTCGAAGGCGGAGTCTCGACCGCTAGTTCGACCAATTCGCATTCCAGTTTTCCCCGCTCTTCGTCAGTTGTTTGGGTTCGAGGCCGTTGGCGAGCATGCTCCAAACCTGGCGCGAGCCGGAGCGCGTGGATTCAAAAGCCAAGTGGCGGCCGTCAGGCGACCACGTGGGATGCTCATTGCGGCCGGCGTCGTGAGTTAACTGAATAATCCTGCCGCTGGCGATTTCCATAACGTAAACGTCATAAGTTCCTGTTTCTGAAACACGCCAGTGAAACGCAATGAAAAGGCCGTTGGGCGACCAAGAGGGAGCACTGGCGTCACCACCTTGCGCCGCGGTCGTCATACGTCGGAGGTTGGTGCCATCCGCCGACATAATATAAATCTGGGGGGAACCGCTGCGGTCAGAAACGAAGGCCATTTCATTCCCGGTTTTAGGGTTCCAAACTGGGGAAATGTCTACCCCCGGGGAAAAAGTGAGGCGCTGCAAGTTATAGCCGCTGGTATTGGAAACATAGATCTCCGGGTCGCCCCCCATGCTCGAGCAGAAGGCAAGCTTGCCGCCGTCGGGCGACCATGCGGGCGTCGTATTGAGTCCCTTATAGGTCGGGAAGGGGATGCGCCGATTGATTTCGAAGGAGAAAATATAAATCTCGGGATTCCCCGTAGCGTAGCTGGTGAATGCCAGCTTGCTGTTGTCGGGAGACCACCGCGGAGTGGTGGAAATCGAGTGATAGCTGGTGATGGGGTGCTGATTAAATCCGTCGTAATCCATCACCCAGATCTCTTGATGACCCGTTCGGCTGCTGACGAAAGCAACGCGCGTTTCGTTGATTCCCGGCAGCCCGCCTCCCAGCGTCTTGATGATTTCATCGGCAAACCGGTGCGCGGCCTCGCGAGTTGACACTTCGTTCAGAGTCGCGACGTAACGCTTGGCCAAGACCCCCGGATTGGTAGCGTTTCCCAGGTCGAAAACGCGCCCGGTGACCACCAGGTTGGAATTAACGCTCTCAACCTTACCGAAGACCAACATCTGGGCGGAAGCCGGAGGGGTGCTCCAGGCGTTGAAGTCCACGTCGAGCGGCTCTTCCGGGACCTTCAGAGGGTAATTGCTCTTGCTGATCATCTCGAAGATTCCTGCGCCGTCAAGATCTCCCCAGAGAACCTGGTTGAATTCCTGAGTTAGCGTCACCAACTGCTGGTCCGTGGACTTGGCCGGGAAATCCGGGACGGCCAGCTTGATTTTTGGCGCGCCCAGATTGATGCCGGAGCTGATCCAATCCTGCTGGCTGAGAGCTGTTCGCGACAAAAGTGTAAGGGCGCACGCCACGGCCAAGGTCACATAGAGGGGAATCGTCATTCGCTGCAATTTCATATGCGTAATGGGCTCCGAGTAAATATGATGCTCCAAAGTTCAAAAACAGATGTCTCACGATGTGATATATTTTCTGCGAAAGACTCTCTATTTTCGCGCCTACTGGCGATGAAAGTCAAAATAGAATTCTACATTCACGCTTTGCCCCGAGTAATCAGGCGGCAGAGGAGGCAGCGGATTGGAGGCGAGGATCGCCCGCAAGGCGGAGCGATCCACTTCCGCGATCCCGCTGCTCTGCGTGATCTGCACGTTGGTGACGGTGCCATCCCGAAGGATTTCAAACGTCAGATAGGTACGGGGCGCCGACGTGATGTTAGGGCTGACCGTCGACATCAGCCAGTTGGCGCTGATGCGCGACCGCATCGACGCCACATAATAGGCGTAGCGAGAGCCGAAACTGTTCGCCTGACCCATCGCCACGCCACCGGGACCCGCAGCCGTCGCGATAGTCGTGTAGCTCATCGTGGGCGGGCCGGTTTGACCATACGGGATGGCGTTCGGCGGGGGGATGACCTCGGTTTTTTGGATGCGCTTGTTGACCCTTTCCAGTTTTTCCGGTTTTACTGCATCCTTAAATTTCGGGATCTGCTGCGCGTCCGGGGGAGGTTCTTCCTTAGGTTTCGGCTCTGTTTTATAGAGACCGGTGTTTTCAGTAGCGACGGTCGTGGGGGTGGTTACCAGCGGTGTGGGCAGAGGAACTCCCGGAAGACTCGCCACCGCTCCCATCTTGACCGCACCCTCCGTCCCCCAACTTTGGCCTCTGCCGCCGAAATGGAAGCCGATCATCTTGTACACCACCATCACGCCAAAAAGCGAACCGTGGAGGATCAGTGAAACTAACAGCGGGCCGCGCAAAGTGGCCTGACTGCGTCCGGTCTGCAAGGGGAGTACGTACGTGCTCATAGGGCATTGCTCACGCTATGATCCCGGCTTGGTCTCGAGCGGCTGGGTAACGATGTTCAGATTGGTCAGGTTCGCTTGTTTCAAGGCATCCACCACCTGCGCGAACGCTCCGAAACTTACATTCTGGTCACAACGGATAAAAACTGGTTGCGTGCCGGCGCCTTTGAGTTGACCCAGTACAGCCACACCCAGGCGGTGAATATTAACCGGATCATTTCCAACATAAATATTCTGTTTCTTGTCGATCGTGATGACGACCTTTTCCTCCGAAACAATTTTAACGGTCTTGGTTTTGGGCAGGTCCACTTCAATGCCCGATTCAAGGATTGGAGCTGTGAGCATGAAGATGATCAACAGCACTAGAACAACGTCCACAAAAGGAGTGATGTTGATGTCGGAAAGGGAAGACTGGGTTCTGCCTCTGGGATTGGTGAAGGCCACCGTTCACCTCCTAAACGCCGTGAAGAGTGACGAGTGACAAGCGGGCAAAAAAACGAAACTCGAGGCGCGAAAGTAGCCGGGATTTTCGGTTTGCCAGGCTTGGGGTTCGCTCGCTCGGCACTCGTCACTCTTCACTGTTCTTTTCTTCATTCCACAAAATAGCGCTCAGTCATATTCAGGAACTCGAGAGCAAAGTCGTCCATCTGCGTAGCAAACTCTTTGATGCGCTGGAGAAGGATGTTGTAGGCGATGACTGCGGGAACAGCGGCGAACAGTCCTGCCGCGGTCGTGATGAGGGCCTCCGCAATGCCTGGCGCCACGCTGTGCAGGGTTGCGGTGCCAGCCGTCGCCAAGCCATGAAAAGCGTCAATGATACCCCAAACGGTCCCGAACAACCCCACAAAGGGGGTCACTGAGCCGGTCGTGGCAAGCCATACCAACCACTGTTCCATTCTGCCGAGCTCGGTCGAGGCGCCGATCTGAAGGGCGCGCCGAACGGCCTCTAGGCTGCGGATCCGCGGCTTGCCGGCACTTTCGACCATCGCCGCCTGGTTTTCAATTTCGCGATAGCCGGATTGGAAAACCTCCGGTAGCGGGCTCTCTTTCAGCGTGCGGCAGAAAGCGCGAATCTCCGAGAGTTTCTTGCTCTGCCGGAAGACCTTGAGGAATTCCAGAGATTCGTTCCTTGCTGCCCGGAAGGTGCGGAATTTTCGGAGAATAATCGCCCAAGAGAGAATCGAAAAACCCAAAAGCATTAACAACACGAGCCTGGCCACTGGACCAGTATTCGTCAGGAGTTGCCAAATTTCGCCTTGGTAGAAGTCTTGCGTGAAACCCTGGTAAAAAACCAGAAGTGCAGCAGCCAATTAACCTCCTTGTCGAAAACAGGAGTGTGAGAACCCTTCTCAATTGAACGTAACACACTGACCACATGCCGTCAACGATGGAACGGGAGAAGAGAGTAGGCGGTAGACATGAGACGGCAGACGGGAGACGGCTGGGAATGGAAGGGTGGAGAATCAAGGCAAAAGTCAAAAGTGTTATTTACAGCAATATTCCCCTACGGAAGCGAAGTGTGTTTTTTTCACTTTTGCCTTTTGCACTTTGACTCTTGACTTTCCTTTCCCGCCCGTAACTGCCGTTTCCCGTCTACAGTCTACCGTCTACTGTCTGCCTCCTTCCCTGTGATAGACTCTCCGATACGCCATGCTGCGCGAAATTCACATTCAGAACTATGCTGTCATTGATAACCTCGCGGTGGAATTTGGACCTGGTTTAAACCTGCTTTCCGGGGAAACCGGCTCCGGGAAGTCCATCCTTGTTGATGCCCTGGGATTGGCTTTGGGTGGCCGCACCTCGCCCGAGGTCATACGCACCGGCGAAGATCGCGCGCTCGTCACCGCTGTTTTTTCTGCCGAGGGGAAAGCGCCGTGGGACGATTGGCTGGAGGAATATGGAGTCGGTGGGAGCGACGAAGGTGAGCTGATCCTGCGGCGCGAACTGCAAGCGGGGGTTAGGAGCCGGATGTTAGTGAATGACCACCCTGTTACCTTGGCGGCCGTTCGTGAGTTGGCGCGCCGTCTGGTGGAAATGCACGGGCAGAACGAGCACGTATCGCTTTTCGCCCGCGAAGCGCAGCTCAATTTGCTCGATCAGTTTGCTGGACTGAGTTCGGAACTCGAATCAGTGCGCACCTTGCATGCGCGCCGTCGCCAGCTGGAGCAGGAACTGGATGGCCTCAGCCACAACGAACAAGAGCGGCTGCGCACCCTCGACCTACTCGGTTTCCAGGTGCGCGAGCTGGAACAGGCAAAGCTCGAACCGGGGGAGGATGTCCGCCTGGAGGAAGAACGGAAGGTTCTCTCCAACCTGGAAAAGATCCGCGCTGCCGCCAGCAGTGCTTTCCATGAGTTGTACGAAGACGAGGGTGCGGCAATTTCTCGTGTGGCGGCGGCCGCGCGCCAACTCGATGAATTGGGCCGGTACGATTCCTCCATATCGCCGGAGATCGAGCCGCTAGCCGCAGCGCGCGCCACACTGGAGGACATCGCCGCATTCCTTCGCGACTACGTAGGAAATCTTGAGGCGAATCCAGCGCGCCTGGAAGAAATCGAGGACCGGCTAGCCCTGCTCGACCGATTGAAGCGCAAGTACGGTAGCAGCGTGGAGGCAATCCTGGCGTACGCCGCTGAAACCCGCCAGAGCCTGATCAGTTTGGAGCATGCCGATGAAAGACGGGAAGCCGTGCGGGGAGAGTTGACCAAGGCTGGCGTCGAGTATCGAAAGGCCGCTGAGGCACTTTCGGAGAAGCGGCGCGACGCGGCGGGACGGCTGGTAAAATTGGTCCGCGAGGAACTTGCACAGCTCGGCATGGAGAAGACAAGGATGGAAGTCCATTTTGAAAACGCTCCGCAAAATCAGGGCGGGGCGACAGGGATCGATGAAATCGAATTTCGCATCTCTCCTAACGTCGGGGAGGATTTGCGCGTGATGGAAAAAATCGCTTCGGGAGGAGAAATCTCGCGGCTAATGCTAGCTTTGAAAACGGTCGTCGGTCAGGCGCGGGTTAGCCGTGGCGCGCGCGGCGCCCGCCACAACGAAGTCACCTTTATCTTTGACGAGATTGACGCCGGCATCGGAGGCCGAGTCGCGGAGTGTGTGGGCCAGCGATTAAAGCGACTGGCTCGTGATACCCAAGTCCTCTGTGTTACTCACTTGGCACAGATTGCGTGCTTTGCCGATAGGCACTTTTATGTCGAGAAAGCCGCTCGCGCCAATCGGACCGTCACGACCATCAAACCTCTTGCCGGGGAGAAGGAACGGGCGGAAGAATTGGCGCGCATGCTTTCTGGAAGTCAAATCACCGACGCCGTCCTCAAGCACGCGGCCTCCATGCTGCGGCAAGCGGCGGGGTAACCTGGTTTCTCGGCGGCCTTAGTGCCCCCGTTGTGACGCTCGGGGTCGCGGGACGGGAAATCGCACAGTGTCGGCACATAACGTGAACTCGCACAAGTCAAGAATGCCCACGGCAGGTTGTTCGCCCGCCGTGGGCTAAAGGGTCTGACACTATCAATTCAGGTGGTTACTTTTGTTCATGGCCTTACCTTCTAAAACCACGTCGATCAACACCGCGCCCGACAACCG
>CAZCVY010000236.1:0-10604 GCA_964501985.1 uncultured Acidobacteriota bacterium | reverse complement strand
GGGCCAACGCCGACAACGCCTACCGCGAGTCGATGCATCTTTCTCCCGAACAATTTATCCAGCTCGAGACCATCAAGATGCAGCAGGCCGTCTGCGGCGAACAGGGTAAGGCGAATTGTACCTTCATCCAGAATGGCGTCGCGCCGGTCTACAATCTCGCGAAGTAAGGGAGGCTTCCTGATAATTTCACAGCGTCAGACGCCGGCGCGACATCTGCCGCACTCTGTCCAGGCGGTCTCCGCTTTCACTTTTAATTCGCACAGCCCTGGTATTTTTCCTCGGAAGGTTCCTATTGCATCGAGCCGGGCAATCCCTTACCATGCGGGATGGGGCTCTAACAACCAAAAGGCAGGTGGATATGAATCGACATGTTAATCGCCGAGAGTTTATCCAAGGGTTGAGCGCTGCCGCTGCGGGATTCTACCTTGCGCCGGCTGGGCTATGGGCGAAAACCGCGCCCGCTGCGCCGGTGGCCGTCGCCAAGTGCGCCACGTATGGGCCGGAAGTGGGAACCACGCTGGCCACGATGTTCGACCAATTGGGCGGCATCGAGAAACTGGTCCGGGACAAGACCGTCGCCATCAAGATTAACGTTACGGGAAGCCCTCCGGAGTTCTTCCACAACATGCCCGTCGGGGACACGTATTGGGTTCATCCCCAGGTCGTCGGCTCGGTGATTAACCTCCTTGGCAAGGCGGGAGCGCGCCGGATTCGGTTGGTCGAAAGCCCCACCGGGTCGAAGCTTGAGACGCTTCAGGAATTTCTGGCGCTCGCGAAGTGGAGTCCCACTGACCTCTCGCGCGCCGCAGCACACGTCGAATTCGACAACACCAATTGGCCCGGCCCCTCGGGAAAATACAGTCGCTTCTGGGTCCCGAATGGCGGACTGCTGTTCAAGGCCTATGACATGAGCCGCGCCTACGAAGATTGCGACGTCTTTGTCTCCCTTGCCAAACTGAAGGAACACAGCACCGCGGGCGTTACGCTCTCGATGAAAAACTGCTTTGGCAATACGCCCACCACGATCTATGGAGATGGCGCGAGCCTCCACGAGCCGAGCCGAATTCCGCAAGGCGGACGCGGCGGCACACTGCACGAGGGAAAGCGTCAACCTCCGAAGAGTTCACTGGCCGAAATTGATCCCCACTCGCCGCGCGAGCCCGGCTACCGGGTCCCGCGCGTTACTGCTGACTTGGTAGCGGCACGGCCGATTCACCTGGCCATTATCGATGGCATTGAAACCGTGGCGGGGGGCGAGGGACCGTGGGTCAGCGGTTTTCGCACCGTTCGCCCGGGGCTGCTCGTTGCGGGCACCAATTGCGTCTCGACCGACGCCGTGTGTACCGCGCTGATGGGTTTTGATCCTTTGGCTGACCGCGGCACCGCTCCGTTCGAGACCTGCGACAGCACCCTGAAGCTCGCCGAGCAGTTGGGAGTGGGTACGCGCGACTTGAGCCGAATTGAAGTCCGCGGCCTTCCCATCGCAAAGGGCCGTGTTAGTTTCCGTAGCGTGTAAGTGGCACAGGCACTCTTGCCTGTGCCGTAGCGCGGACCTGTTTGGTAGGTCCGCGGCTTTTCCCCACCTATCGCGCACGAACCGCGGTCCTACCAAACAGGTCCGCGCTGCACTTCAACTTCCCCCGTCCCGGCAAGGTGGGACGTGTCATTCAACTTCGCCACGCGCCAAACCCCATCCGTCATTTCGAAGACATTCAGCGCGGCATTCTCCATCGGAACTGCCTGCCGGTATTCGCGTAGTGGCACGCCCATGATGTGGCAAGCGAGCAGGCGGCAAACGGTTTTGTGGCACACTACCATCACGTTTCCGCCCGGGTGTATCTGCGCCACGTCCGCCAAAAACGGCATGACCCGCTCGATGAGTTGCTCGCCGCTTTCGCCCTGGGGAGGCGCGAGGCTGCCGGGGTCCCGGTCCCAAGCCTTGTAGATCGCGGGCCCGGCGCGCTTGATTTCTTCCAGGGTCAGGCCTTCCCAAGCGCCATAGTTCAGTTCGGTCAAGCGCGGGTCAATGACTGGATCGGTCCCGATGACCTCGCCGATAATCCGAGCGGTTTCGAGCGCGCGAAGCAGAGGGCTCGAGTACAGTACATTGACGCAAAGCGGTTTCACCCGAACTGCCAGCAGCCGTGCCTGCCCCCGTCCCGCCTCGGAGAGAGGAACGTCCGTCCGGCCGCAAAATCGCCCTTCCGCGTTCCACTCAGTTTCCCCGTGCCGAACAAAGTAAAATGGACCCATGGCTCTCCTGATTTTCGCGGCGAAGAATATTAGCATGCGCGGTTTGGCGTGAATTGCCCATCAGAGCGATGGAGTCTCCACAATCTGATGGGAGAGGTAGCGCGGACGTACGCGCCTTTTGCGTTCGTCCGCGGCTTTTGATTCGAAAACTCGACCCGTCTATCGCCGGGGCAGGAGAAAAGTCCGCGGAGGGTTTCGCCTCGGAGGCGACTCCCTCTACGCGGTGCAGTCACCACACTCGGCGCTGTGCCTCTGAGGGATAATCATCTTCGCTCGGTCAGGGGATCGCAATCAGCAGACCGCCACTGATGCCCACCGATTGCTCATGCCCTCGCCCAAAGTCGTACTCGTAAGCTGGTTCCAGATACCAGCCGAATCGATGTTTCCCGGAAGGCCAAAACATAAAATCGAGCGCGGCTTCGCCGCCGAGGGAGTTCGTGGTCACGCCGCTTGCGCTGGTATGAATCCACTCCGGACCTACGCCGAGCATAAACTCCGCTTTATGGGACAGGGTCCAAGGCTTCTTAAACAGAAGGTCAGTATCCCATTCTGCCGAGTGATGACCGAAAAGCCGCGTGACTCCTCCCTCGAGTTCCAGCCAGTTCTCGACCGGCGTAACTTCCACCGCGGCGGTGGGCCCGACGCTCGCGCCGGCACCTTTGAGGCTCCCGCCACCCGCCGCGCCAAGCTCGACAATTGCGACTGGGTCCCTATCGCCTGATTGACCGAAGGCGCTTCCAGAGCAGAGAAACAGCATCGCTATCAACATGCGTTTTGTCGCGTTCACGGCCACCTCGATACATTCGATACGATCATACAGTGTGCGCCCTCCCGCCAGGACAATTAAACAGCGGACCTTTTGCGATTATTCGTAGGGGCACCCACACACAAGGGGTGCCCCTACGAGCTCCGCTCGGTTGCGGCCCTGCCGCACTGTGCTGTGACCCCGTCACGAATTTTGCTTTTCTTTCCTGAGACAACTTAGAATGGCAGGAGTTTTAATCTTCCCGGCAGGTTTCGTTCAGGAGTGATCCATGGGGCAAGAGGGTTTTTCGATTCTGATTCTGGGTGCGGGCAAGGCCACGCGGTTCAAGTCGGAATATCCGAAATTGCTGCACGCGCTGGCGGGCCGATTGATGGGCGAATACGTTTTGCGCGCTGCCGCGGCGGCGGGTGCCGAACGGGTGTACTTGATCATCGGTCACAAGGCGGAAGAGATGCGGAAGGCCTTCGCGCGCCCCGGACTGGACTTCATAGAGCAGAAGGAGCAACTGGGCACCGGACATGCGGTGATGGTGGCGCGCGCCGAGCTCGAACAGTGTCCCAGCGGAGTGGTGGTGGCGCTGGTGGGCGACGTGCCCCTGCTCAAAGCCGAGACTTTGAGCGCGCTGGTGGCGAACCATCGCGAGGAACGCGCGGCATGTACCATCCTCAGCATGCGCGTGGATAATCCCACCGGTTACGGGCGGATCGTGCGTGCGGCCGGGAAACGCGTTCGCGCCATTGTGGAAGAAAAGGATGCGAATGCGGCGCAGAAAAGGATCCGCGAAGTCAGCACCGGGATCCTCTGCTTTTCGCGGCAACCGCTGCTGGCGCACTTGGCTGAGCTTTCTCCCGCGAATGCTCAAAAGGAGTATCTGCTGACCGACCTTATCGAGATCTTCAACCGTCACCGTCTCAAGGTGGGGGCGTTTGAGGCGCCGGCCGAGGAAGCGATAGGCATCAATGACCGCGCGCAGCTTGTCGCCGTGGGGAAGATGCTGCGGCATCGCAAGGCCATCGCGTTGATGAAAGAAGGCGTGACCCTCAGCGACCCGGAGGCGACGTGCATCGATGAAGACGTCGTTATCGGCCCGGACACGGTCATCGACCAAGGGGTTAGCCTGCGCGGCCGCACGCGCGTGGGAAGCGGCTGCCGCCTGGAACCCTACTCGACTATCACCGATTCCACCCTCGCGGACCGCGTGACGGTGCGGCAGTCCTGCGTGATTACAGATAGCGAGGTGGGCGCGGGGGTAACCATCGGCCCCTTCGCGCATCTGCGTATGGGCGCGGTGATCGCGGCCGACGCGCGAATCGGCAACTTCGTGGAGATCAAGAAATCGACCATCGGCCCCGGCGCCAAGGCGCAACACCTGACCTACCTGGGCGATGCGACGGTGGGCGCGCGCGCCAACATCGGCGCCGGCACCATCACCTGTAACTACGACGGTGTAAATAAGCATCCAACAACGATTGAGGACGAAGTGTTTATCGGCAGCGGGAACATGCTGGTGGCGCCGGTACGGATCGGCAAGGGGGCGTATACCGCCGCGGGTTCGACGATCACTGAGGATGTTCCGCCGGAATCGCTCGCCATCAGCCGCGGCCGTCAGGTGAATAAGGAAGGGTGGGCGCGCGAGCTGAAAAGGCGGCGAGGACAAAAGTAGGGGCGGCGCTACGCCGCCGTATGGCGAGGCAAACTCCTCGCTGCGCCAAGATTCGGGCCAATTTCCTAACCTTATGGCGGAAACACCGTATTGAATTTCGCTTGACTTTTGCTGCCACGATTAGCCGCATTTTTTACTCGTAGCGCGTAAGATCTGCGGAGGCGGAAACCGGCCAGATTGTCGCATGCCTCTATAAGCTTTTCAAAAAGCAAGGCTTAGACCGCACAAAAAATTGGCATCTGACGTGCTTTTCTCAGGGCACGGGAGTCATCCACAGGAAGACCGTGAAGCTCCCCAAAGTGAGTCGGAAGGTAATCAGAGGAGAGACTAACATGGCAATCGACGACGCGCCTGTCCCAGTGGTGGTTTCGCAGGAGCCGAACCGAGGATTAAAGAGTGGCATAATTTTTGTTGTGGTTTTTGTTGTTCTCGCGGCGCTGACCGTGGGGGAATTTGTTACGGTCAGCCGCATGAACGCGATGCGCGACCAACTCGCGGCGCAGCAGAATCAGATGCGCGATGACTTGACCGGGCAGTTACGCAATCAGGTGACGAATCGCCTGACGGCCATCGAGCAGCAAAACGCCGAGGCGCTGGATTCCGTAAAATCGGAGCTCGATACTGCCGCCAAACGTATGGGCGCGCAACGCGGAGAATTGAGTCGCGCGCGCACCATGGTGACGCAGCTTCAGGATCAACAAAAGACCCAAACCGCACAGCTCGAGCAGGAACTGTCCCAGAAGGCTGACCAGCAACAAGTCGGCGCACTGACCCAGGACGTTTCCACAACCAAGACGAATCTTGATACCACGAACAAGAATCTGACCTCCCTGGCGTCGGACTTGGGCATGGCTCGCAGCGAGATGGGCAACCTCATCGCGCGCAACCACGATGACATCGAATACCTGCGCAAGATGGGCGATCGCGACTACTTTGAATTCACCCTGGCCAAGAATCAGCCCGCCAAGGTTGCCGGTGTGGGACTGACGCTGAAGAAAACCAACGTCAAGCACTATCGGTTTAATCTCGACACGCTGGCCAACGATATGGATGTGGAGCGGAAGGATTGCGCCATCAACGCGCCGGTTTACTTCTACGTGAACGGGTCCAAGAAGCCCTACGAGCTGGTTGTAAATAGCGTAGGACCTGATAAAGTAAAGGGGTATTTGAGCACACCGAAGGGTGTCACCCAGGTTGCAGCGAACTCGGAGGGAGCTCGCTAGCAAATTTCCCGGGGAGGCCCTCTTATTGTGAGCGGGTCTCCCCTCTCACCCTTTGGTCTACCAAACTTCAACCCAAGCTGGACAAAGCGCCAAGGTCCGGCCATGAACTGACCTTTAAGTAGGTTCAACATGGTCAAGCGCGCTTTTCTGGCTATTTTGCTCGCCGCTGCAGCACTCTCCCTTGCCAATGCTGAAACCATAGTACAGACGGATCCGCTTTCCGTTCCTGCTGGCACCCTGTTGCATTGCCGGACTACGGGAACCCTGACCACCAAGCTGAATCATGAGGGAGATCCTTTCACCATGATGGTCGCCGAGCCCGTTACGATTAACGGCCGCGTGGCGATCCCCGTGGGCACAACGCTCGCCGGGCGCGTCACTCTCATGGAGCGGCCCGGCCGAATTAAGGGCGTTGGCCAGATGCGGCTGACCGTGGACTACATCATCCTTGCGGATGGCCGCACGTTTCCACTCGGCGCAAATTTGATGACCGCTGACGGGGCCGACCACGTCAAGGTGGTGGGGGGCGAAGGGATCGTCAAAGGTCCAAGCTCCCGCTTCCCGGACTTTGAGGAAATTGGCGCGGGAACCGTCGGCGGCACGCTGCTGGGATTGATGTTCGCGCACCCTCTCGTCGGCGCAACCGTGGGGCTGACGGCCACCACCGTCGACCGCATGCGGCGCCGTGGCAAAGATTTGACCATCCCCATTGGAACCGAACTCAATTATCAATTGACGCGAGAGCTGTCATTCGCCCACAACGACTCGCGGGCTAGTGCCGCGAATCCAATGCACGCGGCGGGTGACTGAGTTTCTCGGCCAACTGCGTGACTTTACGGATTGGGGGGCGAAGTGTCTCTCGCGGGTGGATGCTATCCACTTTGCGCTCATTCCGTGACGACGTTTTGGGTGAAGCCCATTCGGATAAGTTCCTCGCCGGCGGTCCAAACCTCCGGGGGAATCTCCTGCGGAATTTGGAACCCTTTCTCGGAGTAAAGCCGGATTCGCTGCAAGTCTCCCACCATGATGTCAGTGACGGCGCGCTTGGAAATCTCCTGATTGGGATAATCTTCAAACGATATCTGCGGCGAGGTGACGAGGGCCTGCTTCTCCGGCCAGACTTTGCGAAAGGTCGAGAACGCGCGGCGTTCCATATACGGTTTGTGCACGAGGATGAACCTCTGCGGATCGAGGTGAAGCGTCGCCAGCAGGTCCCGGGTAAACCGCACGTTCTCGCCCGTATTGGTCGAGCGGTTCTCGATCAGCATGGCTTCGCGGGGCACGCCCATGCGCGCGGCGATCTCCGCAAACCGGTCAGCCTCCGGCCGGTCCCATACGCCGCGAGTCAATCTCCCCAAGCCGCCGGTAAACACCAGCAGCGGAGCCCAATGTTCCAGGAAGAGTTGCGCGCCCCGCTCGGCCACACGCAGGTCGTGGCTGCCCATCACCATAATAATGTCGGACTTCTCCACCCGATGATTCAGGTGATGGTAATCCCAAACCCTTTGCGCGAGAATATCGACCTCCGCAGTCCTAAATTGATCCTCTGTTGGGCGGTCGCGCGGCGTGTGGGTCGCATCGAGGGCGTAGCGGCGAGTTTACCTCGCCAACGGCGGCGTCACGCCGCCTGTAGATCAAACCCCCGACCGGCTGGCGCAGACGCGCACTTCCGCGTCCGCGATCTCCGCAATGGATTCAGCGCGACGTGGCGATCCTGGCCTCGCCAATCGTCGCGGATTTGCCGCCCGCGGCTCGCCCTCTGCCCGACAGCAAAATTCCCCCGAGCGCATAGCACGCCGCGCCCGTAAGGACGCACGCGCGAATGGAAGTCTCCGTCGAGATGGCCATGGCGATGAAGCTGGCCAGCACCGAGGCGGCGCCATTGAGCGCCCACATCCAAGGCAGGTTTCCTTCTTGGCCAAGTTGACTTGCCCAGCGCATGCCGACGGGGAAGCAGAACCCCATAATAAAGCCGCAGGGAGCGACCAGCGCCAATGACACGGCAACGCGTTCCCAAAGGACTCCGCCGACGGCGCCATGGATTGCGGGCAGAACCACCAGCGTATAGACCACCAGCACAAGTGCGGAGAGCAGCGCCGGCGCGCGGCCAGCGAGGTTGGAATTGAACGACACGCGATCCGACGCCAGGCTGCCCAGCCCCGCGAAAAGAATCAATCCTGCCAGAACCACCGCGAGGGAATAAATCGGCTGCCCAAGAAAAATCGAGAGTTGTTGCATCATGCCCATCTCCGCCAACATAAATCCGAGACCGATGCCAATGAAGTAAAGGATGGCGCCGGCGGGCGCGGGTGCTGAACCTTCCCGCAAGCGCGTGAATCGGCGCGCAGGCCAAACGATGGTTAGGACCACCAGGATTAATGCGGCGAGCATGAAGAAAGCCAAGTGCAGAAGCGGCAGCAGCACTTTCCAATCGATGCCGGGAATTCGCAGGATTCCGGGAATGGCATGGAAGCGCACAAAACTGAAAAAGTATGGGGAAGAATCGGTGGGCGGAGAAAGATCAAAGTAATCGGCGGATCGCAGCGCCGCCAATCCCGCCAGCGTTCGCGCCTCTAATACAGGCTGCAACTGCGGCATTCCCAGTTCCTCGCCGGGCAGATAGAGAATCTGGTAGTCCAGATCCTTGGCGGTCGTGCGAATCGTTTCCAGATCCTGAGGAGTGAAAGGTTCGTTGCTGGTGAGCAGAGTGGCGAGTTCTCCTTGCCGGATCATCGCCAGATGCGTTTCCGGATCGACTACGCCCTCGCTGACTAACGTCGCATAGGCCAGGGAGAAGAGGCGCGTGGTTTCGTGGAAATCCGGCTTATGGTTCCAGCGGCTGAAGGCAATGACGCCGCCGGGATTGAGGCGCTCGTAAAAAATCCGCCAGCCATCGAGCGAGTAGAGGGAATTCTCAGTGAGGGCCATGGCGCCCGCGGCGGTGGCAGCCCAGGTATCAACGACGGTGGCCTGGATCACATCGAATTTCTCATGACTGCGTGTGAGATAACTGCGGCCTTCATCATTGTGCAGTTCAAAGTTCGGAATTTTCTCGAAGCCCGAATACCACTGCATTCGCCGCGAGCTGACATTCACAATGTTCTTGTTGATCTCGATGCCCACAATGCGGTGAAAGCCGAAAAGCGCTGCAGCCAAGACGTCACGGCCGCCACCCACGCCAATGACGGCGGCGCTGCCGCCCGCCCGCAGCCGCGCCCCCATGGAGTTCACTTCGTAGCGCAGGAAGTCGACATCCTTGAGATCGCCCCAATAACGATAAATCCCCGTGGCGGCATCGTTGTCAATGTCGATGTATACCACCTCGGAGGTAATCGGCGGCGTATTGGGCCCAACAAAGCGGGGCTCCCACTTGGGAGCGACAACCCGCACTCGGGAAATGGGGTTCCACGTCTCATAGAGAATGTCGGTGCGAGGGTCGAGCTTTCCTTTGGACCAGATGGGTTGAATGCCGTGAATCGTCGAGGCGTTGAGCGCCGCCAGCACCACCAGCACTGCGGCCCAAACGTAGCCGCGCCGCTCGATCCGCGGCTCGCCGGCGAAGCGGGCATAGGCCGCCGCGCTCAAAAAGACCAGCGCGGAAATCGCCAAGACGGCGCTCGGCGCGTCGACCAGGTTCAGGAGGATCACCGAGCCGAAACATCCTGCCGCCGCGCCCATCAGGTCCGCAAAATAGATCCGGCCAATCGCCGCGCAAGCCTTGGTGAGCGACAGGCACACCACAACTCCCGCAAAGAAGAAAGGTACAGCAATGAATGCGCAGAAAATTAGGAAGCTGGCAACTGTTTGCAAAGCAAAGGAAACGTCGAGCGGGATGGCAAACATGATCACAAGCACGATGGGCATCGACGCGGCCATGGCGAAAGAAGCCTGCGCCATGCGCGCCCGCACTTGCTTCGGATCGAACAGGTGGGGCCGAAGCTGCACCGCCAGAGCCCCCGCCGTCATCCCAAACATCGCCATCGAAACCGAAACGAAGGCGAGGTAATACCAGCACGTCACGCTGAGTAAGCGGGTCAAAGTGATTTCGTACATCAGCGTGCTCGCGCACATCAATCCCAGACCCAAAAAAAAGACCATCATTCTGCTGCTCTCCTAACCCTCCGATTGCGAGTCCCAAGAAACGCCACAGCTTTCAAAAATGCCGGTCGGCCCTCAGCTTTCGCCAAGGACCCGTTCCCCGGGCACTCAAGATAAAGGCTGGTCAGTATAGCACCTGCAAGAAAGGGGGGATGGAGCGCCGCTGAAATTCCCGCCTTCGATATCGGGTTGCGCCGTCATCCGAATTCAGCGGTGGCCTCACGAAAGTGGTGTTGAATATCTGTGGATGAGCCGTCATCTGGCCGTGCGGATTGTCGCTGGCGATTTGCCCAGAGTGAGCGGAGCCGTGCTCGCGCACCCAGCCATGTCTCTCTCCCTCTTATCCCTGTTGCGTGTAACTTGTTTTGGTTTCTATAAGATCACAGGTAGGGGGGATTTCGCGCAAATAAGGCGGTTTTTGTGTAAGTTGGGGGGCGGCTGGGGTCTAACTTTCTACTTAAACTATTTGTTATCAATTATGTATAGCGAATCTTGGTTAACTACCTTGTTTTCAGCAACATCTCAGGAGGTATCGAAAATTCAGCCCTAGCAGCCCGTGGTAAAAGTCAGCCCCACGCGGATCCTGAGGTAGGGGTTTTGC
>CAZCVY010000235.1:0-10632 GCA_964501985.1 uncultured Acidobacteriota bacterium | reverse complement strand
CCGGCCAAAACCAGCCTGTCTTCGGGTCAAGATATCCTTTGCTCCATCCTGATTGTGGGTTGTTCTGGTTGTTTTGGCTGTTTTGCTCGTTTTGAAATTCGTTCATCCACTGCAAGAGCTTATCGATCTCCTCGTCCGACACGGTATTGTCCCCTGCCCAGCAGGGCACCGAGACTAAGGCCAAGGTGAAAATGACAAGAATGGTGAGAATGGCGCGCTTTGTGATCATGGCTACCTCCGGAACGGGCATCCACCCTTATGCATCGGCCGGGGGCAGGGCCCTGGGAAGTTCAAGATATCGCCTTCGATTACCGAACTGACGGATTCCGACGTTCCCCAAACTACGAAAGTGGCTGAGGACATTTTGCCGCATTTCTTAGAGCTGATGCAACTCCAAATCGAATGCCCTGGAGGGCAGTGGCGGAGGAACCGCTGGTTCCCGCAAGGACAGGACCATGGTCGCGTATGGCACGTCGGCGCTCACGGGGGCAGAGCCGAAGAGCGGAACCGCAGCGTGAGGCCCTTGAAAGCGGAACAGGCCCCGGCGGACAGGAAATCTGTCCGTTCCGGGGCCTGCCTAGAGGGCTAGCTGAGGTTAGAAGTGAAACCCTATTTCCGCCGTGAGGGCTCGCGGCGACACATAGTGGGTACCGCTGAACGTTGAAATGAAATTGTAGAGCGCCTCTTTATTCATAAGGTTGACTGCCGTCAAGCGGATGCTCCACTTGCGTTTGTCCCCGTTAAAGATGTTGTCTTCGCCCACCGAAAGGTCAAACAGGTTACGGGGGGCGATGCGGGGTGGGTTGTGATCGTCGTTTTCCGTGCCTGCCGCCGGAATCTTCACATACTTGGAAGCGTACTCGCTCGCCGGGCAGATGCTATTGGGGCTGATTGGAGTGGTAGGTGTCGCGAATACGCCATTGCAAGATAGCCCAGCCTGGAACTGTTGGTCCGGGGTGATAATCGAGGCATCCACGATCGAGTCGGTGCCGTTCGGCCCATTGGCGCAATTTCCTCCTGCGCACGGCACGGGACCCGCCACCAGACCGCTGTCGTAGCGCCAGTTGAAGCCTACCCACGGTCCCCGCTTAAACGGCTGATATTGCAAGTGAGTCGTCTCATTGAAGTGCTCGTCGTGGTCGATGCGGAACACTTCGCACCCCGTGGCCGTCGGGCAATGCGAGGCCGGCGTCGAGCCGATGCCGCTGACTTGTGGCTCAAAGAATCGCGCCGCCACGCTCGACATTACGACATACGCCGTAAATCCATGCGTGTTCGGGACGCTGGCACGGAGGGCATATCCGGGGATTTTCGATTTGTCCCACTCGATGGGAAAGGTGATCGGTGAATTGCCCAGAATGCTAAAGTCAAAGGCTCTCTGCGTGTACTTCCAGATATATTCGCCATCGACCACCAAGTACTTGCTGAACGCTTGCTGAAGACCTGCGTGGAGCTCATTGCGGGTACCGGGGGAGAGCGGAGTTGTGGTGACACAAGGAGCGATGGTCGACGACATGATCGCGTTGATCACGGGATCGGCGCATCCGTTGCTCGCCAGGATCAGGTTCTCGTTGAACGGCGTTTCCATGGTGCGAGCATAAGACGCCCGAATTACCGTGTTGGTTTTCTTGATGTTGTAAGCGCCGCCCACGCGGGGCTCCGCCTGGCGAGCAATCGAAATGCCATTATAAAAGTCGCCGCGGATCCCCAGGTTAAAGTTCCAGTTGTGGTACGTGATGGAATCCTGGGCAAAGAGGGCCACCTCTTTGATGTCGGAGTGAACGTTGTAGGCGTACAGGCCGCTCGTTGAACTCGGGCAACCGTCAGAGCCTGGTAGTGAACCCGTTCGAGTAAGGTCGTAACAGCCCAGGATGGGGATAAAACTCGGATTGGTCTCAAGGAATGGAGCGCTGCAATCCGCCGGATTCGTCAAACCCGGGTTTGTATCAGGAAACCCGTTGGGAGTAAACAGACACGGCGCATTGGCGGTGGGATCGATCACTCCAAAGCTGTCGTCTTCCTTTAGGAAGGTGTGCTGAAACACCACTCCCGTCTTGATGTTATTGACGCCTTTCACATAAGAAACTTCGGCGCGACCGCCGGCATTCGTCAGCGTTCGATCCTGGCCAATGCTCTGGCGCTGAAGATCGGGTTGAAGGTCAGCGAAAGGATCGTCGCTCGGGTAGTAGTTGTACCCATCGCGGCGCATCCAGCCTCCCAATGTGAACACAACGTGGTTATTGATCAGGCGCGTCCAGGTGGGTGCAACGTTGATGGTCTTAATTTGAGACCGTTGGTCGGTGGATCCTACCAGATTGCCGTCGGGGTTCAAACCTCCGTTGTCGACTACGAGTCCTGACCACGCCGTCGCGTCCTGGGCGTCGTAGGAATTGGGTGTCTGGAACCAGGAGCGGGTAAACTGGAAGTTCAAGCTGAACGTGTCCTTTTCCGTGGGCTTATAGTCGAACCGGTCGAAGAGATTCTCTTCATTTCCCCGGTCGTGCATGACGTCATGTTCCGGCCCATCAAGGAATCGGCTGGTGTTTAGCCCGCTGGCGGAAATGAAATTACCCCAGTTTTTTCCTCCGTAGCCAAGATTGAATCCACCATTCGCACTGCCAAAGGATCCATAGGAGGCGGTCACTTGTCCGTGAGGGGTTGTCTCTCCCAGGCCTGAGCGTGTGGTCGCCACGATGACTACGCTGGTTTTACCCCCGAACTCCGCCGGAGGGGCCCCGTCGATGACCTCTAGCGATTGCACTGCATCTTCCGGAAGCTGATTGGAGAAGACTTTGCTCTGTTGATCGGTGATCGGCTGGTCATCGATGGAAAAGGAGTTTGACGCATGATCTCCGAGTCCGTGAAAGAGACCATTCGAGTCGGCCGCGATTCCCGGTGAGGACAGCGTGACCAGGGAACTCAGTGAGGATGATTGACTTTCAAGCGGAAGCCTTTCGATCAGGGATCGATCGACGTCCGTATGGGCCGTAGGATCAACCTCGATTAAATCGGAAGCTTCAGTCGTCACCGTCACCGACGTCTTGCCACCAGCCAACTCCAGGGTGATGTTGAGATTGACGGGAACCGTGGAGTTGAGGTCGACATCCTGGGTAAACGGATTGAACCCCGCGTCGGTAATACTGAGGTGATAGGGATTGAAAGGAATGTTGCTGAAAGTAAAGCTCCCCGAGGCATCCGTGGAGGCGGTGCGCTCGTAACCGCTCACAGGATTGTGGATGGTCACCGTGGCCCCGGGAACCACCGCGCCCGACGGATCTTTCACCGTGCCCGAAATTGTGCCTGCCCCCCCGGAGCTCCCCGCGAATACCCGCGGGGGAAGAGCGCTGATCCCAAGTGATAAAACCAGAATATATAACGATGTACGCCTACCCAGCATATAGTCTCCTCCATGAGGCTCATGAGAATTTTTGCTTCGAATTGGAATGAGGCAAAACCTTCAGGAGAGAGGAGGACCGCGGGCGAGAAGCGATGGCGTGAAATTGGAAGAAATGCGTGCCCGACGAGCTAGAGGTTGAAAAGTGGATTCCCGGTGCGGTCGCTGAATAACCGACTGGACCGCGGGACGGACGGAACTGCTCCGCACGATCTGGCACAGAGGGCAGAGAGGGGTGAGTTCCTGGGCGGCTTGCAAGGATGTTGCACCCTTGCGCTCAAACTGGCCGACGCTGGCAACTCCGCCGTTATGGTCGTGAAAGATTTCGGCAGAGTAGACGTGGATTTCGCCGGCGAGTAGGACGCCCACGATCAGGGCGCGAACCCAGGTCTGGTGACGTAGCTTTTTCCAGCGTTTCAACTTGACGATCCGCTCTTTCTTACGGTGGACTCGAGGTGCCCGCTGAAGTAACCGACCCTTTATAATACCAAATAAACTGCCTTGTGGGGAGTGCCTGATACGACCTTAGTCACTGCTAAGCCATAGAGATGCTCATCCTGGATGAAGAGTTGCATAAAAGATTAGCACCTTATTTTCCGGCATGGGAACGCCCTGGTAGCAGCCTGGTAGAGTTGAGAATAAAGGTCAATTCTGAGGCCACATGAATGATGGCCGCCAGCAGGGGATTCAGCAAACCAAAGGCCGCCATCCCCACTCCTACGCTGTCCACGGCCAGGGTGCCGACGAAGTTCTGCATGATGATGCCACGGCAGCGCCGCGCAATCCGCAGTGTTTCGACAAACTTGGAGAGATCGTTTCCGATCAGAATAATGTCGGCGCTCTCCCGGGCCACATCCGTACCCGACCCCATGGCGATTCCCACATCGGCCTCCACCAGTGCCGGAGCGTCATTGATGCCGTCCCCCACCATGGCCACCTTACGCCCTTTCCCCCGCAGTTCCCTGACCCACTCGGCCTTCTGACTAGGCAAGAGTTCCCCAATCATTTCATCCACGCCCAGGTCCCTTCCCACCGAGGTGGTCACAGCTTGCATATCTCCGCTCAGCAGAACTGTCCGCAAGCCCATCCTTCTCATCGCGGCAACGGCGTGCTTCGCTTCGGGGCGCAAAACGTCAGCAATGCGGATGCTCCCCAGAACCTGTCTCCCACGTGCAACATAAACTTCTGAGACGCCCCCCAGACCCTCGCTATTGAAAGACTCAATGTCTCTCACTCCGCGCTCCATTAAAAGCGCGCGGCTGCCCACAAGAATCTCTTCGCCCCGGGAAATCGCTCTGATTCCCCTTCCCGGGGTATAGGAGAAATCATCCGGTTCCACCATGGGGACGGAAAGCTCAGCGGCCCTGGCAATAATCGCTTTAGCGAGAGGGTGTTCGGACTTCCGCTCCGCAATGCTGGCGGCGGCGATGATCTGCGGCACGGTGAAACCGTTGGCCGAGACGACCTCCCGAATCTGGGGAGTTCCGAACGTCAAGGTGCCGGTCTTGTCCACCAGAACCGTGTCCACGGCGGCCAGCGCTTCCACGTAGAGGCCGCCTTTGACAATCGCCCCCTGATGCGCGGCGCGGCCGATCGCGCCGAGGATGGCCAAGGGGGTTCCCGCCGCAATGCCACAGGCGCCGGCAACGATGACGACCGAAATCGTGGATCGGGCATTGTGAGTGATAAGGAATGTTAGGGCTGCTGCGCCGAGAGCAAAATACACCAGGTAGCCAGCGAGTCGGTCCGCCGTTTTCTGAATCGGAGCCCGCGACTTTTCCGCCCGCTCGACAGCATCGATAATTTTTCCGAATGTGGTATCACGGCCCAGCTTCTGCGCTTCGATTTCGAGGGCGCCAGACTGGTTTAGGGTACCCGCATAGACGAAGTCTCCGGCGGCCTTTTCCACGGGCATCGCCTCGCCGGTAATGGCCGCCTGCTCCACAAATGAATGCCCGCTCAAGACGGCCCCATCAACGGGGATGTGCGCGCCCGGCTTCACGATTACGGTTTCGCCGGCTCGAACCTGGTCGGCAGATATTTCAGTCTCTTTCCCATCACGCCGCACGATGACGGTTCGGGGGAGGAAGTCGAGCAGATCCTGGATTGCCCGCCGCCCCCGGCCGACGGTAAGGCCCTCCAGCACCTCGGCGGCGAGCACAAAGCCCGTAATGACCAATACGGTAAAGAACTCCCGGATGGCCAATGCCGCGAGAAGGGCAATGGTCATCGAGAGCTCCATCGTCATCTTTCGTTCGACGATGTTTTCCAAGGCCTCTTTGAAAATCGGGTAACCGCCGATCAGAGTGGCGGCAATGCCTATGACGCTGTATCGCGGATAGGGCTCCCACACTCGAAACCATACAGCCGCGGCAGCCAGCGCGACAAAAGCAATGCGCGCCAGCTCCACCCGGTCGAATCCGTGCTTATGTTCCGCGTGCTCCGGGCTCTCTTGCGGCTGGTTCATCTGCGACGGTCTTCGGTCCATGATGGGCGGAGGGGCCGATTCGCGACTTCTTTCGACCGAGTTCGGAGCGCCCATATCACCCCCCTCTCCCCTCAAATGGGGAGTTGGCGATTTCAAATAAGACTTGACCATGGCGATCACGTCGTCGGCAGCAGCCACCTGTTCCGCGCTAGGCCTTTGCTTCCCACTGAGGACGTGACTTTTGATGTGGCCCTCCAGGAGTTCGGCCACCAGGCTGTTCATCGCCCCTCTTTGCGGCACGCATCAAAGGTAGGACGGCGTAGCAATCACGCTCCTCGTTAAGCGCTCGCACAAGGGCTTCCACTTGCCCTTGAACGGGTTTAGCCCTGAGCAGCAGTTCGTTCTTGTCTTTGATCGCGTGACTCATGATTTCAGCTTCCTGTCCATTATACCATACCCCGTATAGTATCAATCCGATAAGAACCGCAGGTCATGGTGCCTTTTGCGAGACATTACCGTCTCGAAGCCCTGTCACTCCCGCGAAGACAGAAAGAGCTGTCTGCGTTGCACGCCTTATCGGTGGCGGAGTGGATTCCCAACTTCGCGGGAATCCGCACTCTCAATTGGAGTTGGTTATCTCAAGTAAGACTTGACCATGGCGATCACTTCGTCGGCGGCCGCGAGCTGTTCCGAAGTGGGTTTTTGCTTTTCATTGAGTACGTGACTCTTGATGTGGCCTTCCAGAAGCTCGGCCATCAGACTATTCATTGCCCCTCTTGTTGCACTCATCAACTGGAGAACGTCGGAACAATCGCGTTCTTCGTCTAGAGCCCGGACCAGAGCGTCAACCTGTCCTTGAATACGTTTGGCCCTGAGAAGCAGTTCCTTCTTATCCTTAATCGTGTGGCTCATCGGTTCAGCTCCCGTTCGATAATACCATACACGGTATGGTATTATCTATTTTTATCCCTCTTACCCCAAGTTCCAGTAGAATAGCGCTCCGTGCCTCGTAACTGGACCACCAAATTTCGCCGTTCCTTAGCGCCTTACGTACTCATGCTTTTGCAGTTACACCTTCTGGGTATTGCTATACTTCACCGGCACGGCGAGACAGTGCCGGGGAGCCACGGCCTGGGCGTTTCCGATTGCAGAGCCTCCGCGCCAGCCACCTCTGATTGCAGTATTCCCTGCCCTGCCTGCCAAATCGTCCAAACCAGCTCAGTTCAACCCGCCAGCGCCGCCCAGGTCCTACCGCCCGAGAATTCTGTTCTTTTGATTCGGTGGATGGCGCCAAACAACCATAGCTCGGATTTGCCGGTCATGAGTTATGGCCGGGCGCCTCCCCTCACCTAAGACTTCCTTCCAGTTCAATTCCGGGAACCCTGCGATTCATTTAAGGATGCGGGGTAATCGACCATTTGTTCTTTCCAGCGCCTTCACCGTAGGGGATTAGCAATGATGAACCACAACAACCTGCGCTCGACAAATATGTGCCGGAGATTCCTGACTACAACAGCATTAGTGCTGCTGGGATGGACCGCAGGCGGAATCGGAGCGAGCGCGCAGCAAGCGCCGCCGCACTCACGCGTCACTCTCGATGAAGCGATCCAGATCGCTCTCGCACATAACCACGCGTTGAAGGCCGCCCAGAGCCAGATTCCGCAGAGTCAGGCCGAGGAGATCACCGCCGCCATTCGGCCCAACCCCGTCTTCATGTATGACGACCTGTTCATTCCGATCTTCAGCCCTGCCCAGCTCAACTCCTCGACGCTCGACAACATCACGGAATTCGACGTCGGCTTCAGCTACACCTTTGAGCGCGGACACAAGCGGCAGTCCCGCATTCAGGCCGCGCGCGACCAGACCGCCCAAACGCGCTCCGAGGTGAGTGATAACGAGCGCAGCCTGACGTCCAACGTGGCGCAACAGTTTGTCGGCATTCTGCTGGCCAAGGCCAATCTCGAACTTGCCAATGCGGATCTGGCAAGTTTTCAAAAAACCGTCGATCTCAGCCAGGAAAGCTTCCGTGCCGGCGCGATGGGTGAAGGGGATTTGCTGAAGATCAAGCTCCAGTTGCTGCAGTTCCAGATGGACGTCTCCTCGGCCAAGCTGGCGCTCGTCCAGGCGCTGGCCAGCTTGCGGCAACTTCTGGGGTTCGAGGCCGTTCCCAAGGACTACGACGTCACGGGCGAGCTTGCCTACACTCCGCTGCGCCTCAACCAGGAAGACCTGCAACTTCAGGCGCTCAAGCTTCGGCCGGACCTTCTGGCGGCGCAGCAAGGCGTCACAGCCGCGCAAAGTCAGTACCAACTAGCGAAGGCAAACGGCAAGCGGGACCTCACCACCACGCTTGACTACACCCACGTCTCGGATGTCAACACCGCCAGCTTTGCCTTGAACATTGAGATCCCTATTTTCGACCGCAACCAGGGAGAAATCGCGCGCACCCACTACGCCATCACCCAGGCCCAGGAAACCTCCACGGAGGCCTCCGAAACCGTAATGACGGACGTGGCCAACGCCTACCAGGGGTTGGAGATCAGTGCGCAAGTGGTGGAGCTTTACACCTCGGGTTACCTGAAGCAGGCCGATGACTCCCGGGACATCAGTGAATACGCTTACAAGCGCGGCGCAGCCAGCCTGCTTGACTTTCTCGATGCCGAGCGCAGCTATCGCTCGACCCAACTCGCCTATCGCCAGGCCCTCGCGAGTTACATGCTCGCGGTGGAGCAGGTGCGCGAAGCGGTGGGCACAAGGAATTTGCCATGACTAGAATTGCGAATGATGAGAAGTGCAATACGGCGAGCTTGAGTCCCTCTGACGGGAAGCCCGCCGATGGTCGCAGGATTCGGAAGAACCGGCACTTGACCCCTGCGATGGCGGCAGCCACTGCCGTTCTAGCGATCCTTTTTGCGGCCTCTTGTGCGCGACGGGCGGCGGAGGCAAACCCGGCTCCCTCCTCTTCCAGTGCCGCCGGCAGCGACCCATCTCGGGCAGGCCTTTTTTCGGTGCCGCAGGAGCAGATGGGGCACGTGCAGGTGGTGACGATTGCACCCACGCAGTTGCGCCGGGTGCTGCGGCTTCCCGGAACGGTCGCCTATAACTTTTTTGAAACCACTCCGGTCATCGCCCAAATTAGCGGACCGGTTTCCAGGGTCCTGATCGTGCCGGGAGAGAACGTCCGGGCCGGGCAGCCGATGTTGTACGTGGCGAGCCCTGATTTCGCCCAACTCCGCACCAACTACCTGAAGGCAAAAGACGCTTACGCCTTGGCACAGAAGAGCTACGCGCGGTCGAAGGATTTATACGAGCACCGCGTGATTGCCCAAGCGGACCTCGAGCAGGCGGAGTCAACCCAAAACCAGGCGCAAGCGGACCTGCAAGCGGCAGAACAAGCCCTCACGGTGGTGGGAATCAATCACCCCGATCAACTCTCGAAGGACACGACGATGGCGGAAGTCCCGGTGCTTGCTCCCATCGCGGGCGAGGCTGTGGAAAGGCTGGTTTCCCCCGGGCAGGTGATCCAGGGTGGCGCAACGCAGGTCTTTACGATTTCCAACATGGCGAGCGTGTGGGTTCTGGTCAGTGTCTACGAACGCGACATGGGGACCGTACATTTGGGTGACGCGGTGGCGATCCAAACCGATGCCTACCCGCAGGAGTTTCACGGGCGAATATCCTATCTCGGCACGGCGCTTGATCCCAACACGCACACGCTGCCGGTGCGCATCGTCACCCAGAACCCCAGCGACAAACTGAAAAGGGACATGTACGTAACGGCCACAATCCAAGCCGGCGTTATTCCTGATGCTCTGACCGTGCCGGATGCCGCAGTGTTGCGGGATGCCCAAAATGAGCCTTTTGTTTACGTCGAGGTCAGCCCGAATCAGTTCGGCCAGAGGGCGATTACGATCGGCGAGAACGCCGATGGTAACACGCGAGTGCTCACCGGCCTGAAGCCGGGCGAGCGGGTGATTGCAGACGGCAGCCTGTTCTTACAGTTCCAGAACTCTTTCCAGCACTGATCGAAGCGGAGGTCGGACTTGGGTTCGGAGGGCAAGGACCGGATCCCAGACCCCAATACCCAGTCCCCAGCCATGATTCATCGTATCGTTCAATTTGCACTGCGCCAGCGGTTTTTGGTATTGATGTTAACCGCCATGATTGTGGTGATGGGGGCTATTGCCTTCCATCGTATGCCTGTGGATGCGTATCCGGACCTCTCCCCACCCATGGTGGAGGTCATCACCCAGTGGCCCGGCCATGCCGCCGAAGAAGTCGAGCGCCTGGTCACGCTGCCCATCGAAGTAGAAATGAACGGCACCCCGAAACTGGAGGTGTCGCGCTCCATCTCGCTGTACGAACTCTCCGACGTCATTCTCACCTTCGAGGAGGACACAGACGATTACTTTGCGCGGCAGGTCGTGTTCGAGCGGCTCAGCGAGGTGAACTATCCGGCTGGCGTGCAGCCGAGCATCGCGCCGCTGTTCAGCCCCAGCGGGCTGATTTATCGATACGTCATCGAAAGCCCTGACCGCTCGCCGCAGGATTTGAAAACCATTGAAGACTGGGTGCTGGAACGCGCTTACAAAGCGGTGCCCGGCGTGGCGGACGACTCGGGCTTTGGCGGCACCGTGATGCAGTACCAGGTACTGCTCGATCCCACCCGGCTTTACGGCTTCCACCTGACCGTGCCGCAAGTCATTCAATCGTTGTCGGTGAACAACGCCAACACTGGTGGCGGGTTTTACTCCCAGGGCGGGCAGTTCTACTACGTGCGGGGATTGGGCCTCGCCCGCGATACCAAGGA
>CAZCVY010000234.1:0-10745 GCA_964501985.1 uncultured Acidobacteriota bacterium | reverse complement strand
TCTTGTAACCAAAACTCGCCGCCGAATACCACATCTGCAAATCGAGGTAGGGCGTCCCCTGCTCGTCATAAAGATGGCTGCCTTCGCAATCGACGAAGATCTTAGGGGGATCGAGATAATGCACCGTGTCGCCAAACGAGCAGTATTTGCGCTCGAGAGCCAGCAGCTCGGCGGTACGGGTAGTGGGTTCAGAAATGGCCAAAGTAGGGCCTCCCTTCGAAAACCGGAAAAACGAAACTGGAAATTCGAAACTGGAAGCTGGAAAATCGCAATTCGGAATTGCCGGGGTGGAGTCGCCTTTAAATTGGACTGATCCGCAGATCTTGACTAGTGGCCATGAGTTTCCTGCTTCGACTGTCGAGTTTCGATTTTCCAGTTTCGCTGTTCGCGGTAACTACACCGTGGCAATGACCTGGCGTAAACGCCGGGCGGGTTCCGGGGCCATCAGCTTTTCCAGCGCCGCTTGGACTTCGGCGAAAGTCTCGAATGAATGGCAGGCGACGCCATTCTCCCGGCAGTGCGCCAGTAAATGGCGCTTGGCAAAGACTAAGTCGGCAAGTTCCACCGCGAACCGGTCTGACATGCCGTCACCAACGAAGATTACCGGCTGCCGTCCCTCGCGCAGCCGGCTGATGAGCGCCGCTTTGCAGGTGGCGCACCCGTGCGCGCAGGGTTCCGGGGAGTGCGGAAAGGATGGCACAAGGTGGCGGCCGTCAAGGCGCAGCGAGCTCGCAAACAGATTCCTACCACTGCGAAATTGCCGGGCGATGCCGGCATTCTTCAGCACGCGCCGAATCACATAATCAAAACCATCGCTCAGAATGTAAAGCGGCAGCCGCTTCTTGCCCGCGAACTTACAAAACCTCGCGAAGTGGGTGTCGATGGCGACGGCGTCAATCACCGCGTGAAGTTCCTCAACGGGCGCGTCAACCAACGCGATCTGTCGATCCAGGCACTCGCGCGAGCCGATCAGCCCCATCATCCACTCCTGCTCGGTTTCGCGCCACGAAGGGTGGGCAAGCTGCGTTAAAATCTGATCGGTCACGTCGAGCTGCGTGATGGTCCCGTCGAAATCACAAAAAAGGACAGGGGAAAATTCCCGCTCGCTATCACGCGCCGGAGTTGGGTTGCTCATAAAGTAGGCATCAATCCTTTCAAGATTAACGACGAAATTCTGAATTATGAATTATAAATAATGAAAAAGGCAAGGCCGACATGCGATGGTTATAAGAAGTTCGGTCCTTGGTAATTCAAAATCTAGAAGTCAAAATTCAGCCATCGGAATTCAGAATTCAGAATTCCGAACTCACGCCGCCCGCTCATCAATCAGCCGCCGTGGCTTCCTTCCCTGCTCGATGCTGCCGGGAGGAAAAAAACGGAAATTGAGTCGGTACATGCCGCAGGCGTGGTTGGCCCAAACATCGGGGTAAAGAGACTTCAGGTTCACTTGGATCGCCTTCTCTACGGCGGAAGGGCTAATGCCGTTAGTCAGCTCCAAGCGAAATTCCAGAACATCGTGCAAGCCCTCCTGGCGGACCACCACCTGCCAGGTCTCGGCAATGCCGGCCACGTCGTGTAAGACGCGTTCGAAAATCTCCGGGTACATATTCCCCGCACCCATCACCACCATTTCGTCGCGGCGGCCGCGGATTCGCTCGATGCGCCGGAGCGGCGCGCCGCAAGGGCATGGCGCGGACATGAATCGAGTCACATCGTGCACGCGGTATCGAATGAAAGGCATCGTCCGGCGAGCGAGCGTGGTGGCCACCAACTCACCATATCCGCTCTCATCCTGGTCCAGAATTTCGAAGTAAATATTAAAGTCGTCCAGGTGATAACCGTCTTTGCGAATGCATTCCATGCCCGCCCCGCCCACCTCGGTGGAACCGTAGCCGAGGATAACAGGACACTTCCAAACGCTTTCCACGTAATTGCGATAGACATCGGTCATGCGATCGCCGGCGGCCATGATGAGGCGCAGCGGAAAAGTGCCTTCCTTCTCCGCAATCTCGCTGAAGCTGACGAGCCACGTGGGGTCCGCGGCAATGACGTCGTAACGGTATTCGGCCATTCGCGAGTAAACCTCGCGCGGATGTGGCTTGCCCACGGCGGAGCAAAATACTCCCAACTGTTTGCAGGCGAGGAAGGTGACCCAACTGCTGATCCAATAGCCCGAGTCGAACGTACACACCACGCGAGCGCCGGGCCGGATGCCGTTCTCATATAGCGCCACAGCTTCGTAACGAGCGGCAAAATCGAGTTCCTCGTAGGAAAAGTAAACGCGTTTGGGCCCACCGGACGTTCCGGTCGTTTCAAAAACCAGTTCGGGCTCACGGCACAGAAAATCCTCCGCCGGCAGGGTGCGCAAATCCTCCGGAGTGGTGAAGATGCCGCCCAGGTCTTCAGGGCGCCGGACGCGCCTGGGATCAATGCCCTGTTCCGCCAACTTGCGCGCAAAGAACTTCTGGTGCACCGCGGCATACCGGACGAGTTCACCGAACGCGTCCGTCCGAATCTTCTCGACGACCGGGGGGGAGACGCGTTTGCCCCACCGGATCAGAGCCGGCACGGAATCACCTACCACGGTGCGCTCGAAAATTTTACGGGCTTGGTTAAACATAGTTTCTACATCAGATACGCTGACTCTCCCGAACGCGACGGAGGCGAGGCGAGCAAATCAATATAGGTGGCCTTTTCCAGCAACGCCGTCGCCACTTGGGCAACGGCATGTGCAGCGTCGGGGCGCGACCATTCACGTGCGCGGTGACGGATTTCGCGAAGTTCGTCCGAGGAGGAGAGCAGCCTTGACGTCAAATGCGGGATGTCATTCAGAGTCTTCGCGTGCAGGGCCACTCCCTTCTGTGCCAGGTAGCGAATGTGGCGATCCTCCGGGCCGGGAATGGGATGCGTCAAGATCATCGGCAACCCCGCCGCCAATGCTTCCGCCGCAGTGAGTCCGCCGGGCTTGGTAATAAGCAGATCGGACGCGGCCATCAGTTCCGGAATGTTTTCCGTCCAGCCGAACGGATGGAGATCCATGGCCACCCGCCCGCGCATGGATTCCAGCCGACGGCGAAGATGACGATCGTGGCCCGCGACCGCGAGCACTTGCATCGGCACATTACAGAGTTCCAGGCTGGATATCACGCTATCGAGGGGCGCAGGCCCCATGCCTCCCCCCATTACCAGGACCACCGGCCGGCGGCTGTCCAGGCCCAGCGCTTGCATCAAATCTTTCTTATCAAAGGGCAATGAAAATGCTGGATCCACGGGAATTCCGCAGAGCAGGACCCGATTGGGCAACACACCCCAACCGATCAGTTGCGCGCGGGATTCCTCGCTGGCCACGCAGTAAACATCAATCTCCGATTGCACCCAGGGAAGTTCGGTCTGGAAATCGGTTTGCACCGCTAGAATCGGGGCGTTAAACCAACCTTCCCGGCGGCCCAAGGCGGCAATTTCCGCAGCTCCAATTTCCGTGACAATCACCAGCTGCGGAGAGTATCCCTTGAGCTGACGTAAGACGTCGCCGCACCCGCGGCGGAAGACCCAGTCGGGTGCGGTGGAACGGTGCCGCTGGCGTTGGCGGCGCTCAAACACTTTCCGCCATAGCCAGGGTGCGTTCCGCAGCGCCCACCAGTATGTGTCAACGTAGAGCCAATGAAACCACCGGCGGGCCGAGTCAAGCGCGTCTACGACCTTAACTTCGATGGGATCGTTACTGTCATAAAGGGCGCGCTGCACGGCTTCAGAGGCACGCAAGTGTCCCGAGCCCACGCCGAGCGTCAAAATGCAAACGCGCTTCTGAATCATTACAAACTCCAAAGTCGGGACACGCGATACGGGATGCGTACCGAGTCCCGATTTCCCGATACCACTAACCGATCACGTCAGGCCACAAGTTGGACCTAAGGCACGTGTCCCGTACCCCGTATCCCGTTTCCCGGCGCTACTCGAACCGCCGCACCAGTAATACCGCGTTCAGCCCGCCAAAGGCAAAGGAATTTGAAATCGCGACGCGTAGAGGTGTTTCCCTAGCTTGATTGGGCACGTAGTCCAAATCGCATTCCGGATCCGGCGTCGTGTAATTGGCGGTGGGCGGAATCACCCCCTGGTCGACAGCCAGAATCGTCGCGGCCAGTTCGACAGCGCCCGTCGCACCCATCACGTGCCCGTGCATTGATTTCGTAGAGCTAATGGCGACCTTCCGGGCGTGATCCTTAAACACTTCCTTGATGACCTGCGTCTCGGTGAAGTCGTTAACACGGGTGCCCGTGCCGTGGGCATTGATATAATCCACGTCTTCCGGACTGACCTTGGCTTCCGCCAGGGCCATTCGCACCGCGCGCGCCGGACCGTCAATCGAGGGCTGCGTGATGTGGCTGGCGTCGGAACTGAGGCCAAAACCCGATAATTCCCCGTAAATCCTGGCGCCGCGTTGTTTGGCGTGTTCGAGCTCCTCGAGCAAAATCATCGCCGCCCCTTCGCCCATCACCAATCCTTCGCGATCAGCGGAAAAGGGCCGGCAGGCTTTGCTGGGATCGCCATTGCCCGTGGCCAAAACACGCACGGATTCCCACGAGCGGAGCATCCCGAAAGTAATCGGCGCTTCCGTTCCCCCCGCCAACATCATGTCGGCAATGTCGTACTTGATCAGGTGGAAGGCCTCCCCGATGGCGTGACCGGCGGAGGAGCAAGCCGTGGCGGTCGTGAGCGCTGGACCCTCCGCGCCGAACTCCATGCAGACTTGCGAAGTGGCTGCGTTGTGCATGATCTTGGGGATGGTAAAAGGATGTACGCGAGTCGCATGCTTGGCATATAGATTGTAATAACCCGAGTCGAAGGTGGTGGCGCCCCCCATTCCCGTGCCCGTTACCACACCAAAGCGCGGCCGCTCCTCATCCCGCAATTGGATGCCGCTGGAATCCAGGGCTTCTTTAGAGGCAAGCAAAGCATACTGGCTAAATCGATCCAGCAGGTCGAGACGCTTGGCGGGAAAATAGTCGAGAGGATTGTAATCGGGGATTTCCGCGGCAATCTGCACGCTCAACTGCGCGGGATCGAATTGCTGGATGCGGCGGACCGCCGAACGCCCCTCTAACAGGCTGGTAAAGAAGCTCTTCGCGTTCTTGCCCGATGAGGCAAAAACTCCAATCCCGGTGATGATAACTCTCCTCACGATGGGCCCCTTGACTGCAGTGATCTAGCTGACGCCGGGGGAAGATTCGCCTTTGGCCATCGCCACCAGGTCAGAGACGTCCTTGCCTTCCAGCACACGCGTGAGACTGTCCACGACCTGCCGGACGCTCTTCATGTTCTGAGCGACTGTGTCGGGAATGTCGAGCTTAAACTCCTCTTCCAGGGCGAAAAGGATATTCACGCCGTCGAGGGAATCGATGCCGAGTTCGGCGAACGTCGAGTTCAGCGTGATCTTGCTCACGTCCAGGTGTTGCTCGCGCGCGATGATCTCGATGACTTTTGCTGAAACGTCCATCGTTACTCCTTGTCCCAACCAGATTTGGATGCCAGCCGTGCCTGCAAAGTTCTTAAGTAGAAAGCCCTATCGGGTTCTGCGCCGTCAAGGCTGCTACTGTTTGCAACAATTCCGTGAGCTGAAACGGTTTGTCGAGTAAAGCGTGTACACCCAGGGCCTTCGCCGCCCTTTTTTCCGCAGTGCTCATGAACGATGACATCAGAATAACTTCGTGCTGGGAATTCTGCTGGCGAAGTTTGCGTAGCAGTTCCAAGCCGGACTCCAGCGGCATTTGAAGATCCGCAATGACAATGCGGTATTCGAGGTCGCGGCTCAGGATTTCGCGGGCAGCCAGTCCATTCGCAACCGCAAGCGGGGCGTACCCGTTCGCCTCCAAAACCTCACAAAGAAGGTCGCGGCTTTCCTGGTCGTCATCAACTACCAAAATCTTATTCATGGCTGCTAATAGACCTAGGGTAGAGCTACGCAATGCGAGGGCCACGCGCCACTGGCATTCATAACGCATTGAAATGGTTAGGGATTCCTAATGTCGGAGGCGGGAGCGGTAGGAAATTGGCAATATTTCACGACGAATAGTGTGGCAAATTGCCCCACGGGAGGGTATTCTTGCCCGATGTCGCAAGGGTGCCCGAACATTGCGCCTTTGTTAAGCCATTTCCTGAGATAAGTTACATAATTCAAGCCACATAAGCGCCAGATCGAAGGGGGATCGATGTGGTCCGTGCCTGGTGCATTATGCCACAGCCCAATGCGGGGAATCGGGCAGGTTGCCGAGCTGAACGCAAGGGCGAACTTGACCGCGACAGGCGATGGGGTTAAACTGCCTCCCGAGTGCGCCTGTAGCTCAGATGGATAGAGCGGTTGCCTCCGGAGCAACAGGTCGGGGGTTCGAATCCCTCCAGGCGTACCATAAACCTCAATCATGAATCGACGCAAATTCATCAAAACCGCTGGAATCCTCTCGGGGGCAGCTTGGACCATGAGGGGTGGTCTGAGCTTTTCTTCACCCGCTGCTTCCCCACCGAAACAGTTCAAGCTGGCCGTAATCAGTGACGGCCTTTCCCAGGATTTCGAAACTGCGCTCAAGACCCTGCAAAGTTACCAGGTCAAGTGGGTGGAAGTTCGTAGCGTCTGGGGCAAGTACAATACCGAAGCGAGCCCCGAGCAAATCGGGCGCGTCAAGCAACTGCTTGACCAGTATGAGATTCGGTGCTCACAAGTGGATACTGCCCTTTTCAAATGTACTCTTCCTGGCACCAAGCCTTCGGGCGCGGAGAAGGACGCCTATCCTTATTCAGAACAGATGGATTTGCTGAAGCGGGCCGCGGAGCGCGCGCATGCTTGGGGGACCGACCGAGTACGGATATTCACCTTCTGGCGAGTGGCTGAGCCCGAACAAATCCAAGGCCGCATCACGGAGGAAGTTCAGAAAGCCGCGGAAATCGCAAAATCCTCTGGGATTCGGCTGGCCATCGAAAACGAAAATTCCACCAATGTCGGCACGGTGCGTGAACTGGCCAAAATCCTGGCAACCCTCCCGCCTAACGTGGGCGCGAATTACGACACTGGCAACGGCATATGGCTGGGAGAAGTGCCCTATCCCGATGGGTACAAATCGCTCGATCCGAAGAGGATTTGGAACCTGCACTTGAAAGGTGTGCAATGCCAGCCAAACTTCAAAGACTGCCATGAAACCTTTGCCGATTTGGGCCAGATCGATTTGAAGGGCCAGTGCCAGGCGCTTCTGCGGGACGGCTATAACGAAACCATGTCTCTGGAATGTGAATTCAAGGCCCCCGGGCTCACCCACACTGAAACTACGAAGCGCTCGCTCGACGGGTTGTTGAAAGTGATGTCCGCAGCGGTAGCAGAGCAATCCTGAGTAACCGCGCTCACTCGTAGCGCAACGCCACCATGGGATCCACCTTCGTCGCTCTGCGGGCGGGAATAACGCTCGCCACCAAGGCCACACCGAGAAGCACCAACACCACTGCCGCCAGCGTGTAGGGATCGCTGGGGCGAATGCCGAAGAGCACGCCACCCAGCAACCGCGCGACGGCCAAGGCTGCCGCGAGACCAACAACGGTTCCCGCGAGTACTAGCTTGAAACCTTGCCAAATCACCATCCGCAGCGCCTCCGCTGGCTGTGCGCCCAGAGCAAGGCGCACGCCGATCTCGCGCGTCCGCAGCACTACGCTGCGCGCCAGCAGCGCGTAAAGCCCGAGGGCGGTGAGCAGCAGGGCGATCGCGGCAAAGCACGCGGTAAGAAATACCACCATCCTCTCCTGCCGCAGGTGTTCTTTCACCAGATCGCGGAATCTGTAAATCGTCGGCGCCACGGCGGTCGGAGTCACGCGGTGCACGGCGTCGCGGACGGCTGCGTCCGCGATGCCCACGTTCGCGCTGCGGACGGCCAGACAAAACTCCGGACCCATGTCACCCTTGCGGATGGGGCTATAGAGCATCCGAGGCGCAGCCTCGCGCAACGAACGAAACCGCGTGTCCTCCGCGACTCCGACTACGCGGCATTGGTTCTTGGGGTCGATCTTGCTCTTTCCGTCGAGGCTTGGGTCCTCACCCCCGGAATATACGAATTTCCCAACGGCGTCCTGGGCCGGGAAAAAGTAAGCGGCAGCGGAAGCGCTAAGCATGCACACGGGTTCACCATTCGCGTCCGCGCGCGTGAACCCTCGGCCTTCCACAACACGCGTGCCCATGGCCGTGAAGTACCCCGGCGAAACCGCTTCCGGCCAGGTCTGCATGTCGGAATGAACTGCGCCGTGCTCGCCGATGGAATAATAATGCCCCGCGCTCCAGGCATTGCTGATCGGCGGATAAGAAAGAACGGTGGCCGCCTCCACCCCGGGGGTGCTCTCTAGGACCTCGACCATCCGTCGCGCTTCCTCGGTTGCGATCTCGCTGGTCGGTTTATTAGCGCGCAAGTCGATGTTTGCAAGCGTCAGTCCGTCGGTCCGGAATCCCGAATTCTCCAGCAGCACGTTGAGGAATGATCGCCCCACGAGCGAAGCCGCGAAGAGTAGCGTTACACTCACCGCGACTTGGGCTGGCACCATCAATCCGCCGAAGCCCTTCGAAGATGCCGCCCGCGCGTCCTCCTTCAAAGTCGCGCCGGGAGCCACGCACACGGTGCGCAGGGCCGGCAACAATCCCGCCGCGAGCGCCGAGAGCAAACCGATTGCAGCCGTGAAGGCGATGATCGCCGCGCATGGGGTCACGTCGACAAGAGGAGGTTCGCCGATACTCGCCAGCATCGACACGAGCGACCGAGCCGCCAGCCATCCAAACCAAATTCCGGCCCCAAGGCCCCCCGCTGCCAATAGTCCGACTTCCAGCAGCACTTGGCGAAACAGCCGGGCGCGGGGTGCGCCCAGCGCGCTCCGCAGGGCAAACTCGCGGGAACGGCTGCTGATTCGTGCCAGCACCAGCAGGGCGGTATTGGCGCAGCAGAGCAGCAAGAGGAGCCCCACCAGCACCTCCAGCACCACGAGGGGTTGTTCGAAAGCAACTTTCAGGAAAGACCGCCCGGAGCGGCCGCTCTCTACTCCGAAGTGAAATGGCGCGAAAAAGCCGCTCAAGAAATGATGGGTCGGGTCGGCCTCCAGACGAACAGCCGCCTCGGTAGCGCGCAGGTTGGCTTGCGCCGCCTGCACGGATTCGCCCGGCTTGAGCCTTCCCATCACGGTGAGCCAAAAGCTGCCGGCGTGGAGACGCATCGGTTGGGGAGCATGGAGAACTTCCTCGAACGCCAATGGCAGCACAACGTCGGCGCGCATTCCGGCGATCAGCCCATCAAATCCGGGGGGCAAAACGCCAATCACCGTCACCGCACGCCCGTTGACCGTCAGCGATTGTCCCAACACGCTCGCACTTGCGTGAAAATGCTGCTTCCAATAGTCGTAGCCGAGCAGCGCCTGGTAGCCGTTGGGGCCGCCGCCGCTAACGTCGTCCTGGTCGCCAAACACGCGCCCGAGAAACGGCCGCAGTTCCAGGACGCGAAACCCGCTGCCGGTTATCAGCGCTCCGCTGACGCGTGTGACTTCCCCTCTCTCCTGAATCGCAAGATCGGCGTCGCTCCAAGCAAGCAGGTCAGAGTTCACGGTCTCGTGCCGCCGGAGCGCATCATAGGAAGAACCGGACAAACCAATGTCCATGCCACCATTGCGAAATGTATAGCGAACCAACTGGCCAGGATTAGGCACCGGCAGGCTCTTGAGCACCACCGCGTAGGTTAAAGTGAAGATCGCGGCGTTGGCGCCGATGCCGAGTGCGAGCGTAAGCACGGCCGCCGCGGTGAAGCCGGGGTTCTTGCGCAACATGCGCAAGGCGTAACGCATATCGTGAAAGAGGGTTTCCAGCACGGGCAGGCCGAGCCGGTCGCGGTAGTTTTCCTTGGTTTGCTCGATGCCGCCGAGCTTGATCAGCGCCTGCCTGCGCGCTTCGTCCAGTGTCATACCGGCGCGCAGATTGTCGTCGATGTGCATCTGGAGATGACCCTCGATCTCAGCGGCCAACTCGCGATCGCGGCTTTCTTTGTTGATTGCCGCCCAGAGGCGTAAGAACCAGGCGCGGAGGTTTCTCATGACGATTCCTCCCCGGGCGCCAGGAACCGCGCCAAAATCGCGGTGGCCTGCTGCCATTCGCGGGCTTCCTTGGCCAACTGCTTGCGGCCGGCGCGTGTGAGTTTGTAGTATTTGGCCCGGCGGTTGTTCTCAGATTGGCCCCACTCGGAGGCGATGTACCCTTCCTGCTCGAGCTTCAGCAGCGCCGGGTACAGCGTGCCGTAATTCACCGACAACAGGTCGCGGCTGGTCTGCTCGATGCGGCGAGCAATCCCGTAGCCGTGTAGGGACCCCATGCTCTCGAGCGTCTTCAGCACCATCAGGGCGAGTGTTCCTTGCCAGACGTCAGCCTTGTTGTCCATGCTTCTCCTATTGGAATGCCATAGAAGAATGGCAGACTCCCTATGGGGATGCAATAGGAAAAAAGGGTGCTGGGAGCGCGGGCATCTTGCCCGCTCTGGATTTGGGCCGGGGATGTTCCGTTAATCGCGCGGGGCTCCCGGGGGCAGCGCCTCTTGGGCAGCGGCCAAGTACTCCCCTAATGTCGCGTCCAGCCGCCCATAGAGAAGGACGTCGAAGCTCTCGGTTCCCTGCCCGCCCTGAGCACGCTGCAGGCTAAGAGCTTATCCGTAAATAATAATTGTTTGCCGCCAACAAATCATGGCCGCGGC
>CAZCVY010000233.1:1919-10834 GCA_964501985.1 uncultured Acidobacteriota bacterium | reverse complement strand
TTGAAAACACATGTAGAAAAAATGTCAGTTTTGGCTACTCCCACGATATTCATGAAAACAAGCGACTTAAGTCGATATAGCCACGATATTTATGAAAATAAAGGTAGTTGTGCGTCGGGACGAACCGATAGGAAGCAGAGGATGAGAGATGAGAAGGGGGACCGCCCCATGTCTCGCGAGAGCGAGTCGGAATTGACGAGCGCCCCTGCGAACGAAATGAACGCCGCGACCGCCCCCGGAGGATCGACGCCAGAGGCCGGAGTCACCGCAGCCGTGCTCCAGTTCCGGCAACGGGAGCAAAAAAGAAATATTAAATATACGTTCGAAGCCGGAATGTGTATGAAAACAAAGGAACACAAGACACAATGCCCGAATAGAAACAGACATTTAGGTCTTAATTTTCGACATTTACGTCGAACCGAGATTCATTTCGCAGAAAATTGGTGCTTTTGGACGACAACTTGTCAGATCAATTCGGTTTTTCACGGGTCTCTACATTGTGGACTGCGGGCCAACCCTGCGGTGTGCGCGCGTGTAACCACCCCAGCGCCCACGGCGCCGCCCCTCCTGAATCAGGAGGGGAGTTCGTTAAAGCTCCGCACCTCAGATGGTGAGGGCGGCGCCATGATCAGGAGGGGAGTTCGTGCAGACGATGGCCGCGGCAGGAGCGACAAGGACCTCCGAACGAAGCGCGGTCACGACCGCACGAAGTGTCGCTTCCCACTCGCCGGAGGAGTATAGTAGCGGGCTCTAATGCCGCTTGAACACCGAATCGGGGACATTGCTCACCCGACCCTGAGAAAGCGCCGAAGGCGTCTGAAGCATTTGGAGCAACTCTACGAAGACCATGGTTGGGAATTACAGCTTTCTGGATTCAGAAATAATTCCGTCGTTTCGATCTCCCATCAAGAAGTGCCTGCGAAGATCGTAAACCTCACCCCGGAGGAAACATGCCAACCCGCCGCGATGTACTGAAAGCCAGCCTACTTGCACCTGCTGTCGCTGCTGCCAAAGGAATCGGCCCTTCCCATGGCACAATGAATTTAGCGAAGAGAGATTCCGTTGCTCTCGCTTTCGACAACGCGGTTGCATCCGCAACCCCGGGCGCCGGTCGAGAGCGCCTGGTGCTCGATTTCGGGTGGCGCTTTCACTTCGGACATGCCGACGATCCGAGCAAAGACTTCGAATTCGGCGGCGCGACGTGGGGGAACTTTCAGAAGACTGGAAACTTCATGCCCGCCGGCGGCATGGCCTTCGACGATAGCGACTGGCGGAGCCTCGATCTGCCCCATGATTGGGCGGTTGAGTTGCCTTTTCAGAACGATCCTGATCTGTTGAACAAGGGTTATTACCCGCTCGGCCGTAAATACCCGGCCACCAGCGTTGGCTGGTACCGCCGCGTTTTCGAGATTCCTGCCGAAGATGCCGGCAAGCGCATCACCATCGAGTTCGACGGCGCATACCGCGAGACCATGGTCGTACTGAACGGCTTCTACATCGGGCGGCACAGCGGCGGTTACGATCCTTTCAGCTTTGACGTTTCGGACTTCGCCTATACCGGTCAGCGCAACGTTCTGCTGGTGCGAGTCGATGCCACCGAGAGCGACGGATGGTTTTATGAAGGCGCGGGAATTTACCGGCATGTGTGGCTGGTGAAGACGAATCCGCTGCATGTGAAGCGATGGGGCACGCTGGTTACATCGCAGATGCGCACGGGCGAAGCCTCGCTCTCCATACTGACCGAAGTGAGTAACGACGAAAGAACGGCGACACGTGAAGGGAGGGTCGTGTCAACCATTCTCGACCCCTCGGGCCAGGTGGTTGGCAAGAACGCTGCCCCTGGCGCCTCGATTGCCCCGGGCGCCGACCTGAGCTATCGACAAGAGATCGCGGTGCGGCGGCCCCTCTTGTGGTCGCTGGAAGAGAGAAACCTCTACACGCTGGTCACCGAGATTCAAGCTGGCGGGCAAGTTGTGGATCGCTGTGAAACTCCGTTCGGAATTCGCACCGTGAAATTTGACGCCGAGAGGGGCTTCCTGCTGAATGGCAAGTCCGTGAAGCTGAAGGGCACCTGCAATCACCAGGATCATGCCGGTGTAGGCGTCGCCCTGCCTGATGCCGTGCAGGAGTATCGCGTCCGCAAGCTGCAGGAGATGGGCTGCAACTCGATTCGCACGTCGCACAATCCGCCGACGCCGGAGTTGCTCGACGCGTGCGACCGGTTGGGCATGCTGGTTTTCGACGAAACGCGCATGATGTCTTCGAATACGGAAGGCCTCAGCCAATTTGAGAACCTGGTGCGGCGCGATCGCAATCACCCCAGCGTTTTTATGTATTCCATGGGAAACGAGGAAGGCCAGGCGAACACTGCCCGGGGCACGCTGATCCTGAGCGCGATGAAAGCGGTCGCGACTCGTCACGACGGATCGCGGCCGGTTTCCATCGCTCCTGCGGGCGCCATCGGCACGGGCGGCCTCGCTGTGGGCGACGTCGCCGGCTACAACTACATGGACCCCGGCGCTGAGGAGTTCCACAACAAGCACCCGGAGAAACCGGTCATGGGTACGGAGACCGTCAGCGCCGTCGGGACGCGCGGCATCTACATCACCGACCGCACCAAAGGCTTTGTGAGTTCGTACGATCCCTACACCACCACCGGGCGAGCCTCGGCTGAGGGCTGGTGGCGCTTTTGCGACGCACGTGCCTGGGTCTCGGGTGGATTCGTCTGGACAGGCTTCGATTATCGTGGCGAACCCTCGCCGAATCAGTGGCCGAACATCAGCTCACAATACGGGATCATCGACACGTGCGGTTTCCCCAAGGATTCCTTTTACTACTACCAGTCGTGGTGGACTCAAAAACCCGTGCTCCATCTGTTTCCCCACTGGAATTGGCCGGGGATGGAAGGCAAGACGATCGCGGTTTGGGCGTACTCGAACCTCGATCGCGTGGAGCTGTTCCTGAACGGGAAGACTCTCGGCGCGAAGGACCTCAAGAAGGACTCGCACGTTGCTTGGGTGGTGAAATACGCGCCAGGCTCTCTTGAAGCCCGTGGATGGAAAGACGGCAAACAGGTGATGACCACGAAACGCGAGACCACCGGCTCCGCGTCGAAACTGGCGATGCAAGCGGACCGCGAGACGGTCTTCGCCGACGGCGAAGACGTTGTCATGGTCGCGGTCGAGGTGCAAGATTCGCAGGGACGCACGGTGCCCATCACGGATAACGAAGTGACATTCCGAGTCTCGGGTTCAGGCAAGCTAATCGGCGTCGGCAACGGCGACCCGACCGACCACGCCCCCGACAAGGGCACGCGACGCAAGGCGTTCTCCGGTTTCTGCATGGCGCTCGTGCAGTCTTCCAAGACGGCGGGAAACATCACGGTCGAGGCGACTTCGACGGGCCTCTCCTCCGCCTCAGTGAGCATTCCTGCCAAGGCGGTCACCCTCCGTCCGCAGGTCGCGGCGTGGGAACGCGAAGTGCCTTCCGGCCCGGGAGTGACGGGTCTGTGGAGACCCGTGCAAGCCGCGCCGGGTTCGTCGGACGATTTCATTTCGATGCTCGCGGGCACGAACGCCGTGTTCACGCTGCGGCAGGATGGCGGCAAACTCACTGGAATTGTGGAGGGAATCGCCGGATTCTTCGGTGGCGACGATGTGCCCCTTCCGATCGTGGAAGGCACAGTAGACGGTGATCGCGTGGCCTTCAAGTCCGGAGATAGCAGCTTCGCGGGCACGATCAAAGGCGATCGGATTGAATTGCAGCGCTCTCTTAACCTTCCGTGGGAAACTCCCAAGCCTCCGAAGGAGGAGCCGGGCAGACCGGCGATTGGACCCGCGCCCGATGGATCCGATCCTTCGAGTGATCCCACGTCGGAAGTGCCCTCGAGCATCCCGGTCGTTCTACGTCGCGTGGACCGATAACGGCAGAGAGGAAGCCACAATCCACTTTGCGCGGCCATTGGCTGCGGTAATTCTGCTCATCGTGGCGGTGGTTCATTCACCTCGATAATGAGCACAAGAAGATAATGTTGAAACTCTCGGGGAGACCTTACTACACCAGTTCGTGATAGGAAGTGTAGTTCTGGGAATTGACGCAGTAGAAAGGCACAAAACGGGTTGTGGTGGGTGCCGTCGCCAGTTCATACGTCTGTCCGGCATTGGGAACCGCTCGCAAGGCCTGTGGTGAGTTCAGCGCTCTCCGGTCCAGCTTCCCTTGCGGACCGAGCCCCACCAAGAACAGCGGACCGCGCATCAGCGCCACCGTGTTCGGGTGTTGGTTGTCGACGGGTAGCACGCGAGAGGAAAATGGCAGATTCACCTCGATGGTGTCGTTGTTATGCCATACGCGGTGAACGGCCGCGAAGGTCCCGCGCTCGGTTGGAACCGCCGCGTCGCTTCCATTCACCTTGATGGACGCCGGCGATGCGAGCCAGCCCGGCATCCGCACGTTGACCGTGAACTCGGTGGGGGAGGGAACTTCGATTCTAAGTTCGCTGGATTCCACTTCCGGGTGGCTGGTGGATTGGACCAATCGGACGGGCTTGCCCTCGATTTCCCACCGGACTTCGGAGGGCACGAAGAGGTTGACGTAAATTCCCGCGTCGCTCCGGAAGTAAATGCTGATCAGATAATCGGCGATCACCTGGGGCAGCGTCCCCGCGCAGCACGGCCACTTGTCAAGGAAATAACCTTTATGTGCGGTGGGATGGTAATCCGAATAATAAAAGAAATGCCCATCGCTGCTCGGGTTTTTGGCGCCGAGGACAGTGTTGTAAAGGACGCGCTCGAGCCCATCGCCGTACCGCGACTCGCCGGTGAATCGCAGCAAATAGCGGGAGAGCTTGAAGTGGGCATAGGATCCGCAAGGTGTTTCAAAGTGCGCGTGGGTTTTGAGCAAACTCTCGCCAAGCTTCCCTTGATTCGGTTCGACAAAAGCCTCGTCCGGACCCCAGCCACCCGAGGCGAATTGCTGCGTCTGCTCGATTATGTCCCAGGCGTTGCGGATGGCCTCAAGGTACTTCCTGTCGCCGAGAACCAGATAGGCCCTCGCGGCAGAACTCAAGGCGTTGCAGTGGCTGTAGGCATGACGGCCAGGCAGGACGTTCTCGCCGCGGCTCAAAGGATCAAAGTAGGTCGCATTCAGCAGATACTTCCTGGCCATGTCCAGGTACGTGTCCTCGCCCGTCACCTCGTAGGCGTAGAACAGGTTTTCCGCCAGCGTATAGGACTCATCATCGGGCGACTGCGGGAGGGGTTCGAGTTTTCTGTCGTGGGCGCGCGGGGGCATGTAACGGATGGCGCCCCGAGTGGCGTGATCGAGCGTCGGAAGCGCGGACCGCACTCCCGCAAACTGATAGGCATCGAGAAGACCCACGACGTACTTGTCGTAATTGTAAGCAGGAAAGTTGGTCGAGGCTTTGGCGCTCGGGTAGCAGTAGCCGTCGGGTCCTATGGTCGCCGCGAAGCCTTCCACCAATCTTTGCGTCTTGGCGCGTGCTGCCTCGTCGCCGGCGGCCTCGGAAAGCCTTGCCAAGGCGGAAATGATTTGTCCGAAGCAGTGTCCGGGGGCGAAACCGTCGCGGTCATACCAGCCGCCCAGATATTCCCCCGGCGCGGGAAGTCCGGCATGGAGCCGATGTTCCTTGAGGAGCCCATCCTCGTTCACGGTCAGATAATAGGCATGGATAGTGTCGAATTGCGCCTTCAAAGGCCCGCCCGTTAACTTGACGTCACGGTAGCGGAATAATCGGAGCTTTTCACGTGAGGAGGCTTCCTCAGGCCCGGAGATAAAGGTAGGCCGTGCGAAACTCAACGCCGCGCCCGCCGAACCGGCCGCGACGCCTTGCAGGAATTGCCTGCGGGAGACGGGTGAGTTTTCCAAGCCGGCCCTCCTCAATTGGAGTGGCCTGAAGTCTATCACAGCCTGTGAGGCCGGGCCTTCCACTTATTTGAAATGTGAGCAATATTGACCAGATTTGTGTCTGTTCGCGCCGTACGCTGGGTTAGGGCAGGATTGCGGCAAATCACTAAACTCGGAAACGATATTGCATTCGCCGAGATTGCCAGGCCAAACGTTGTTTGTATGACGGGAGACTCATCGTCTTCAGGCCTCGGCCCCGACACTCAATTTCGTACTCCGAGGCGAAATGAATATTCTTCTCTACAACCCTGACAATGAAATCACCAACAATTTCATGCCGCACCTTTGGATGTTCCTGTTGAAGTCACTTACTCCGCCCGGCCACAAGGTGTTTCTCATTGACGGCAACGCGCGGCGTTTGACTAAAGAGGAACTCGTTGAGTACATCCGGGAGAATCAGATCGGGTTGGTGGGGATTGGCGCCATGACGCGCATGATCCGCAAGGCTTACGTGATGGCGGACGCCGTGCGTGCGGCGGGCGTTCCGGTGGTGATGGGCGGCCCGCACGTCACCGAGGTGCCCGACGAGCCGCTGGGCCGTGACGGCGAACCTCGGCACGCCGACGCCATCGCCTTGGGAGAGGCTGACCAGACCTGGCCGGCCATCGTTGCCGATGCCGAACGCGGCACGCTGAAGGAAATCTACGCTCCGCTAAATACCGACGGCAAAGAGGTGAAGCCTTCGCTCGATGACTACCCGGTGATCCCCTGGGACCGCATGGACCTTGACCAGTTCAATCTGATCCGGCATTTTCCCAAAATGGCGCGGCGAATGCTGTCGATGGTCGGCATGACGTGGCAAAGCTTTCACATGATTCCCATTGAGTCCGGCCGCGGCTGTCCCTATGGATGCGAGTTCTGCACGGTTACGGGCTTCTTCGGCGATTCCATCCGCTTCCGCTCAAATGAAAGCGTGGTAAATGAACTGCTGATGCTAAAGGCGCTGGAAAAGCGTCAAAAAGGGAAGGTCGCGGTTTTCTTCATCGACGATAACTTCGCCATCAATCCCCGGCGCACCAAATCCCTGCTGCGCGAGATCATTGCGCGGGGCGCTCAGGTGCCTTGGACGGCGCAAATCAGCATGAACCTGCTGCGCGATGAGGAATTGGTTTCGTTGATTGCCCAAAGCGGCGGCAAGTGGATTTTCATGGGTCTCGAATCGATCGACCCGGAGAACCTCAAGAGTGTCAGCAAAGGGTTCAACAAGCCGGACGAGTATCAGGCGGTTCTAGAACGCCTCGCTCGCTACAATCTTTACGCCATCACTTCGTTCATCTTCGGGATGGACAGCGACCGCACGGGTGTGGCCCAGCGCACTCTCGAAGCCATTCGCGCCTGGCCGCCCGGGCTGCCGGTGTTTGGTTTGCTCACGCCCTATCCGGCGACGCCGCTCTACGACCGGCTCGCAGCGGCCGGGCGGCTCACGCGGCCAAAACACTGGCTGGAGTTCAAGCCCTTTACCATGGCCTTCAAACCGTTGGGGATTTCCGTCCAGGAAGCGGAGGGGGAGATTCGGGAGGCTTGGACCTCGGCTTACAGTCCCGAGACCATCGCATCCTCCATGGAATGGTTGGCATCGAAGTCGCTTCCCGACCGCCTGATTCATCTGCTCACTCGTTTGGCGTTCCGGGGAATCTATTTCCCGCAGATGAAACGGCGGGACTGGGTACACGTCCTCCTTCAAAATCGGGGTTCAATTTTCCGCCTCCTCGCCCAGGCGCTGGAACTTAAACTCAAGCCCCGGCAGAGCGAGCGGCTTGCTCTCCGACCGCAACGATCGGCAGAGCCCACCGCGTAAGCATTCCGCGCGGTTCGTGGCATGGCCATCGTGGCCATGCCGCCACACGGGTAAGGTCCCCCTGCCACTCTCGTCCTTGCACCGTAGACCAACAATGCTGCCGGAATCCCTAATCCCTAACCCCTGATCCCTAATCCTGCCCTTGCGCCTGCGCCGTGCCTTGATTCATAATGAACTGGCTGTTCAACCCCCTGAGGTGTCTCCCTTGGCTGAAGATCAACCTATTGTGTTTGAGGACTCGATTCGCGACGCCCGTCGACGCTTGACCCTCGAGCTCCGTGCGCAGGCCGATCATATTCAGAAACTCAATTCGCAACTGACGGAATTGCAGCAGCATCACGAACGAACCGAGCAGGAAGCCAACCGCCAATGGGATGAGATGGCGCGGCTGGCCGCGGATGCTAATACCGCTGCACTTGCGGCCTCGGCCGCAAAGGCGCAGGTTTCAGCGCAAACGGCGCTGGAAGATGTGCTCGGCGCCGTTCGGGCCCTGATGACCTGCACAATTCCCGAGCAGGTTTTTGCGGTTCTCACCGAGGAGGCCTCACGATGGGGCGTGCGCGCTGCCATTTTCGACGTGCGGGGCAGAGCGGCGTGGGGCGCTTCGGCTCACGGATTTGGATCCGCGCTTTCGGAGAACGCCTTGCGCGCGCTGATCGTGCCCCTCAATCAGGACAATCCCTTTCGCAAAGTCTGCGAAACGGCCGGTCACGTTGACGCCAGCGCGGATACGCTGAAGAAAAACCGCAACGTGCTGGACAAGCTCAAACCCGCCCCTCATGCGCCGATCCTCTTGGTTCCCATCCGTTCGGCAGGTGCGGTTGCTGCCATCTTCTACGCGGATCCTGGTGAAAAGGGCGAGCCGCTGCCGGTCAATGCCTTGATGATTCTCGCGGAATTTGCCGGCGCGCAGATCGATCGCCTGATTGCGTTGAGCGGCGGCTTTTCCGGCGACGAGGCTGGCACACAAGTCGAGGAGCCCACAGAGCACGAGCCGCCCGCGGAGGAACCGGTGGTGGAGGTTGCCGCGAAAGAAGCCACGGATCGCCCCGTCCTGGAACTTGTGCGTGTAGAGCCGCAGGTGGAAGAACAGGGGAAACCTCCCGCTGCCGAGGCCGCACCAGTCGGAGTTCCGGCCGACGTTGCCGTGCACGTGGAAGCACCGGCTGCCGAACCCGCGGCTGTGGAACCCCTC
>CAZCVY010000233.1:0-1819 GCA_964501985.1 uncultured Acidobacteriota bacterium | reverse complement strand
CGCCCGCCGTCGAAGTGCCCATCGTAGGGGAAATGATTGGGGAGGTACACAAGCCAATCGAAGAGCCCGTCGCGACAGAGGCCGCGTCCCAGGCGGCAGAGCTGGAACCTCCCGCACCGCCTACGGAGAGGGTCGTAGAACCGACTGAGCAGGTTGCGGCGGTCGCGGAAAGTGAATTCGCTCCTGCCGTGCCAGAGCCGCACGTTGGGGAAGTTCTTCCTGCGCCCTCAGAGACTTCGGTATCCGTTGCGGAGATCGCGGCGCCGCCGTCGGCCCTGACCGCGGTGGAAATTGCCGAACTGAGCGAATCGGAGCAGAAGTTGCACAAGGACGCGAAAAGATTTGCCAAACTGCTGGTATCGGAAATCGAGCTTTACAACAAAGCCAAAGTGGCTGACGGACGCAAGAACGGGGATTTGTATAAGCGGCTCAAGTCAGATATCGACCGTAGCCGCCAAACCTTCGAGAAACGCTTTGGCAAGACACTGGGTAAGGAATTCGATTACTTTCACGACGAACTCGTGAAGAATCTGGCGGCGAACGACTCTTCTGTTCTGGGACCGGAATATCCAGGGCCTCCGGCGTGAACTTCCTTCGTAGATTATTCGTTACAACCCTCTGTCTGTGGGCGAGCGTGGCGGCGATGCCGGGGTCGGCTCGCGCTGCGGATTTACTTCCTGCGGGTTTGCGAAACCTTGCGGCGGCATCTGCTCACGCGGAGACTTGGCCGCGACTGCGCACCTTTGCTCAGTCCCACAAAGACTCCGAGTGGGCAGGGTGGGCCTACTTCCTGGCGGGCTATCAGGAGTACGAAGGCCAGCACTATTCCGACGCTGCTCAGGATTTGGCGCAGGCCGGGCGTAGTGGATTCTCCCTGGCTGATTACTCGGTCTATTACCAAGCCTCGGCGCTAGCCCAGTCCGGACGTCGGCAGGAAGCCGTTGAAGCGCTCCAGGACTTCTCCACGCGCTTTCCCCAAAGCCATCTCCGATTTAAGGCGCTCGCCTTACGCGCCAATACGTTGCTGGACGCCGAGCAGTTGGAGCAGGCTATCACTGTGCTAGCTTCCGAACCGGCGATCCGTCAACAACCGGCGCTCTCCCTGTTGCTGGCTCAGGCCCGCATGCGGAACCATCAACCGATGGAAGCCGTCGCGGCGTTCCAGGATGTCGATTATAAATATCCGCTTTCCGCCCAGGCCAAACCCGCCGCCGATGCGCTGAAGACCCTGCGCGCCCAACTGGGACAAGCTTACACCCCTCCCAATGACGAAATTCAAACAGCGCGAGTGGATGCGCTTTTCAAAGCGGGGCGCTATGACGACTCCGTGAAGGAATATGGCAAATTGATCGGAGAAGAACCATCGAGCCCCATGGTTCCCCGGTGGCAGTTGGGACAGGCGCACTGCATGCTGCACTTGCGCAAGACCGCCGACGCCTCCCGGGAGCTGGCAACCCACTATGACTCACCCGACCTGGAAGCCCAGCGCCTCTCCCTGCTTGTTCAGGTGCATGCCCAGGAAACCGATGCGCAGGGGATTACCCAGGACCTCGCGCAACTCGATGCCTCGTATGCGAATTCTCCCGCTTATGCCGACGCGCTTTCGTCGGCGGGAATCTTTTACTACCGCCAGCTCAATTGGCAAGAAGCTGCAAACAACTACCGGCGTCTTCTGGAACTTTTTCCGCAAAACGAGCACGCACGTGATGACGGTTGGCGCCTCGCCTGGTGCGATTACCTGTTAGGCGATCCCAAAACCAGTGACGTGATGCGCGACTACTTGATGCAGTATCCGGATTCCCCGCGTGCTCCGGGGATT
>CAZCVY010000232.1:0-10870 GCA_964501985.1 uncultured Acidobacteriota bacterium | reverse complement strand
AAAAAAACATCAAAAATGAAGGGTGGTCCCAATAAGTTGATGAAAACAAACGCAAAAATATCGGACAAAACGGATCATCCCAATGAGTGTATGAAAACAAACGAGTTATATAAAACAGCCGACGAATTGCCGATTAATTATAGAAAGCAAACCTAGTTACATCGATTTTCGACCCCAGAAAGTCACCGCTTTTCCGCCTTATCCCCGCCATCCCGTTAAATTGCAGAAAATAATGGTCTTATAGCTTCAGTATTTCGCGTATATTTCGCGTATCCCAATAAGTGTATGAAAAATAAGTAACTTGTCCGAAATTCACAACGGCCACTTCCAATCGCGAATCTCCGGCATGTCATCGCCGACCCGCTCGATGTATTCTTTGTGTTCGATCAGTTTGGCTTGCAGGCGCTGCTTGGCGAGCGCGGCCATGTTGCACAGGCGAGGCACACGGTCATACACATCCATGGCCAGGTGATAGCGGTCGATTTCATTCATCACCGTCATATCAAACGCCGTGGTCGTGGTGCCCTCTTCCTTGTATCCGCGCACGTGCAGGTTGACGTGATTCTTGCGCCGGTACGTCAGCCGGTGGATCAGCCACGGGTATCCATGAAAGGCAAAGACGATGGGCTTGTCGGTGGTAAAGAGGAGATCGAAGTTACGGTCGGAGAGCCCATGCGGGTGTTCGCTGGCGGGCTGCAAGGTCATGAGATCCACCACATTGATGACGCGAATCTTCAGGTCGGGAACGGTCTGGCGCAGCAGGGCCACGGCGGCGAGGGTTTCGAGGGTGGGCACGTCGCCCGAGCAGGCCATGACCACATCGGGTTCAGAGCCTTCGTCGTTCGAGGCCCAATCCCAAATACCGATTCCCGCCGTGCAGTGAGCAATGGCCGCTTCCATGGAGAGCCACTGGGGGGCCGGCTGCTTGCCTGCCACAATCACGTTCACGTAATGGCGGCTGCGCAGGCAGTGGTCGGTGACGGAGAGCAGGGTATTGGCGTCGGGCGGCAAGTAAACCCGCACAATGTCGGCCTTCTTGTTCACGACGTGGTCGATGAAGCCCGGGTCCTGATGGCTGAAGCCGTTGTGGTCCTGCCGCCAAACCAGCGAAGTGAGCAAGTAGTTGAGCGAGGCGATGGGCCGCCGCCAGGGAATGTGCCGCGTCACCTTCAGCCACTTGGCGTGCTGATTGAACATGGAGTCGATGATGTGAATAAACGCTTCGTAGCAGGAGAAGAAGCCGTGACGGCCGGTGAGCAGATATCCTTCGAGCCAGCCCTGGCACATGTGCTCGCTCAGCACTTCCATGACGCGGCCGTCGGGGGCAAGGTGGTCGTCAGTTGGAAGAATCTCCGCCGTGGAAACGCGATTCGTTACCTCGAAAAGCGCGTCCAGGCGATTTGATGCCGTCTCATCCGGGCCAACAACGCGGAAGTTGCGGCTTTCTGCGTTCAACTTCATCACGTCGCGCAGGAATCGCCCCATGATGCGCGTGGACTCAGCTTCGACGCCGCCGGGCTTGGGTATTTTCACCGCATACCCGCGGAAGTCGGGCATCACCAAGTCGCGTAGGAGCAATCCCCCGTTGGCAATTGGATTTGCGCCCATGCGCCGCGTACCTTGTGGCGCGAGCTCGGCAAGTTCCGGCAACAGAGTGCCATTTTCGTCGAAGAGCTCCTCCGCCTTATAGCTCCTCATCCATTCTTCCAGCATCTTCAACCGGTCGGGATGCGTGGCCAGATCCGCCAGCGGTACTTGGTGCGAGCGGAAGGAGTCTTCCACTGGCTTGCCGTCCACGAATTTAGGCCCGGTCCAACCCTTGGGGGTGCGCAGGATGATCATCGGCCAGCGCGGCCGCGTACGGAAGCCATTCGCACGCGCGTCCTGTTGGATCGACCGGATCTCCGCGAGCACGGTTTCGAGAGTTGCCGTCATCGCGCGGTGAACCGGTTCGGGATCATGGCCTTCGACAAAATAAGGTTTGTAGCCGTAGCCCGTGAAAAGGCTCGCCAGCTCATCCTTGCCGATCCGGGCGAGTACGGTGGGATTTGCAATCTTGTAACCGTTCAGGTGCAGAACGGGCAGCACGGCGCCATCGCGCACAGGGTCGAGGAATTTGTTGGAATGCCAACTTGCCGCCAGCGGGCCTGTTTCAGCTTCCCCGTCGCCAACCACGCAGGCCACAATCAAGTCGGGGTTGTCGAATGCAGCGCCATAGGCATGAGCCACGGCGTATCCGAGTTCTCCGCCTTCGTGAATCGATCCGGGAGTTTCAGGTGCAACGTGGCTTGGAATACCACCCGGAAATGAAAACTGTTTGAAGAGCCGCTGCATGCCCGAAGCGTTTTTCGGAATGTTCGGATAGAACTCGCTGTAGGTGCCCTCCAGAAAGGTGTTCGCCACCAGCCCCGGTCCGCCGTGCCCGGGGCCGGCGATGTAGATCATGTTGAGGTCATGTCTCTTGATCAGCCGGTTTAAGTGGACGTAGATAAAGTTGAGTCCTGGAGTTGTTCCCCAATGCCCGAGCAGGCGGGGCTTGACGTGCTCAATTTTCAGCGGCTCTTTGAGTAGCGGGTTGTTCATCAAGTAAATCTGCCCTACCGAAAGGTAATTGGCCGCCCGCCAGTAAGCGTGCATTCGGCGAAGTTCCTCCGGGCCCAGCGTACTTTCGGGAGTCGGCGTGGGTGCGAGATGTGTTGATGGTGTATCCATTGCAGCCTCCAAGTCAGGGCGAGGGCGGTCGTTAAAATCCTACGATACCCATTCTACCAGTGCTGGATTGAGCCAAGATTACATTCCGATGTAGCGCGTTGGTGGGGGATTTCTTAGCCAATCACGCTGTCACGGGTCTCGGCCGGTCGCGGCGGCGACTCCCTGAGATTAATAGTGAAAGGGATTTTTCTGGACGCCAAGTTAGCCCACGCCGGTCCCTAGCGTTCCCAGAATCTCTCGCCTGCAGGCTGGCGATTTCCGTGATTCGGTGAAGCATTGCCGCGCCCTTTTTTGATTTCCTTTTCCACGTACTCGACTTCGCGAATGAAATCGCGGGCATCGGGCGGCCGTTCCTTCGGGTCCTTCAGAAGGCAGTGCATGACCAGGGCGTTAAGAATGTCCGGGATGCCCAAATCGGCGTGTGCCACGCGAATGGGGATAGGTGTTCCCTGAATATGGGCGATCATGAAATCACTTGCATGCGTTGCCTTGAAAGGCAGTTCGCGGGTGAGCATCTGATACAGGATGACGCCCAGGGAGTACAGATCAGCGCGGCCATCCACGTCCTTGCTGGCTCTCCCCAGGGCTTGCTCCGGCGAAAGATACTGGACCGCGCCGATAACGGTATCGGGGGAAGTGCGAAACTTGTCGCCCACCAGGAATTCCTTCAGTTGGGAATCACCGAAGCCTAGAAGCTTGATCTTTTCTTTGCCTCGGCCACTCAATACGATAATGGATTCAGGCTTGAGTTCACGATGAAGCATGCCCCGATCGTGCCCCGCCTCGACGCCGGCGGCGATTTGTTTGGCGATGGCACTGGCGCGGAATGGCGCGAACGGGGCCCCTTTCTGAATCAATTCCTGAAGACTTTGGCCCTCCGGATACTCCATGACGATGAAGGGGAGGCCGTATGGAGTCTTGTCAATACTTTCCACTTGGGCCACATTCGCATGCCGGAGCTTCATCAGTTGGTCGGCGACTCGTTTGAAATGTTTGACGAAGCCCGGGTTAGAGGATAAGTGGTGGTTCATCACTTTCAGGATGCGGAACTGCCTGCGCTTTGGTAGAAGGGCCTTGTAGACGGTGCAAGCGATGTCCTGGCTGATCTTGCCGAGGATTTCATACTTGCCGCCGATCACGGTGCCCTCGGGCCATTCCTCGGCTTCCACCAACGGCGCGCGGTCGCTCGGGCACTCATCAACTTCGCGCGGGTACGCCAAATTGCATTGCGGGCAGATTTTCATAAGTCAGATCGACCAACGGGCGGCACAGAAGGATTAACGCATCTCGGCGCACCTAATGCAAGCGCGAACGGGACATCGTACATCGGGCTCCGTGTTGGATTTGCGAGATTCCTCATTTGGGAGTGATCGTGGCCTCTCACTTCTTTCTTGGGTAACGTGCTTCCACCAGCGTACGCATGCCGCCGCGTGCGGAGAACTCACCTTTTACCACGGCCCACTTCGGCTTGCAGGCGCGCGCCACGTCATCCAGGATTCGGTTGGTCGCGTTTTCGTTGAAGATTCCGAGGTTCCGGAAAGCCACAATGTACGACTTGAGTGACTTCAATTCCAGGCACAGATTCCGAGGAAGATAATGGATCGTGATGGTTCCAAAATCCGGCTGCCCCGTACGCGGACAGATGCAGGTGAATTCGGGAATCGTGATGGTGATCTCATAACCATCGTATTGGTTTTCCCAGGTCTCGATTTCCGGCAGCGGGGCCTTTACCCCTCCGCGGGCATGTTCGGGCGTGTACTCAGGCTTGCGGGTCGTTCGCGGCATCGTTACCTCCAAATAACCAGGATAAACTGAAACGGTTCGGCTTTGCACCTTCCAATCCTAATGCTGTGACTCCGGTGTTTTTTTGGCCATCCTAGGAGCCGGGGTCTCGAATTGTCTCGATGGATGTGGGTAGCTAACGGTCCGAGCGGGCCCCACCCCGACGCTCTGTGGCGGAGCCAAGAGCCAAGAAATTATTGTGGATATCCTGGAATACCCCCGAACTGCCCGGAACAAGCCGCATTTCCCATTCAAAGGAAAGCGGTTAGCGTTGGACTAAAATTTATATTGACAACGATACGCTCAACATTTATTCTAGTTGGCGACTAATAGGGCTTGGCCAGCATCTATTAGATTGTGGGAATGAGGCTAAGCAGGCGGGAAACGCATCCGCCGATTTAGAAGGGAGTGAACGATATGGGTAAGATCATAGGAATTGACCTTGGAACCACGAATTCCGTGGTGGCAGTTATGGAGGGTGGCGAGCCGACCGTGATCACCAATCCCGAGGGTGGCCGCACGACCCCTTCGGTGGTGGCTTTTACGAAGTCGGGCGAGCGGTTGGTGGGGCAGGTGGCGAAGCGGCAGTCGATCACCAATCCCGAGAATACCGTGTATTCGATCAAACGGTTTATGGGGCGCCGCTACAATGAAGTTCAGAGCGAAATCAAGACCGTGCCGTACAAAGTGGTGGCCGGCCCACAGGACAACGTGCGCGTGGAGGTGATGGGCAAGGAGTACTCGCCCCCGGAAATCTCCGCCATGATTCTGCAGAAGATGAAGGACGCCGCCGAGCAGCATCTGGGCGAAAAGGTGACCCAAGCGGTCATCACGGTGCCGGCGTACTTTAATGACGCCCAGCGCCAGGCGACCAAGGATGCGGGCAAGATTGCGGGCCTCGAAGTGTTGCGCATCGTGAATGAGCCGACGGCGGCAGCGCTGGCCTACGGCCTCGACAAGAAGAAGGACGAAACCATTGCCGTTTACGACTTCGGCGGCGGCACGTTCGACATTTCCATCCTGGAAGTGGGCGAAGGCGTGGTGGAAGTGAAGTCGACGAATGGCGACACCCACTTGGGCGGCGACGACATCGACAAGCGCGTGATGGATTGGATCGTTGCGGAATTCAACAAGGATCAGGGCATCGACCTCGCGAAGGACCGCATGGCCCTGCAGCGTCTGCGCGAGGCGGCGGAGAAGGCCAAGATGGAGCTCTCTACCGTGCTGGAAACCGAGATCAATCTGCCCTTTATCACCGCCGACGCTTCCGGCCCCAAGCACCTGGCCATGAAGCTGACGCGTGGGCGCTTCGAGCAAATGTGCGAGGATATTTTCCAACGCTCGGTGGGTCCGGTGAAGCAAGCGCTGAAGGATGCTGGCATCACCCCCGACAGAGTCAATGAAGTCGTGTTGGTGGGCGGTTCCATCCGCATCCCCCGCGTACAACAGATTGTGAAGGACCTCTTCCTCGGCAAGGAGCCCCACAAGGGCGTGAACCCCGATGAAGTCGTGGCGGTGGGCGCGGCCATTCAGGCGGGCGTACTGGGAGGCGAGGTCAAGGACTTGCTGCTCCTCGACGTAACCCCGCTGACCCTGGGTGTGGAAACGTTGGGCGGCGTTATGACTCCGCTGATCCAGCGCAACACCACCATCCCGACGCGCAAGACCGAGACCTTTTCGACGGCGGCGGACAGCCAGACCTCGGTTGAAATCCATGTTCTACAGGGCGAACGGCCCATGGCGAAGGACAACCGCACCCTGGGCAAGTTCCATCTGATTGGCATTCCACCCGCTCCGCGGGGAATACCCCAGATTGAGGTGACGTTCGATATTGACGCCAACGGCATCCTGAACGTCTCCGCCAAGGACATCGGGACGGGCAAGGAGCAGAAGATCACCATCACCTCTTCCAGCGGCCTCAGCAAGGAAGAGGTGGAACGCATGACCAAAGAGGGCGACCTCCACGCCGAAGAAGATAAACGGCGCAAAGACGAAGTGGAGGTCAAGAATAAAGCCGATTCGATGGTGTACTCGGTCGAGAAACTGCTCAAGGAGAATCGCGAGAAAATCTCTGATGCCGATGTCAAAGCGATCGAAGCGGCGCTGGAGGAAGCGAAGAACACCATTCAGGGTGGAGATTCGAGCAAGATCAGCGCGGCCGTCGAGAAGTTGACCTCGGCCTCCCACAAGCTCGCCGAGGCCATGTACAAGCAAGCGGCTTCCGCCAAGGCTTCCGCCGACGCGAGCGCGGCAGGTCCGCAGCAAGGCCCCGCCGACACCGGCGAGCAAGCCAAGGACAAAGCCGAAGGGGATGTGATCGACGCCGAGGTTGTGGAGCCGGACGATAAGAAAAAGAGTTGAAAGAGTTGAGGCAGTCGAAAGAGTTGAAGAGTTTTCACTTTCAACTTCTTTATCTTCTTCAACTCTTCGACTCCCGACTCTAGACCTTTGACTTTCGACTATGGACTATCTTATGGAACATCGTGCTCAAGTACCCGTCCAATGCCCAGTTTGCCATTGGCGGCATTTTTTGGAAATTCAAGCCGAGGAGTGGGATCCGGCGGCAGGGGCGGAAATTCGCAAGCACCTGGAGGCTTGGATCGCCTCGCGCTGCCCGGACCACCTCGGCCCGATTTTGGAGATGAGTAAGAATTGAAGTTGTCAGTTGTCAGTGGTCAGTTGTCGTAGGAGCCGGGAATGATTCGCATCGAACTGAGTAAGGACAAAATCCAGGACTTCTGTTTAAAGTGGAAGGTTACGGAGCTTGCCCTGTTCGGTTCCGTGTTACGGGATGACTTCCGGCCGAGCAGCGACATAGACGTTCTAGTGAGTTTTGAGCCTGCAGCCCGGTGGAGTCTCATGGCAATCGTCGAGATGCATGACGAGTTGGAGAAAATCTTGGGCCGCAAGGTCGACTTGGTAGAGCGTAGTGACATCGAGCACAGCGAGAATTACATTCGCCGACATCACATTTTGGCCTCAGCGGAACCTTTTTATGTGGCGCGATGACGCTAGACTTCTAGACATGCTTCTAGCGGCGAGGGAGCTGGATAAGCATACCGAGGGCGTCTCTTTTGAGGCATTCGAGCGCAACCGGCTGCTTCAGCGTGCGGCTGTTCGACTGATCGAGATTATCGGAGAAGTGGCTCGAAACATCTCAGCTGATTTCAAAACAGCTCACCCCGGAATCCCGTAGTCGGGAATTGTCGGGATTCGGAACAGGTTGATCCATGAGTATTTCAACGTCGCTCCGGACAAAGTTTGGGAGGTTGTCGAAAAGGACCTGGCGGCATTGAATGCGCTCATCGAGCCATTAGTTCCGCCGGAGGAACAGCGATAACCCCGAGCCAACAGTATCGACAACTGACAACGGACGTTTTTAGGTCCTCATTATGTCTTCTGCCCCACAAAAAGATTACTATGTCGTGCTCGGCGTCGCTCGTGACGCCAAGCCGGAGGAAATCCGGAAATCCTACCGCCATTTGGCGCGGAAGTATCATCCCGACGTCAACCCTGGGAACAAGGGCGCCGAGGAAAAGTTCAAACAACTTTCCGAAGCCTACGAAGTCCTGAGCGACGAGAAAAAGCGCAAGATTTACGATCAGTACGGATTCTATTCTGACAATCTCCCTCCTGGCGGCTATGGTCCCGGCCCAGGTTCTGGGCGGCCCACGAGTTCGCCCCCGCCCGGCGTCGATTTCTCTGGTTTCGACTTTTCCAATACGGACGATGGAACCGGTGAAGCCGGAGGGCGAAGCGGCGGGTTTGGCGGGGGCTTCCGCGACATCTTCTCCCAGATATTCTCGCGGGGCGAACGCGAAGCGGCGAGCGAAGAGCCGGAAGCGGGCTCGGACATTGAATACCGGATGCACCTGGGATTTTGGGACGCCATTCGGGGCGCCCAGGTGCGCATTACGGTGGGGCGCGAGGAGGCTTGCAGCACCTGTCACGGAACCGGCACGACCCCCGGCCCGGCGGTCACCTGCGCCAATTGCGGCGGCTCGGGCAAGACTACGAAGCAGGTTGGGGCCATGCGCTTCGAGATGACTTGCCCGCAATGCGGTGGGACCGGCAAGCAGCGCCGGCCCTGCCCCAAATGCCACGGCACCGGCTCCATCAGTGCGCCCGAAACCTTGAACGTAAGGATTCCTCCCGGCGTCGACACCGGCTCGCGGGTGCGGGTGCCGGGTAAAGGCAACGCCGGAATTCATGGAGGGCCGCCGGGCGATCTCTACATCGTCACGGAAGTGGAACCACATCCCGTGTTCGAGCGCAAGGGCGATAACTTCTACGTGAAGTTGCCGGTCACCATCACCGAGGCGGCCTTGGGAGCCAAGGTCGAAGTTCCGACCATCGACGGCCCGAGCACCATCAAGATCCCTCCCGGGACGCAGAGCGGGCAAAAGCTGCGCCTACGCGGCAAAGGAGCACCGTCGCTGCGGGAGTCTTCCGGAGAGCTTCGCGGCGACGAATTTGTGGAGGTCCAGGTGATGGTTCCGCGCGTCGCCGACGAGCGCACGAAAGAAATTCTCCGCGAACTCTCGCGCCTGAACCCCGAGGATCCCCGAAAGGACCTGCGGGCGGCAGGGGCAAGACCGTAAGAATTCTGAATTCTGAATTATGAAAGCTGACGGCGGACGGGTGAAGGGTGAAGGCTGAAGGATGAAGAGGCAATGGTGAAGCCTGAACGTTCGCTTTTGGAAGTTGTTGGCTGGCGTTTTGCAGCTGCTTGAATCTCGGTTTTGATTATTCAGTTTCGAGTCTCGGATGTCGACTATTGAGTTTCGAATTTCGGATTTTGAGCTTTGTAGTCTGAGTCTCGGATATTCAACCTTGGCTTACGAACTCCGCGTTTTCAGTCTTGAATTTTGAATCTTGAATTTTGAATTTCCCATGGCCAAACGTGGCAGAAAAACTCGCGGCAAGGCTGGCTACATGATCTCGGCGGTGGCCGAGATGTACAGCATCCATCCCCAGACGCTGCGCATGTACGAGCGCGAGGGACTCTTGATCCCGTCTCGCTCCAACGGCAACACGCGCCTCTACACCCAGGACGATTTGGAGCAGCTTGAAACCATCCTGAACCTCACCCGCGACCTGGGAGTGAATCTGGCCGGGATCGAAATTATCCTGAACATGCGCAAGCGCATGAACCAGATGCAGGAAGAAATGCAGGCGTTCGTCGATTATGTGCAGAAGGAATATCTGGTGCGTTCGGAGAAAGACCAGGAAGGAATTAAGAACGCCCTGGTCCGAATCACCCCGCTGCAAATGATCCGCGCCCGAGGGAAAGGATGAAGGGAACGGATGAAGGGTGAAGGCTGAAGGATGAATCTCGAACCGCACCCTTTACCCTTTATCATTTAAACTTTACCCTTCGTCCTTTACCCGCAATGTTTCACCTCGCATTCCTCCCACTTCATACTTCAGCCTTCACCCTTCATACGTCATCCTTATATCCTTTACCCTTTAAGCTTTCTCCTTTATCCTTTTGTTGCCATGCCCCAAAAAGATTGTCCTCAGTGTGACGGAACGGGATGGAAGCCGATTGAGGTGGAGGGCATCCGCCGCGTCATGCCCTGCGATTGCAAGAATCTGGAGGAATCCGCCAAGCTTCTTAGCCAAGCGCGCATCCCGCCCCGCTATGAGCACTGCGAACTCGAGAATTTTGCCGTGCGCAAGCTCCCAGGCACAGACCAGGAGAACCCCAGTTTGCGGGCAGCCAAATTCACTGCAACAAAATTTGTGGAAGAGTATCCCACCAATTTTGGCCTGCTCTTTGCGGGGACAACGGGTGTGGGGAAAACTCACCTGTCCGTGGCGATCATCCGCGAACTGATCTTACGCAAAAAGGTGGACTGCCTCTTCTATGATTTCCACGATTTGCTGAAGACCATCAGGGACAGCTATAACCCCGGAACCCAGAATACCGAGCTCGGCGTGCTTCAGCCGGTGCTGGATGCGGAGGTTCTGCTGCTTGACGAGCTGGCGGGCTCCAACCCCAGTGACTGGGTAAAAGAGACCCTGCATCATATTATCAATTGGCGATATAACTATAAGAAGGTGACCCTCATCACCACCACGCTGCTTTCCCGCGATTCCGCGGGGCGGCGAGCGGTTCGCCAGCCTTCCGGTGAAGACATCCCCGATTTGGATTACACCTTAAACCAGTTAGGCGTAACCCTGCGATCGCGGCTTTACGAGATGTGCAAGCTGGTGGAGATCATCTCCGACGATTTCCGCAAGGCGGTCAAGCAACCGGGCAACAAATTCCGCGTGGAATAAGGGGAGCTATCGTAGCGCGGGCGTCCCGCCCGCTGGGAAGCTGTGAATTTATTGGCTTTTCCGACTTTCGCCCGCGTGCTTTCAACTACTT
>CAZCVY010000231.1:0-10874 GCA_964501985.1 uncultured Acidobacteriota bacterium | reverse complement strand
CTACTCCTACGATGTTCATGAAAACAAGCAACTTAATTCTGTATACCTACGATATTCATGAAAATAAAGGTAGTTGTGCGCCGGGGTCGACGGCCCCTAAGGCCCTTGAGGGCTCGACGCAGGGGGCCGGAGTGAACCCCGCCGCGGCCCGTTTCCCGGCAGAGCATGAAAAAAGATGTTAAAAAAAGACGAGCGAAGCCGGAATGTCTATGAAAACAAAGGATCGCAAGGCACAATGCCCGAATAGAAACAGACTTTTAGGTCTCAATTTTCGACATTTACGTCGAATCGAGCGCTATTTTGCAGAAAATTACTGCTTTTGAACGACAGTTTGTCAGACCGATCCGGTTTCGCGCCGGTTTCGACACCGGCAGAGGACCTGGGGCGCCGATGCGGGGACGTAGCGCAATGCCCGCTCTCCAGCCCTGCGGCTTTTTCTTTGGTCATGGCCCTCGCGACGCGGAAGCGTTGCGCACGGCCCGCACTTCGGCCTTGCGGCTCTTCGGCCATCGCGACGCGGGGAAAGAACCGCAGGTCCCCGGTCGATGCGAAGCTTCTGTCTTGGACACGAGTGAATTGCTTTTGCCAGCAAGGGGCGGGTGTTAGAATGTGCGCGCCAACTTCCCCCCGCTGCAAGCCGATTCAAAGAGCGGGATTTAGATGAGATCGAGGGCTAGATCCGTGGGCGGCTTGCTGATTACACCGTGAGCATGGCTCGTCCCTGCGAGGGCGTGAAAAGACCGGAGATAGCGATTCCAGGAGTCCTCATGCGCAGTTTTTTCAATACCATCGTCTTGGCGGTTCTGGCCTCCGGGCCTCTTGCCGCAGCCATCAACCAGCCCGTAAAGGTCGAGGGCGGCCTTGTTTCCGGCGTTCCTGGCAGAGAGCCATCGATGATGACTTACAAAGGGATTCCCTTTGCCGCGCCGCCGGTTGGAGACCTGCGGTGGCGCGCGCCGAGCCCGGCGCTGCCCTGGCAAGGTGTGCGCCGTGCGGACAAGTTCTCGGCAAGTTGCATTCAGAATGTGGTCCCCGAACGCAAGCCGTGGACCTACGAATTCATGACCCACGGTGAAATCAGCGAGGATTGCCTGTACCTCAACGTCTGGACCGCGGCAAAATCGGCCGCGGAAAAACGGCCGATTTTCGTTTATCTGTATGGCGGCGGCTTTATGGAAGGATCGGCGGCGGTGCCGGTTTACGACGGCGAGGGCTTGGCGAAGAAAGGCCTCGTGATGGTGACGATCAACTACCGCTTGGGAATCTTGGGATTCCTGGCTCTTCCCGAATTGACCCGTGAGTCCGGCCACCAAGCTTCGGGCAATTACGGATTGCTCGATCAAATCGCGGCGCTCCGGTGGGTGCATGAGAACATCTCCCATTTTGGCGGCGACGCGACCCGCGTGACCATCGCCGGCCAGTCGGCCGGTGGGATGTCGGTGCACGACCTGACGGCCTCACCCTTGGCGCGAGGTTTGTTTCAACGCGCGATTGTCGAGAGCGGCGGCTCCAGTATTGGAAGAGGTGGCATACCCCTTCACCCCCATTCCCTAGCTGACGCCGAAGCAGACGGGCAGAAGTTCGCGGCAGCGAAGGGGGCCAAGTCGCTCGCGGAACTGCGGGCGATGAGCTGGCAAAAGCTGATGGAGCCCGTGCCGGCACCGGCCTCAGGAAGCGCGGGAGCCCCGCCCGGACTGCGTTTCGCCCCCATCGTGGACGGGTATTCGCTGCCCGCTTCGTTCATGGAAGTCATCGCCCAAGGAAGGCAGAATGATGTGGTGACATTGACAGGCGCCAATCTGGGTGAACTGGGAGGATTTGGACCGCCCCCGGGCCCCATGCCGGCGGAATCCTTTCGAAACCACGCACGCGAGAAGTACGGAGATTTGGCCGATGAATTCCTGAAGCTTTACCCCGCTGCAACCGACGAGCAGGTAGGGATGGCACAAGCACAGAGTGCCCGCGATCAAGCGCTCGTGGCGATGTACCTTTGGGCGAGGGAGCGATCAAAGACCGCCAAGACGAAGCTGTATGAGTACTTGTGGGATCACACGCTTCCCGGGCCTGACGCCGGGCGCTTTGGAGCGTTCCACACTTCCGAGGTTCCCTACGTTTTGAACACCCTGTACATGTCGGACCGTCCGTTCACCGAGGCGGACCGGAAGATCGCCGATATGATGGCGTCCTATTGGGCGAATTTCGCCGCGTCCGGGGATCCGAATGGGAAGGGTCTGGCGCGATGGCCTTCGATCAGCGAGAAACCGGAAATCATGGAAGTGGGCGACAAGACAGAGCCGATCCCGGTGGCGGGCAGCCCGGAGAAGTTTAAGTTCTTCGCGACGTTTCTCTCGAAATGACGAGTCCGGAACTGCCATACGAATTTGTTCCCTTCTCCTGCCGAGATCATCTTGCTAGTCGCTACTTGTTCGATGGCAGCCGTGGTGATAGACTGGTCTAATAGACAGGTCAAAAGGAGCGGAGTGAATATGACCACGATGGGTTTCTACGAAGCGCGGACGCACCTTTCCGAACTGCTCGACCAGGTCGCGAAGGGGAAGAAAGTTCTTATCACGCGGCGCGGCAAACCTGCGGCCCTGATCAGTCCACCTCCCAAAGCGGATCAGCGGGATGTGCATCAGGTTGTCCGGGAGATGCTGGCGTTCCGGGACCGCGAGGGACCAACGCTGGGAGGCCAAGTGACTATTCGGGAGCTGATTGAAGAAGGCCGCCGGTTTTAGGCGGGCGCACGACCGAGAGGAAACGCAATGGCGAAAAAGGCAAGGAAGCCTGGCATGGCCGAGTTTGTTCTCGACACCTCGCTCGCTTTGGCGTGGTACTTCCAGGACGAGGCCAACCCGTATGCGGATGCGGTCGCGGCGGGCTTTCCGGCAGCGCGCGCAGCGGTGCCAGTGATTTGGCCCCTGGAGGTTGCTAACGCGGTGCTCATGGGAGAACGGCGCCAGCGGAGCACGGAGGCGCAAGCCGCCCGATGGCTTACCTACCTCGCGTACCTCCCCATTTCCGTCGACGACGGAACCAACGACCGGGCTTGGGGTGAGGTGCTAAGCTTGGCGCGCGCGCATCGCCTTTCGGCCTATGACGCGGCCTGCCTGGAACTGGCCCTGCGCCGCGGCTTGCCGCTTGCGACGCTGGATGGCAAGCTCAAGGCTGCAGCCTCGGCCCTGGGCGTTTCGGAATTTGTCCCCTGACGCGTTGTAGGGAAACGTCCGAGAGTGCGGGGCGTCGGGACGGCTGCCGACCACCTGTCAAGCGGAATTCTCGGGGGATGAACTTCGAAATCATTCAGGGCGAGCCGGTGGGTGGAGGCTGACGGCCGACAGCATACAGCCCACAGCTTGCCGCCAACTTGATCTCGCGCGCCGAGATCTGCCCATGGGGTCCTCGCTTTTCGCTACCCTCTCCATTCGCCGGTTCGGTTCGCTATTGCCGCCGCCGGGCATCGCATATAGATTGTTCGCGGGCGCCCACGGGGCTCGCAAAAAGGCCGGCCGCCGGAGAGCTATATGAATCGAAGGACATTCTTGAGTGCTGCCGCAGGTGTTGCGGCAGGCGATTTAGGCGCGGCGAGCGGGCCGATCCCAATCATCGACACGCACATCCATCTATTCGACCCGAGGCGCCCGGAAGGCGTGCCTTGGCCCGAGAAGGACAACAAGGTGTTGTATCAACCGGCGCTGCCCGACCGCTTTCGCCGGGTTACGCAGGGGTTGGGGATCGTCGGGGCTATCGAGGTCGAATGCAGTCCCTGGTTGGAAGACAACGAATGGGTTCTGGACATCGCCGCCCACGACACCATGATCGTCGGAACCGTCGGTGACCTCGTGCCGGGAACGCCGGACTTCCGCAAACAATTGGAGCGCTTTCACCGGAATCCGCTTTTCCGAGGCATTCGGTGCGGAAACCTGTGGGGCCGCAACCTTACAGAAGATATATCGAATGGGGAGTTCCTTTCCGACCTCAAAGCCCTCGCGGATGCCAATCTGGGGATGGATTCGGCGAACCCGGACTCTGCCCTCATCGCGGCCCTGGTGCGAGTCACGGATAAGATCCCTACCCTGAGACTCGTTGTCGACCACCTGCCGCAGTTGGAGGCACCAACAGAACCGATGGCTCGCAAGCAACTCCAGGCCGATTTGCGGGAGCTGGCAACTCGTCCGCAGGTGTATTTCAAACTTTCGGCTGTGCTCCGCCCCGTTGACGGGCGAGTCCACATTGATCTGGAATTTTACCGGCCGCGCTTGGATGAGCTTTGGGGAATTCTTGGAGAGGACAAGGTCCTGTACGGCAGCGATTGGCCGAATAGCGACACTAAGGGCACCTATCAGCAGGGGCTGAACGTCATCCGCGAGTACGTTATAGCGAAAGGAACGATGGCGGCGGAAAAGTTCTTCTGGAGAAACTCCATCCAAGCGTATCACTGGGTCAAACGCGCGGCCAACCAGCCGAACCCAATGCTATCGTAGCGCTGGCGGGAACCCACCGCGGTGGGCGCCAACGTACCAGGCGCACGATCATACACCGGCAGCCTGGCGATAACGCGCCATATGCTCTTGCAGCTCCTTGTTATCGGGCTCGAGGGCGAGAGCTTTCTTTTGGACCTCGACGGCTTTCTGATAGTCGCCGTTCGCGAAGTATGACTCCGCCAGGGTATCGACGAAATCGCCCTGCTTCCATTGGCTGAGATTCACAGCGATCGTGGCGTGCTCAAGCGCGGCCTTGGGGTCGCGATACTTCAGGTCTTCGCACGTGGCATAAAGCCACGCCAGGTTATTGTGAGCTTCAGGCAAGTCGTCGTCGAGAGTTAGGGCCTCGTGATAATTCTTGATGGCGTCAGCGTAAAGTTTGTGTTGGTCATCGAGATCCGCCATCATCACATGGTTGGCGGCAAGCAATCTCTGGCCCTCGGTGGTTTGGGGATTCCGTCCGAGCACCTGTTCAAATATTACCTGCGCCCACTGGGGATCGCCCTTCAACTGGTAAGCCAGTCCCAGCTCCAGCCGGGGACGGTCATCTCCCTCGGTCAGGCGAATCGCCTCCTTAAATTCCTGGATGGCCTCGTCGTATTTCTTCTGCCTCAGGTAATAGCTGCCCAACTCTTCATGCGGCTGCTCTTCGCGAGGAGCCAGGTGAATCGCTTGCTGGAAAGTCCGGAGCTCAGCATCATATTGTTGTGCGGACGCGTAGCCTTCAGCTTGCGTCAGGAGGCGATCCATCGCGTGAATAGTCCGGTAATGATTTGCTGCCGCCGCCATGGCAAAGACCACCACGACCACTGGAAGCGCGACCAAAGCCTGCGAGGGAGTTTCAACAAGTTGGCCGTACACAAGATCGCGCCGTGGGGGCGGAATCGCGAAAGCCAGAATCGCGCCGGTGGCCAATCCACCCAGGTGGCCCCAATTGTCGATCCCATGTTCCAAAAGGCCTGCGACCAGAACCAGGACGATGAAGGGGATAATTCCCCGCCCGAAGGCGCGTCCCCATCGCGGCGGAATCACGTCGCGGTGAACGTAGCCAGTGACGAGCATGGCCCCGGCGACGCCGAAGATAGCGCCTGAAGCTCCGACGGAAACGTCCCGCGACACGGTCATCGAAAGGAAGGCGCCCCCGATGCCGGCGGCCACGTAGATCGTGAGGTAGCGTCCATAGCCGTAGACGCGTTCCAGGATTGGCCCGAGGATGTACAGAGCGTAGCTGTTTCCCAGAATGTGAAGCCACCCGCCGTGGAGGAACATTGGCATGACCAGCCGCCAGATTTCTCCGCGCCGCATGTAGGGCCCGTAAGAGGCGCCGAGATTGAGGAGAACTTGGAGGTCATCGAAGCCCCCGGCGAGGATCTCCAAACCGAAAAAAAGAAAATTCAGGGCGAGAAGAATCAGCGTCGCGACGGGCCAGTAGCGGCGAGGGGCGACCCCGTTAGTTTGCGGGCTCGCAGGCAAGGGTATAGATTGGTCAGCCATGAGACAGAGTTGAATGCGAGATTACGCCCGCAGAGCTACTCCTCAAGAAATTATACCATCCTGGCCAAGATCGCAGTTTAGGTAGCGGGGTTCGCCCTTGATTTAGGGCATTATTGGGCTGGAGGAGATTCGGCGAGTGTGAGGGATATGGGACCTCGAGACGGGGGGGAGCACGGGCCTCCCACGGAATAGAGCTGACGTCTTCTTTATGGCAGCGGAGTTCGGCGGCTCAATACCTCCCGCAGTCGCGCACGGTTTCGTACATCGCCAGGACGTTCTCAATAGGCACGCCTGCCTGGACGTTGTGAATCGAGTTGAAGACGTACCCGCCACCCTTGCCAAAGATCTTGAGGCGCGAACTCACTTCGTTCCGAACATCTTCGACCGTGCCAAAAGGCAGGGTTTTCTGGGTATCGACGCCGCCGCCCCAGAAGGTTACCCTGTCCCCAAACTCCTGCTTGAGTTCTTCCGGCGCCATGCAAGACGCGGAGCACTGGACGGGGTTGAGAATGTCGAAGCCCGCGGCAATGAAGTCGGGGAGCAACGCGCGGACCGATCCGCACGAGTGAATGAAGGTCTTCCACGTCGTGTTCTTGTGCACCCAATCGTTCACGGCTTTATTGAAAGGCTGAAAGAGATCCCGATAGTTCTTGGGCGAAATAAACGGACCATTCTGCTGGCCAAAGTCCGTCCCTGAAACCATCACGACGTTAACGCGCTCTCCGACGACGGAGTGAATCTTCTCGAGATTCTTGATGCCGATTTCACACTGTCGCTCGAATATCTTGTAGATGAAGTCGCGCCGCGTCGCCGTGCTGATGTACCACTCCTCGACATCGCGGATGCCCTTAGGATGCTTAAGCCACGGGCCGGGCACCAGGGCAATGTCGCCGAAGGCCGTCCCGCCGAAGTTCGCCAGCACGGCTTTGTCGGTCTCAGTCCAAAGTCTTTCTGCCTCGCGGCCCAGATACGCCAAATCCTCGTCGGCAATGGGAACAAACTCTTCAATGTTATCCTCGAGCTTTAAGTTATCGTCATCCAGCGGGAGTTGGCGTGGAACCGAGTCGAAATAGAACCCCCCTTTGGGCATGCGGCCGCTGGGAGGCACGGACTTGTCGCCCTCGGGATACATCAGGATGTCGCCGTTCTCATCGGGGTCGGTGTTGAAGCCTTCTGCAACAAGCACGGGAGTACCGCCAAAGGTGGTCCAAGGCTTCCATCCTTGATTTTTGAAACCGAACATCGTGGAGCGGTTCGCGAGGCCGATTACGTCGACGCCGAGGGCCTCCATCAGATCCAGTTTGATTTCGCCCAGCATTTGATAGGGTTCCACCACTTTCACCGGTGTGCAGGGAGCATCAAGTCCGAGCGCCTGGCGAAGTTTGTAAACAGTATCGACCTGCATCCCTGTTACAGGTGCCGCGCCGAGGTCCAAGGGAACGCGGTCAGACTCCTGGTGATTTAACGCTTTGGACACGCGCTCGCGTGAAGTCAACATGTGATTCCTCCAACGACCTAGTGCTTAGTGCCTACTGCGGTCAAAGATGGCGCACGGTCCATGCGCAATGGATAAGCGCCGTACTCGCGTGCGGCTCGGTACATCGCCAAGACGTTTTCCACCGGCACGAGCGCCTGGACGTTATGCGCGGCGTTAAAAACGAAGCCCCCGCCGGGAGCGAAGGCTCTGATCCGCTCGCGCACCTCTTCCCTCACCTCTTGCGGTGAGCCGAAGGGGAGCGTGCTTTGGGTATCTATCCCTCCGCCCCAGAAAGTGATCCGCCCTCCATATTTTCCCTTGAGGTCAAACGGATTCATACGGGCGGCAGAGCACTGGACAGGGTTTAGGATGTCAAAACCCGCCGCGACAAAATCCTCCAGCAGCGCCCATACCGAACCGCAACTATGAATGAAAGTCTTCCAGGTTGTATGGCGGTGGACCCAGTCATTGACCTGTTTATGGAACGGGAAAAAGAGGTTGCGGTAAGTCGTGGGGGAAACGAACGGCCCATTCTGAGCACCGAAATCTGTGCCCGTCAAATACGCGACCGCTACCCGATTGCCGACTGCGGCATAAATCTTTTCCAGGTTCGCCATATTAATTTCGGTCTGGCGCTCGAAAATCTTGTAGATGTGCTCGCGCCGCGCGCTCAAGCTGACGTACCACTCCTCGACGTCGCGAATTCCACGTGGACGCTTCAATCCGGGCCCGGGGATTCGTGCGATGTTGCCAAGGGATAGGGCTCCTAGGTTCAGCACCAGGGCCTTATCTGTCTGCGTGTAGAGTTCCTCCGCGCGGCGGCGATAATGCTCTATTTCCCCATCGGAAAATACGCTGAATTCTTCCACATTATCTTCAACCCGCAGTTCCTCTTCCTTGAAAGGATCCTGCCGGACGATGGCGTCAAAGTAGACACCCCCCTGCGGCATGCGGCCAGAGGCGGGCGCAGAGCGATCGCCTTGCGGATGAAGAAGCAAGTCCCCGTTCGGTTCAGGCTGAGTATTGAACCCAGCCGGCACCAATGCAGGAGTGCCGGCGAAGGTCCTCCACTCTTTCCAGCCTTCCAGCGGAAAGCCAAATGCCGTGCCGGTGCCGCACACGAGAGCGGTGTCAATGGCCAGCGCATTCAGAAGGTCAGGCTTGACTTCACCCAGCATCTGAAAGGGGTCGAGGATTTTGACGGGCGTCCCGGGCGCGTCCAAGTCGAGGGCTTGGCGCAAGCGGTAAACGGTATCGACGTGCATGCCCGTCACCGTGGTTGCGCCCAAGTCGAGGGGAACGCAGTCCGGTTCCCTGTGCTCCAGGGCGAGGCGAACTCGCTCACGTGAGGTCATCATCATTAAACCCCTGCCCGCACGCCGCCGCCCCAAGGGCAGCGGCGTCGACTAAGATTCTGCTTGCGGTTTAAGCGGTCGCGAGCTGACGCGCCAACTCTACCGCTGACGGCGCGTCCTTGCCGTAGCCGTCGGCGCCGATCGAATGGGCCCAGGCGTCCGTGACGGGCGCGCCACCCACCATAATTTTCACGTTGTCGCGCAATCCGGCGGCAGTTAGTGCTTCCACCACGGACTTCATGTTCACCATAGTGGTAGTGAGTAGCGCCGACAGGGCTACGAGATTGGCTTGGTGCTCGCGAACCGCGTTGACGATCTTCTCGGCGTTGACGTCGACGCCCAAGTCAACAATTTTGAAGCCCGCGCTCTCCAGCATCATGGCCACAATATTTTTGCCGATGTCGTGCAAATCACCTTTTACGGTGCAGCACACGACGGTCCCGGCGGAGCTCATGGCCTCGGCGCCTACGAGCAGCGGCCGCAGAATATCACTGGAGGCGCGTGCCGCCCGCGCCGCAATCAGCACTTCGGGAATGAAGAATTCACATTCCCGCATGCGGCGCCCCACCTCATCCATGGCGGGGATAATTGCCTTCGGGAAGAATTCGCCCGGGCGAACTCCATCCTTCAGCATTCTTTCCGTTAGCGCTTTGGACACAAAAGCTTTTCCATCAATAATGGCCTGTTGTAGTTCCTCGAAGGGTGTCATACGAGTCTCCATTTCTAGATTCTAGGTGCTGAGTTCTGGGTGTTGGCTTCCGGGGTTTCCCCTGTTGCCACTTCCCAGGTCCTTGCCCCCATGTTTGGAAATACCATTTCCTCCACAAAGGTTTCTTGAAAACTTTGATCGGCGTTCAGAGGAACGTGTTCGGTCTGTTGCCGTATGCGCGCAAAGGAGCCGTCCTCTCCTTCCGGGCGGAAGAGTGCCAGCTTCGCTCCCAGCAGGGCGGTGTTTCCGGCCGCCTCAACCTTTTCCGAAGGGAAGTTGATCAGGCCGATGCGTTGCGCACTGGCGCGGTTAATATAGTTCCCGAAGGCCCCCGCAAGATAGAGTTTATTTAAGTCACGTGCCGAGGCGCCGAATCGCTCCAGCAACATGCGGATGCCGGCGGCGATAGCGCCCTTGGCCAATTGCAACTCGCGAACGTCACTTTGCGTCAATACCACGGGCGCTGCCAGTTCCCACGCACCGCCGCCGGCAGTAAAGCGTCCGGAAGACTGTATGCGCCCCAATTCCAAACCCGCCGCCACGGCGTCCACCAATCCGCTACCACACAGACCCTGGGGCGGAACGTTGCCCAGGACGCGGCAGCGAACCGAGTGGTCTTCCACCCTGACCTCGGAAATCGCGCCCGTTGATGCGCGCATTCCCATCGAGATCCGCGCTCCCTCGAAAGCCGGCCCGGCCGCCGTCGAGGCGCACAGCAAGCGCTCGCGATTGCCAATCACGATTTCTCCATTCGTGCCCAAATCCACCAGCCCGGTCAATTCCTCGCGTTCGTGGAGGTTTGTGGCCAAAATCCCGGCCAGGATATCGCTGCCCACGAATCCCCCCAGGCAAGGGAGAAAGCGCACCCGCGCAGGACCCGAGAGTTTCCATCCCAACTCAGGTGCCCGGAAAGTCTGCAGGCCGAGCTGGTCAGGCTCGAAAGGGTACCGCGAAAGCGGCTCAACATCCAGCCCGCAAAAAAGGTGGTGCATCACCGTGTTGCCCACCACGACAACATCCCTGATTTCCTCTTGCGGAATGTGGGCGGCAAACACGAGTTGCTCAATCAAGCTTCCAATCTGCTGGCGAATAAGGTCGCGGAGCTGTTGCCCACCATCTTTGGGCACGGCAAACTCCACACGGCTCATGAAGTCGGCCCCGAAACGCGCCTGGGAGTTCAACGCCGTGCGCACCGCCAGCACGCGGCCCGTGCGGAGGTCAAGCAACTGCGTGACAAGCGTCGTGGTCCCCAAGTCCACAGCGACGCCCAAGCCCTCGCGCGCCTCGAAGGCAAAGGGCGTCTCATCCACCAGGATGGCGGCATCCCACTGGCGCAGCTCGATGACCAGATCGTC
>CAZCVY010000230.1:0-10878 GCA_964501985.1 uncultured Acidobacteriota bacterium | reverse complement strand
CCGGGGAGAGCGAGTACAACGCTGGTCGAAGGCTGCTGCGCCGCGCCGTGGGCAACCTCGGCCCGCGCTTTGCCGACTACGGGGTCGTCGACGGCGAGTTCGCCACCGCCCCCTTCCTGCACGAGGCGGGAGACCTGGGTCTCCCCGTCGTCGCCCGGCTGAAAGACCATCTCCCCGAATTGCTGGCGGCAGCCCAGAAGCGCTTTCGTCATCAGCCGCCGCAGCAAGTCTTCTCCCACGGCCAGGACCGGGTGGAAATCTGGGACGCCGACGACTTTGATCCTTGGGAAACTCTCCGCTGGGAAACTGTGCGCGTGATCCGCTACCGGCAGCACAAGCCCAACGGCACCGTGTTCGAGGCCTACTGGCTCACCAACTTCCCTCCCCAGCGGGTGAGCAGTCGCGCCATTTTCGGCATGGCCAAGAGTCGCTGGGAGGTCGAGAACCAAGGCTTCAATGACGCCAAGAAACTTTACGGTTTCGAGCATATCTGCCACCACGAGCGCCACAGCCTGCTGGTGGTTTGGCTGCTCACCGCCTTAGCCTTGACCATCGAAAGACTCTACCGAATTCGTTACCTCCACCGCGGTACCCACCCCATTCGTCAAGCCATCACCCGTTGGCAACTCCTCTGGCTCAGCTTGTCCTGGCCAACCCCCCACGACTCCACTTAGCTTCTACCTCCCCCCCTGCCCGGCCCCCTAATAACTTGGCTCCGCCTCGCCCCAACCGCCCCGGCGGAGTGCCCCTGAAAATACCCCCGCGTGGGCAATGCTCGGCTACCACCGTCCAAACGGCGTTATTTCTGCCCGCCCTGCGCCTTGGCGCGCAAATATACCGAAGCCGCTGACGCCTAATCCACACGGTTGTATTTTTGGCGGCGGCGCCTATAATCTCCCTGATGTCAAGGCAGGAGCAGACTTCATCGACCTGCAGGCCCGGGTGCCCCTTGTCGCTTGGCTGCCGTGCAAGTTCGGAGAGTATCCCATGACCTCGAGAGAACGAATTCTTACCGCTTGCAATCATCGCGATCCCGACCGCGTACCAGTTGATCTCTCTTCTCATCCTTCTTCCGGGATTGCGGCCATTGCATATGCCAAGTTGCGCAAGTATCTGGGTCTCCCCCGACGGATTCTACGCGTTTACGACCCTATTCAACAGTTGGCCCTTGTGGACGACGACGTGTTGGAGAAATTCGGTGGTGATATGATCGATTTGGGACGCGGATTTGCGCTTGATGAAAAATCATGGGCAGACTGGGTCCTGCCGGATGGCACCCCGTGCAAGATGCCCGCTTGGGCCTTACCGGAGAAGGCGGGAGGAAGGTGGGTATTCCGCTCCAAGAGTGGGCGCGAGATTGCCCACATGCCGGAGGGCGCCCTCTATTTTGACCAAACCTATTTTCCGTTTGTAGATGAAAACGGCCCCCGAACCATTTCGGAGGCCATGCGTGAGTCCATGTGGCACACCGTGGGATGCCCTCCGGGGCCTTGGGTCGACGCTTTGCACCTGCGGGAAGGGGCAAAGCGTTTGCGGGAAAGTACGGATAAGGCCATTCTGGGCGGGTTTGGCGGCAATTTGCTGGAGACCGGCCAATTCTTCTATCGCAATGACAACTTCTATATGCTCCTCGCGGCGGAACCGGAGAAGGCGCACAAGTTCCTGGACGACCTTGTTGAGATCCACTTGAAGAACCTGGAACAATTTCTGGGAGCGGCGGGAGAGTTTATCGATTTTGTCAAATTTGGCGACGACCTGGGAATGCAGAACGGCCCGCAAATCTCGCCGAAGATGTACCGGGAATTCTTTAAGCCCCGTCACAAACTCATGTGGGCCCGCGCCAAGGAACTGGCGAACGTGAAAGTGATGCTCCACTGTTGCGGCGGAGTCCGCGAACTATTGCCCGACCTGATTGACGCGGGCCTCGACGCCATTAACCCGGTTCAGATTTCTTGCGCCCGGATGGACGCCAGGGAACTCAAAGCGGAATTCGGGAGAGAGATGGTTTTCTGCGGCGGTGGTTGCGATACCCAGACGATCCTACCCTATGGCACTCCCGAGGAGGTGCGCAGGCACGTGACTGAACAAGTGCGGATCCTCAGCCCTGGTGGCGGATTCATCTTCTCGCAAGTACACAACATCCTGGCCCACGTGCCTCCTGAAAATGTTGTGGCCATGTACGAGACTGTCCAGCAAGCGGCTGCACTGGTTTAGGCCCAAACGCACCGAAGCAGCTTGATCACGCGCGGTCAAGGTGGCAAAGGGCCTTTCGCCTTCAGCCGGCCCCGCAACCAAGCCCTTCACTCCGTATCGACGACGCAGCGAAAGCCCAGCGTGCCGGAGCGATCTTTGCTCGGTGCCATCAGCAAGTACTTGCCATGCTCGGTAAGCTTGTACGCCTGTGGGAAATACCATAATGAACCCTGGGGCTGATAGAAATTGCCACCTTTCAAGATCGCATTGCGCGTGTGCTCATCGACGACTTCGTCGGTCCACTGCCACACATTTCCGACCAAGTCCATAACTCCAAACGGGCTGGCGCCCTGGGGGTGGGCATCGACCTCGGCGGGAGCACCCATTTCGCGCCCCTTGTCTGGCGTCGGGACGGCGGAGGCGTTCCACGAATTACCCCAAGGATAGGTGCGGCCGTCGGTTCCCTGGGCGGCATATTGCCACTCCCATTCGTGGGGCAGACGCTTCCCTGCCCAGGCAGCGTAGGCGCGCGCGTCCTCGAGAGAAACCCACGTTGCCGGCTTATTTCCCGATCCCTCGGGATATGCACCGTTCTTCCAATCGCGCAAAAAGTTGTGGTCATCGCGAGGATGGTAGTGGGTTGAGTCCATGAACTTCTTGAAGTCCGCATTGGTTACCGGATATTTGTCGATGTAGAAGGACCCGATGTGCAATTTGAACTGGTGATAGCGGCGCGGAGCGTCCTCCCAGGGGTATTGCACGTCGACCCCGACATCGTTCCCACCCTCGATCATGATGCCAGTGGAATGGAATTCGAAATCGGCCTCGAGAATCTTCACCATACTCGGAGGCGCGGAATTCGCAGGTTTTGTGTGGGTGATCTCCACCAGATGTTGGGGAAGAACCTTCCACTCGTGGGATAGCGACTGGAGGCGCGTTCCGGCAAGCTCATGCATCGCGGAGAGAAGTTTTAGCGTGCCGTCCGACGCCGGGGCCCCGTCGGTAGCCAGCACGGCGCCGAACCCGTGGGCTTCGATGCCAAAGCTCAGCGTCGCAGTGGACCCACTCACCTCGGGCTTCAATTCCTGGCCGTGCCAAACGTCGTAAAAGTGCACTGCACTCGTGTAGGGAACCGTAATCTGGTGGCCGTCCACGCCATATTGGTTGCGGTTGACAATGGTCCACAGAGTTTGGCCTTGGCCCGGGAATTTGCTGGCAAACACACCGTAGCGAAGCGTGGGCGTATGCGGCTCCCACCCGGGACTTATGAGCAGCGCGGCAAAAGCGCGCTCAACCTTCGACACGCGCCGCACAGCCTCGGCGTCACGAGGCGTGATCTGGTTCCAGATGCCCCAAATGTTCTCCCAGCTTTCGTACCCGACTCCGTTAAAGAAGGCGTACTGAAGGTTGTCGGTCTTGTCGTGATTCCAGCGGTCACAGACATTCACCATATGTCGGGACTCGAGCCATTTGAAGCGGCTGATCATGGGCACGAAGGGGTATTTCCAATATCCCCAGGTCAGGTTGTTCCACTGGAGGGCCTCGTCGGACGGACCGCCCTCCGGTTCCAGCGCGATCGGGTGGCCCGTCTGGTCCGACGCGGTGCGGAAGGCGCGCGGAATTCCGTCAAGCGTATCGCCATTGACTCCATCCGCCCCGATATCGGCCATGGCCTTCGCTGTGGCTTCCCAATTCGGAACCCCCACATCGCGCGTCCCCTGGTCCCATACCATGACAGGGAAAAGAACCCGAACCCCGCGGCGATGAAAGTCCTTGATCATCTGCCTTAACCCCTCGACGCCACCTGGCATGTCGTTGAGCAGGTCGTACTGGTTGCGATTATCGATGCCGATGTTGGGATAGGTGTGCCAAATCAGGACGGAATCGATGCCTCCGTAACGCTTCTCGAGGTCATCGAGATAACGATCCACGGTATATTTGCCGGCGACAGGATCGTAGAAGTACCGGTCCTCGATCATCATCTGCGGCTGGATGAAAGACGACTGTGTCCACGCGAGCTCCGGCCGTTCGTACTCCGAGCCGTTGTACGCGATGCGAATCAAGCGCTCGCGCCGCCAATGCTTGACGTCCTCGATCCAGGTTTTGAACGCATCGGCGGGATCTTTTGTCTCACCTCCGCGGTAGCAGCAATCCCCATTACGGGTTTTGGCATTGTCGGGCCCCGGAATCTGTTCCTCTTCGGGCTCAAATCTTGTGTCCTGGGCAAAGAGAACGCCCGCGAACGCGAGGAGAAGAATCGCAGCAAAAAAAGTGTGGATACGGCTCATGAGGGTCCCTCCAATCGGGTTTGGAGTTGGATCATATACGGTCGGGGATCGATTCGTCTATGAGGTTAACGATGAAAGAAACCGCATTCCATCAAGTCACTTTGTTCCCTTATCAGGTTTGCGTGCTCCTGCCGCTGGCTGTGCTTGATTACGTGCCATCGCCGAGTTGACAAATATAAGCCGCTCTTGGGCTTTCGCCGCGAGATCGCTTGAGGGGAACTTGTTAATGACTGCCTCGAAATCCGTTTTCGCGTCATCGAGGTTACCAGCGAGTTGTGCGTCAGCCCCCCTCTGGAAGTAGTTCTCAGGAGTTTCCTTCAGCGCTGCCACCTCTTTCTCCAGAAAATCAACCTTGTTCTGGAGTTCGGTATTGCGAGTCCTCTCGTCAGTTAATTGACTATCTTGGAAGGCAGCGTAGCCAACGAGAGCCGCGATCAATACCACAGCCATTCCGATGATGACGTAATAGATTTTCATTGCGTGTCTCCAACGAGCCGAAGATTCGATCCAAGCGTTCCCCTTACACGGGTCATCATACACCCAGGGGAAATAGAGAATTCCATACAAATTGCAGTCCTAACCCTCTCAAACCCCCTATGCAGTTGTACCCGGGCTACCGCTTGCGGCGGAGAATCGATTGAAACGTAACCACCAAATAGAAGAAAAATAGCAACGTAGAAGAAACCAGGATGAGGCCAGCCAGGACCATTGCGCCAATGAGGATGATTGCCGCTAGAGGTATCATATTAATTCAACGGACTTCTTGCTCAAATGAAATACTGAAGTGATTTTAATCTTGCGTGGTACAAAAGGAAGAGTACTTAAGTAATCGGCGACGAATGAACAAGCTCCAATGCCGCAACTGACGATTAATATGTGGGGGGAGGCCAGGCTCGCCTGACTTTGGGGTTCCGTAATGAAGCCGACACGGCTAGTCGATACCGCAAAATTTCATCGGTCTATGGCGCGCAGTCGAGCAGGACAGCTTCGCGACTTTGCAAGGTGGATCGAATTGCTTCTAGACCAGCCTCAAGATCGGGCAGCTTTGCGAGGATCGCGGCGCCATCCTGCTTATCCACCATGGATCGGAGGAGGTCGCACTGACCCACGAGCTGCTCATCGTAGTGGATGAGGGTCTTGAGTGTGGGAGCTTCCTGGCGATATCGTTGGGTCACGCGATCGTTCTCGGGTACAGGCTGTTGCTGGATCAAGGCTTCCAGCGCGCCAATCCCCTGGGCGAGCCGCTCCAGCCGCTGGGCCGCTGCGACCGCGGCAGCATCCGGAAAGGGCTTCTGCCGGGACGGCGGGGGGAGATACACCCGCCGGTATTCGGTCTCGGCGTCGCCCACGCTGGCCATGGCGATTCCGAGCAGCCCTGCGGCCTTGCTGCGCACAAGTTGGTCGTCCGCGCGCAACTGGTTTTCAACGCGGTAGAAGTTGTAGCCCCAGCCATAGAACAGATTGGTCGCAACCTGTCGCAGCAGGCCGGCGTCATAAAACCCATGGCTCGACACTATTTTTCTCCGGGTTTCTCTCCAGATTTTCCTACGGACAATCCCGTCTCGGGGCCGACGGAATAGAATCCGGTCGGTTGACCACCAATGTAAAAGGGCAAGCCCGCGGCGGCATTGGGGGCAGAAACCAAGCCTCTTTCCGCCATCCGCAACGCCAGATAGTAGCGCACCGCTTCGAGCGGAGTAAGGCCGATGGCCTGCAACGAGATGAGCTCGCGCATGCGCTCGTCCTTCGGCATGATGAGGATCTTCAGATCATTGAGCGTAATGCCATACGTTTTCAGGAAGTCGGAAAGATGGGTCTTCACCAGCTCGCGAACTTCATTGATGTGCTCATTGATGTCTTCCATCTTCGTCACTTGGACGACCTGGTTGATGGCTTGCTCGATGGCTGGCCCCGCGTATTCGGCCACTTCCTTCGTGTCAATCAGATGACCGTTAAAGGGCAGATGGGTAATCAATTGGAGTGCAGCTTCCTTGGTGTCGACGTGGATGTAGTAATCCACTTGGTAAGCCATTTCGGCCATCTCTTCGCTGGTGGCCACCCCCTCGCTGCGGATGAGCAGCTTCGATCGGTTGATGTAAATAACCTCGAAAACCCACGGAGACGACCCACCGAAGAACCCTTGGGCAATCGAACCGAGCAGGGGTTTGTCAGGAGTCGTTAGGGGGTATTGTCCAGTCTCGTAAATATTCAAGACCGCGCCGCGCGATTTCAAGATGCAGAAATGATTACTTTCAACCGTGAGCAGGGAACCGGAAACAATGCTTTCGTCAGCAATCTTCACGGCCAGACTCTTGGTCCCGAGCATGTCCGTCCCGTCGTGCATGAGCGAGGTGATAACTTGCCGTGTGATCGCCATATAGATGCCCCCTAGAGATTAGTTTTACCATCCAGCATACTCTAAGCCGTAAGCCGTATCAAGCGCACGTATCGCTCGACCATTCGTCGACGTTGGGATGCCCAGCGATTTCGTTGGAACCTACACCTTTCGGATTTCCAAGATGTCCACTTGGTGCTCCGCCGGAAGGTGAATTTCGATCCCCTGGCGGAATTGCTCACCCGTGCGGGCGCCCAGTGATTTCCCGGTCATGGCCGAGCGGATATGGAATGTTCCATCCGGATAAACGGGCAGCCTTACGGCCACCCGATCGAGGTGTGACTCGTTCTTGAACAGGGCAATCATTCCTTCACCCTGGCGGCTCAGGCGGGCGAATCCATCCCAGGTCCCGGCTCCAGGCTGCTGCCAATTACCAAGCGGGAAGAATCCTTCCAGTAGTGGTACACCCTTGCGCAACGCCTTGAACCATCGAATTTTCTCGCCATACCAATCCTGCTGCTCGGGCGTCAACTTTCTCAAGTCGCCGAGGAAAAGCGGGCCTGCGCCCATGGCGGTTGCCAGGCGATCCTCGATTGACGCCATTTCCGCCTGAAGGTTGCCAATCAGCATTGTCTCGCTCGGAATCGCCAGCGAGCGCAGGTAGAGCAGGGTCCGAGCCTGGCGCGGACCGGCCGCCCCCGGCGTTCCATCATCCACGTTGCTGAGCCAATCCAAGTCACCTGCCGCGAGCAAGCCGTAGTCGATGATATGTTTCTGTCCCCAGAGTTCGAAGGTAAGGTCCAGCAACACCTCGGGGTGTTCGCTGTAAATATGGTCGGTCACATACTGGATGCCTTCATAGATGCGCTCGAGGGACTCCGCCCACGAACTGTGGTCATGACCCTGGGCGTAGCAGCCTGGAGACTCGCCGTAGGCATTGAACACCGTCGTGAGGTCGGCCTTGACATACGCCAGGTGATAGCGGCCAATCAATTCGCTGATCCGCTTCGCCGCCACCTCTCGATAGGGGGTGGCAAGGCACATGACGGCATCCGAGCCCTCCATCGTCCCCGTGAACTTGGGTTTCCCATGCATGTCTTTGCAAACCCACTCGGGGTGTTCCTTTGCGATCGTTGTATTCATGCTGATGGCGGCCAGCGGCACCCACAGGCCCAGGCGCATTCCCTTTTGTTCTACGGCGGCCTGGATTTCGTCCAGGCCGTTGGGAAAGAGTTTAAGATTGATGGCATTTTCACCGTAGTTGGCCTGCCATCCATCATCAATCGTGAAGACGTCCAACCCCATGCGCCCCGCGGCGGCAATTAAATCCATGGTGATGCCTTTGGTGATTCCGCGCTCGAACGGTTCCCAGGTGTTGTAAATCCAAGGTGGCTGATAAGCCGCTCCCTTCTTCATCAAGACCTGCGAAGCATAAGGGGACATCACCCAGCGAGGGTCAGCGAACCCCTTACCATCAGCGAAAAATGCGATCGAACTCCTCGCGCTGGTGAACGTCTCACCGGGCTGCAAGCCGCGCTCGAAGGGGAACAGGTCTGTGTCATACATTAGCTGCACGCCCTCGCCCCATCCCGCGAGTTCCGTCCGCTTCGTGTAACCCGGCGCCCCATTCATCGCAATGTAGCCTTCCCCGGTGAGGGAATTCCTTTCCAGAACGGCGGTATCGTCCACTCTCCCCGTGAAGAAAACCTCGCGCGGCTGGCCGGCATAAAACCCCGACGCCTGCAACACCTCCTGGGGACCCGGGGCAATGCTCAAGCTCTCAAAACTCAAATGCGAAAGGACCACAGGAGCAGCGCCCACGTTGGTGACGGCGATCCACTTTTGAATGGCAGGATGCAAATCATAAACGGCGTAATGCACCTTGATTTCAATGGTCTTTGTTTTCGCCCGCAGATGGATGATCAGGGACTGTCCTAAGGGTGTGACCTTCTCCGTCCTGGCTTCAACCAGGTCCCAAGCTGACTCGTCCGATCCCCGTAAGGAGCGGCCATCCACCCAAAGGGAGAACTCCGCGCCGGGGTTTCCCCTCATCACGGGGGAAGCCGTGGTGAAATCAGTCCCAGTCACCAGGTGCCGCCAGCTCGCGGTTTGCAGGCCCTGCATCGGGTCGAAGCGAATTTCTCGATCCACGAGAGAGTTGCCAACCGTCCAGCTTTTTCCCTCGGCATTCGTGCGGACAAACGCCGCAGAATTGCCATCACTCTCAGCCGGGCTGCGTGGCGACGCTGAAACTTTCGTGCCCTCCGCGAATAAGGTAGCGGTGGATGCTTGTATGAATTCACGCCGATTTAATCTGATCACGACAAACGCCTCCGTAAGGTTAAACTCCAACAAAGGAGCCATGGGACGCGAGCCCCGGCCCCGCTGCCCCGGCCGCTGGGAGCCCCCCCGGGGTGGAGATCGTCTTACTGCCCTCGTCCTCCGACCGCAAGGCCCCGGCGTGAACGAGAGGAACGCGCCCGTGACTGGGTGAAGTACGTTGGCAGGGAAAGGGGGTGATCATCATTGCGCAGAGCTCGAAATGGCGTGTGGCTGCTTCCGCCTCGTGCTTTGCCGCCGGCAGGAGGTTTCGTCCGGTCTTGGAGCTTAGCTGCTCCTTGCCTAAAAGGCAACGTGCTCACCGCGGACTGTGGCCAACGCGGACAAGTGCTGAGGTTCAGGAATTCTTGACCCCAAAGTCGCAGACAACAAGTTGGGAATTGGTAGGCCTGGAGGGATTCGAACCCCCGACCCACGGTTTAGGAAGCCACATGAATTAGGGTATCTCGTTGACTTTGCGGCACGGTTGGCAACCCAAAAGCACACAAAAGCACCGTCGGAACGCTCAAGTTGTACCGGTTTTGTACTTGGACGTAGGCTCTTCCCTCTAGTGCATCACCAGGCATTTTCGACCTCAGCAAGCGAGGGATCCCGGCCTATATGGTTAGATTCCAGAATGCGATGAAGAAGGCACACCCCAACTTTGTCTCAGCGCCGGTCCGGCTACTCGAGTTGGAGGAGTGAAGAAATCCGGCTCCTTCCATAGGTGTCGAGACTGAGCGCGCAGGTTATCGCTAACTCATACGTGTGGCCTTCTGCCCGCAATGAGGGTTGCGGGAATCGGCCTGACCAACCGGTTATGGAAGCAGGATGGGCCGATTTGCCATCCGCAAAGGGCATTCCCAATCCAGCTTGAGAGGTGGGTTGGGCTGTTCTCACCGCATATCGAGATCCGCTTACCGCGCCTTTCTCGAATGCCAGCTTCCCAAGCTGGACGTCGCGGGTTCGATCCCCGTCTCCCGCTCCATCCTTTCAATAAGTTAGCGCCCTCGATCGACTCCTTCTTCGACGTCTTAATGGACTCCCAAAGACCGAGGACCCTGCATCTACCTCATTCCACATGACATCTTGAGTGTGACTGCCAGCGGAGCACGCTGACAGTCTCACCACCAACGAGGGTTAACGGAGGAAGGGTCTCCAAGGCGATATCCCGGAGGTTTGGGGTAGCGGGGCAGGCTTCGGCGTTACTCGCGACGGAGCGCACGCTAAGTTCCTTGCGATTCCGTCGTCCTGGCTCGCAAAGAAGCCGAAGGATCTCTCGATGAAACAGGCTGCCGCCTGCGGCATTCCATTTCTGACCGCCTGGATGGGCCTAGTGGAGGCAGCAGCTCTTGGAAGTGGGGAACAAATCTTAATCACCGGCGCACTTGGCTCCGTTGGCCACGCAGCCACGCAGGTTGCGCAATGGAGAGGAGCTAAGGTGATCGGCGCTGGCCGAGCCGGCCAGTCTAGCGATGCATTCCCCTTCGTTCATACCGATCAGCCGGGTTGGGTAGACCAGGTAAGGGAGATCAGCGGTGGAGGCGTCGACGTCGTCCTGGACACTGTGGGTGGTCCACTTTTTGGAGATTGTCTCCGCTGTCTTCGTCGGGGAGGTCGTCAAGTAGTGATGGCAAGCACCGGAGACAGGCGCGTTTCGCTCGACCTTCCGGATTTCTTTCACGAGCTATTGCGGCTGGTCGGAATTGACACCTTCAAGCTCGAAGGGGAAGTGATTGCCCG
>CAZCVY010000229.1:0-10892 GCA_964501985.1 uncultured Acidobacteriota bacterium | reverse complement strand
TAAAGGATGTCCTGATACACGCTGTAAAGGATGTCTTGACACAGAACACCTCGTGGGTGCCCAAAAGGGCGACAAACGCCCACGCCAGCGGCCCGGGTCAATGCAACCCCCTCAACCCCTTAGTCCTGAAAGCGCGGCCAATCCCCCAGACCAAACTTCACTGCGGAGACACAGCGCGGCAGAGCCGCAATCGAAGCTGTGCCACGGCCATCCTGGCCATGTCCGAGCACGGGCAGGATGCCCGTGGCACAAAATCATCGCGCGCCGCGAAAAATCGCGAGATTAGTAACACAAAGGAAAACCGGCGGATGCTCCGCGCCAGAGGCCGCCAGGTCGGACGGGCAGGCGGACGGACTCCCCTCCTGATTTAGGAGGGGGACGGCGCGTTCGCGCCGGGGGTGGTTACGGAATCTCGGAGAGGTCGAAGCGCTCACCGCCGGGGATCGTTGCAGAACTCTTATTCCCAACCTCTTATCCCTACTCGGAGGCGGCGGAAGCGATGACGTCGGTAAATCGGAATTCATGTCCCGGTTTCTACATGCTAAGAACCGAAGACTTTGAACTGCACAGTGTCTGCGCTACCCCGGTCCAGCCGCGAAGGTGTCGTATAGCTTCTGATGGTGGGTATATCATTGCTCACGATTTTCGCAAGTGTCTGGTAACCACATGTATCGAGGGGGATATGACGAGCAATGACCGGATCATCTTGGACAAAATCCTTGAACAAAAGCACCAGGACCTTGTGCCCTCTCTCTCAGCAAGCAAGTTTTTTGAGATCTTCACGGCCGGAGAAATCGTTAAGGATTATGACCTCTCCTATGAGGAACTGGAGTCCGGCATTGTAGGCGACGGTGGCGATGGAGGCGTCGACGCAATCTATCTGTTTGCAAACGGGGAACTAATACAAGATGACACCGAACTCTCCGTACTTAAGCGAAACGTCGCGATAGAACTGTTTCTCATTCAAGCCAAAACTTCCCCATCGTTTAGCGAAGCAAGCATAGACAAACTGAAAGCGTTCACGGAAGACCTGCTCGACTTGTCGAAGGATGTACGTTCGCTTTCGAGTGTCTACAACGAGGACGTTATCGGAATCATTGGACGATTTCGAACTACCTATGAAACCTTGGCATCACGATTCCCTCTGTTGTCTGTCAAGTATAGGTATGCGAGCAAGGGCGACCAAGTCCATCCGAACGTGCAACGCAAGGCGGAAATCCTCATGGGCGTCGTGCGGCAGCTTTTCTCGTCGGCGCAGGTCGATTTCCAATTCCTCGGCGCCGGTGAACTGCTAGCCTTGGCGCGACGGGCACCGCGCGCCACATTCCAGTTGCGGTTGGCGGAGAATCCTATTTCCTCTTCTGGCGCAGTTGCATTTGTCTGCTTAGTTAGCTTGAAGGACTACTACTCATTCGTCACCGATGAAAAGGAGAACCTCATTCGGTCGATATTCGAATCGAATGTTCGCGACTATCAAGGCACCACTGAGGTCAATGACCAGATACAATCGACCCTCCGAGAGAAGTGCGCCGACGAGTTCTGGTGCTTAAATAACGGCATCACGGTCGTGGCGGCAAACGCGACTCTTAGCGGGAAAACCGTAACGATTGAAGATCCACAGGTTGTAAACGGGCTCCAAACCTCCACAGTGATTTTCAACCATTTCAAGGAGCACAATACGGAGAATGAAACACGCAACTTGCTGGTTCGTGTCATCGTTCCACCTGCCTCAGAGAGTCGAGACCGCATTATTAAAGCGACTAACTGTCAGCACCAGCTTAAAAGGGGGCCAATTCCATCAGTGTGAGGGGAGCCAGGTCTTCAGAGTCTCATCGGCGGGGACGCGGTAGAAACTCTACATCAGCTACTATATCGATTTATTTTTGGCGCGTGCTCGGGGGGTTTGAAGATATTCTTATCCGAGCCGGGAGAGTGGCCACATGGAACGGCCGCGCCTAGAGGAGCCACGATTGATTCGGAAGATGCGAGAAACCAAGTTTCTGGCAGTGATCGGGCTCTCTGTCCTTGTCATCACAGGCGCTCTCTCGATAGCTGCGCCAGCACAGCAACCGCGGACATCCTGTGACACAACGCGCGAGCACACCCTGTACTCTTGGCACGCATCGGTGTTTTCTGAGACGCTCAAATCGAAATCGCCTGACGGCCAGAAGCTGCTGACGATGGAGCGGCTGCCAGACAGGGGTGACGAAAGCTCGATTCGATACACCGTGCTCGCCGGCGACCGGCGGTTCTCGGCGGACCTGCCGGGGTTCGACTCGGAGGTTAGTTGGTCCCCGGATTCTTCGGCGTTCGCAGTGACGGAAACCGAGGGTGGCGGCGGTATAGGCTATGGCGCATACATCTTCCGCATTGGGGAGCATGGCTTACAAAAAATGAATTTGTCGCCGTTGGTCGTGAAGGCATTCGGCTCGCCTGTAAAGTGCGAGATCCCTGTACCTCCGAACGTCGCATTCATAAGCTGGCTCGATTCCCATCGTGTCCTTGTTGCTGCCGAGACTGTGCCTGTCAGCATCTGTCCATGCAGCGGCATGTTTGCCGCATACGAGATTCGCTTGCCCGACGCAGTCATCGCCCGCAGATACTCGCAGGCCGAAGCGAAGCAACGTTTTTGGAATATCTTGGGGTGCGAGCTGCGCGATACCGATGATGGCTGCGCGGCCAGACTGCAGGGAGCGCATCAGCCAAGATGACTGCAGATCCACCCCGAAGCCGCCGAGCGTAACCGCAACGTGACGCCTTGTTTTATTTGATCGTTTCGAGTCCACCTGATCCAGATCCGTGTCTTCGTTTTCGTTTGTGCGTACCCAATCCCTCGAAGTAATGCCTTCACAATGGACGGCTCGCATCCTGATTCGGAGCCGCCTCATGAGTCGCCGTTGCCTCTACTGCCAGCAGGTTTTTCAGATTTCCCGCTATCATCCGCACCAGCTTGTTTGCGGCCAACCCGATTGCCAGAGGCAGCGCCACCAGGAATATCACCGCCGCAAGCTCCGTACCGATGCTGAGTACCACCAGGTCTGCCGGGACAGCCAGGAGAAATGGCGCCGGCGAAATCCCGATTATTCCCGCCAGTACCGGCAGTCCCATCCCGAATCCGTCGAGCGTAATCGGCAGGGTCAGCGCCGGCGGGACCGCAAGCGCCACCTGCAGAATCTTGTAAAGAACAACTTAGCTTTCGACCTAAAGCATTCGGCTGCAGAGATTTGGCTGCTGGGACCGCCGGCCGAGCATCTTGCAAAGAACAACTTAGCTTTCTCCCAAGTCCTTATTCTTCAAGCGGGTAGCGCGGAGGTGGCGTAGTTCAGCTTCCTCCGCGGTTTTTAACGTAGCAACGAGGTTCTCGGACCTACATCTATCGGGTAACGCCCAAGGGAAACGCCGCAGACGAAGCCAAACAGCGGCTACGTCTGCGCTACCCCGCTTGCAAATGCCGGAAATTCTGAAGTCGGGCGTGTCCCAACATCAGGAAGCGCGAGTCGAGGAAAGGGCCGCGGACCTCAAAGGCGGGGGCGCGCTATGCTCGCTCGACGGGCCAGCGACAACGAAACCTTTGATCATCTCAGCCCTGATGCACCGCTGTGTAGCGCGGGCATCTTGCCCGCTGTTGCGGGAGCGTCCCGCTCCCGCCGTTGCGCGGGCAGGATGCCCACGCCCCAGCGGGCGGGACGCCCGCGCTACGCTTGCTCGTTACGTACAAAATGTCTTGGGATGCTCTGCGAACCCGCATTTCTCACCAGATTGTTGATGCGGATGCATCCCGATTTGAGCCCCAAAGGGGCGAACTAACAAAGCCCAGGCCAACGGCCTGGGGATGCAGGAGGAGGAGCGACGGAGCCCTGAAGGGGCGTGCCATGATCGACGCGACAGACGATAGTTCGCCCTTACAGGGCTCGACGTTACGGGTTGCGGGTTATCTCTAAACCCAGGCCGTTGGCCTGGGCTTTGTTGGTTCGCCCCGTTGGGGCTGAACGCCGCGGCGTCGGATTTCTCTTGCAATCAACACGCGGGCCAGTCAGAATCACGGGTTGCGGTGATGGAGCGCCACCCTCAAGTATCCCGTGCGGAATGGGATTGATGGCTCCTACCTGGTGAGGTAGGGGCCATTTTTGTTTTTGGAATAGAGCTGCAGGAGGATCATTGGACGAAATTGAAAATCGAGTCAAACATTGTGGCGGCCAACACCGCGAGTCCTGCGGAAATGAGTGATGCTGACGGCGCCGCGCGTCTTCTCCGTTTGGCAGGCATGGGGGAGGAACTCGGGGCGCCATACATTGCCGAGGACGGGAGGGCGCTGGCGGCCCGCGTGTCGGAAGGCCGCTTTTATCTTGCCTGTATCGGCCAGTTCAAGCGTGGCAAGTCAACCTTGATTAACGCCCTGATTGGCGAGCCCGTTCTCCCCGTGGGCTTCATTCCGGTAACGGCGGTGCCAACGGTAATCCGGTATGGTGCGAACAAGAAGGCTCGTATCAAGTTTCGAGACGGCGCATGGCAGCAGATTGCCATCGGGGATCTCGATCAGCATGTCTCGGAAGAACACAACCCGGAGAACGCGAAGGGCGTGGAAGGCGCGGAGGTTTATGTGCCCAGCGCGTTGCTCTCCGCAGGCATGTGCCTTGTCGATACTCCAGGCTTGGGCTCGGTGTTCACCGGCAATACCGCGACTACACAGGCTTTCATTCCCCACATCGACGCCGCACTTGTGGTGGTGGGCGCCGACCCGCCCCTCGCCGGCGAGGAACTTTCGCTAGTTGAAGCCGTGGGGCGGCAGGTGGAGAACCTGATCCTCGTCCTGAATAAGGCCGACCGCACTACCGATGCGGAGAGGGCGGCGGCCGCAGCTTTCACCCAAAAGGTTCTGGAAAAGCGTCTCCAGCGCCGCGCCGGGCCAGTGTTTGAGGTCAGTGCGGCGGAGCGGGTGGAAAACCGCGGGCCGGAGCGTGATTGGGGAAAACTACTGGTCGCGCTGGAGCATCTTGTTCAGGGCTCCGGCCGTCAGCTTATCCAAGCTGCCTGCGACCGTGGCATCGAGCGCCTGAGCGAGCAACTCCTCGCGATCATTGCCGAAGAGCGCGAAGCACTCGAGCGGCCCATCGAGGAATCTGAACGGCGAATCGCCGCGATGAAGGAAACCATCGCCGAAGCCGAGCGCTCGATGCGCGAGGTTGAATTTCTCTGGATGGCGGAGCAGCGGCATCTCTCCGACTTGTTTGTGACCAGGCACAAACAGTTTCTCGAATCCGTTTGGCCGCAAGCGAGTGAGGAATTCGAGCGGGCGTTGAAATGCTTGCCGCGCACGCTGGGCCCCTCGTATCGCCGCGCCGTCATGCGCGAGTCGCAGGGTATCGCCCGGCAGCACGTTTTGCCATGGTTGCGCGCCGAGCAAGAGGAGGGAGAGAAGGAATATCGCCGGGTTGCGAGCCGCTTTGTGCAGATGGCGAACGAATTCCTCAAGAAACTCGCCGACGCCGGCATTCGTGAGTTGGCGCGCATGCTGCACGCTCTCGACCCCGAGACCGGATTCCGGACACGATCGGAGTTTCTGTTCCGCGACATGATCGAGATCGCGCAACCCGCGTCCCCGCTGCGATGGCTGGCGGATTTCGTTTTGGGGCTCGTCGGAGCTCGCGGCGTGATCCAAAGCGACGGGCGGGAATTCCTGGGGCGGCTCCTGGAAGTCAATTGCTCGCGCGTGCAGAATGACATCCTCAATCGCGTGCAAGAGAGCCGCGGGCGGCTGGAGGTCGAGATTCGAAAGCTGCTGCACGAAATTAGCCGCATCGCGGTGGAAGCCTTGACCCACGCGCGGGAGGCACGCGCCGCGGGTGCCGCGGCGGTGGAAGCCGTCACCGCACGGCTCAACCGGCTCGAACGCGAGGTCACTGAATTGTCACTCGGAAGGAACGCCGGCGAGTGAAATCCACGTGAGCCATGGCGGCCATAACCGTGCCAGTTGCGTAGCGGCGCAGGATCGTAGCCCACGGTGTAAGCCGTGGGCCAAGGGAGCGCCCCCATGGCGAGCCCCAGAGGGGCGAAAGAAGTAAACAGCGGAACGCAAGGCGAAACCCCGGGATTGTGGCGGCCCATGCTGTAGGTCCCTGTCTTTCGCCCCTCCGGGGCTGGCAGTCATCGCGCGGGCTTGCCCCAGGGCTTGCGCCGTGGGCTACCGTCTTTCGGCCCTCCGGGCCTGTCCCGATTCCCGGCAGCGTCCTATGGGATGACCTGTTGCGCCGGCGCGGGCTTCGGGGCCTGCGCGTCATCGACTTGTTGCTTGTGGAGCCTGTCGTAAAGCTGAAGTTCCTGCTGGCCGCGATCCGTGTCGCCGGCGCGAGTGTAGGCTTGCGCTAGGCGGTAATGGGGGTCGGGATCGCCAGGTTTGAATTCGCTGGCGGATTTAAATTCTGCGATGGCTTCCTGGTTGCGGTTCTCGTCCTGAAGAAGGATTCCGAGCTGGAGATGTGCGTCCGCCAAGCGTGGGTCCAGAGAGATTGACTTTCGGAACAAGGCCTCGACCTCAGCCAAATCCACAGCCTGTTGCCCGGGCCCACGTGCGCCCTTCCAAGAGCTGAGACCGTAGTAATAGTATGCCAAGGCGTTGTTCGGGTCGGTCTCCGTAAACCTCTTCATGTGCTTGATGACTTCGCCCGACTTTGCCGCTGAGACGTTATACATCTTTCCGAGAAACAGGTACGGGCGCGGGTCCGAGGGGTTCAGATCGGAAGCGCGGCAGAGCGCATCGACGGCCTCGTCGTAATGGTTGCGGGAATAGTCCGCAATGCCGAGGTCGACATACATCCGCTGCGAGGCGGGATAATGGGCCACACCACGATTGAACACTTCAATCGCGCGCTCAAGGTTATTGTGGATGAGCAGCGCGTTCCCCAAGTCAAAGAGGTTTTTCTCGGTCGGGTCCATGTCTGCGGCAAACTGGTAATCGATGATCGCGGCGACGGGATTCCCCAAAGCTTCGTCGGCCTCCCCCAGCAGGTCGTGGAGTTCGGCGGCGTCTTTCCGGTGGAGCATGTCCTGTACTAAAGAATGCGCGAGGCCAGGGTTTTTGGTCTCGAGGTAGGCGACGGCGAGATCATAGCCGTTGGCGTAATCCGCAGACCTCAGCTTTTCCGCTCTTTCAAGGTAGGGAATGCCCGACTTAAAATCATTCACAGAGAGGTAAAACTCGCCAAGTTGATGATTGGCTTCGAAACTATAGGGATCATCCCGAACGGCCTTTTGGAGTTCGCCTTCGAATTTCACGGCCTCGGCGCTTCCCGGCACGCGGGCGGGGATTCTGAGCGCCGTGTCGCCAGGGCTGGGGCCCTCGCCCAGCAAGCGTCTCGGGCTCTGGGCTTGTGAGGAGTACCCAGCGGTGTCGATGGTGGTTTGGACCGCGCCGGCCTTCAGTGGTGTGTCATCGTAATACCCGGGCAGCGGAGGCACGGTGGACGCTTGGGCCGAGCCACCAGAAACGACGGCAAGATGCAGTTCCACGGTCGCGGAGGCTCCCGCTGTCACCAGTAAGCCGGTTTTTGTGGTCGGTTGAAAGCCTGCCGCTTCGGCGGAAAGGGCGTAAGTGCCTGGCTCGACCGCGGGAAACGAGTAACGACCATTCTGATCCGCGACGACGGACTGCCGGCTGCCTTTCGCATCCTCCAGCGTCACCCGCGCCCCGGAAATCGGGGCTTGGGAAGGGCCGACCACGACTCCCGAGACGGCGCCTTCCTGGCCGGCGAAGAGGCCGCCCGAACCTGCCAGGATTGCCAGAAGTCCAGCCACAAGTGCTGCTCGGCCTAACGCGCGGCCCGCCAAAGACGCGGGTCTGGGGTGAGCTTCAGCAACACACGAGGATAAAAGGCCAGAACCTTTCCTCGCGGTGTGGCTTGTCGAGGCCATCGAAATTCCTAATCCTGCGCCGTCTGAAAACACAATTGTAGCACCACGCTAACGGCGGAACCAACGAGCGCCCAAACCAAAGAGCGACGTTGAAAAGCGCCCGGTTTGTGCCTATAATCCGTGCATCCTTGATCCGCCGTCCCGGAGCAAGGCCGGACTCCCAGCGAAGTCTCCCTCGCAAGGTTCGCTCATGGAGAACGGACTTCGCCCAGGTGCTCACACCGGCGCCGAATTCGCCAGCGATCCCCAATCCGCGGTGGATGATTCCAAGCGTGCATTCCTGCGCGCCGCGGGTTTGCTCATTGCCGGCCTTATTGCGCCCAAAGCCAGTGCGCACAGGAACCCGCAAGCTCCCGCGGGTTCGGGCCACAAGGTGGTGGTGGCGATCATCGGCGGGGTGCGCCGTGGTGAGACCTTCTCGCCCGAGGGTCTCGCGAACATCCCCCACCTTTCCGGCGACCTGCTGCCCAAGTCGCTGTTTTATCCTTCCGCGCGCAACGAAGGTGTGACCGCGCACTTCAACGCTATTTCCAGTATCCTCACCGGCAACTGGCAGCGCGTGGACGACTGGGGAAAGCTTGCCCCGACCACCCCCACCCTGTTCGAACAATTTCGCAAGGGCCTTCGCATCGATCGCAGTGACGCCTGGGTGGTGGCCAGCAACAAGGCGCTCACCAGCCAGATCGGCGCAAGCTCGGCTCGCGATTATGGCCCGGCGTATGGCGCCAACGTGGTGTTCCCGAAGCAACTGATGATCACGGCCGTCGTCAACGCCCTTCGCGAGGGCCGAACTGGCAACATGGCGGATCGCAGCAAGGTTGAAGCCGAGCTCCAGAGCGCGATGGAGGGGAGCAACTACGAAGGCCTCGGCTGGACGGTGTTCGACGCCGCCGACCGGCTGGATCCCCGCGTGCGCGGCACCATCGAAACGGCCATCGCCAGTTTCGTGCGGGGCGGCGGCCCCACCTCCGGCGACGAGCTTACCTTCTTCATGACGCGTGAGGTCATGCGCAAGTTTTCGCCGAGCTTGCTGGTGGTCGTTTTTTCCGACGTGGAAGTGGCGCACTTCGGCTCTTATGCTCTCCACCTTTCGGGCATTCGAACGGCAGACCGCCTTGCCCAACAACTGTGGCAGGAGGTGGAAGCCAACCCTGCGTACCAGGGTAAAACCACCTTGGTGATCCTTCCCGAGTTCGGGCGGGACCCGGACGGCTCATCGACGAACGGGTTTTTCAATCACCGCGCCAACGAAGAATCCACGCGCAACACCTGGATGATGACTCTGGGGGCGGCTGTCGACAAACCTCAAATCATCGAGCGCCCCATTCGCCACGTGGATCTTTGCCCGACCCTCGCGGGTTTGCTCGGTTGCCCGCCGCTGGATTCGCAAGGCGCGATGCTCGAAGAGTTTCGCGGTTAGCAGCGTGCCGTAGCGGCGAGTTTACCTCGCCACATGGCGGCGTAAAGCCGCCTCTACGTCGAAGACCGGATTCGCAGGGCGCGATGCTGGCGCGGGTTCGCGCATAGCGGAAAGGTATCATGCGGCTCGAGGAGAACTTGCCGGAAGACCTTCAGGACGCCTTGAGGAAAGGCCTGCTCAAGCGCCTGCCGCTCACTTTTCTTCCTTTCGTTAACCAGCAACTCCGCGAGTGGGAGTATCTTTTCCCCAGCGAGCGGCAGTCGACCGAGCGGCTTCTCCTTTATGTGGAGAGCCTCAATCCGGAGCAGTCGTCCACTCTCTTTCGCGATGTGGTTGACCTCGAAGATAAAATGGGGGTCCGCCACTGGCAGTTTTCGACCACGGAACAGACGATTCAGAACTCCTCTCAGCTTGCCCGATCGCCGTATTTTCAGGATTGGCGGCGCGCCGTGCAGGTGGTCTTTGACGCGGCGGATCAGCATGCGCTGAAGGCGAAGGGCGTGGCGGCGAAGTCGGCAAATCGACTGATATTGATTGACATCCCGCTGCCTCTCTCCCTCGATGCGGCAAGTGTTTGGCGGCGGTGGCAGGGAATCGGCCGACCGCTTGAAGTCGATTTCGCTCAGGCCGGCGCGCCACACAGCCCTATGGAATCTCTTCTCGCCGGCATACCCACCGCGGCCGGGGGGCGTTCCGGAGGGCTGCTTGACGCGGCGCTGCGACGTTCCGAAACGTCGCCTGCGGACAATTGGGTGGTGGAGGCCGGAAACACCCTGGTGGAACACCTTGCGGAGCCTGGCCCTTCCGCTCCGGCTCTTCCCGCTCCTATCCTGCTGAGCTACATGAGGCTGGACCGCTACCGCCAGAGTTTTTCGCACGAAATGAACACCATGAGTAAGGACCTTGCCGATGCGGACGCGGTTTTCGATCATCTGCGCAAAGTCGACGTCACTCCCTGGTGTCCGCCGGAGGTGGCGGCGGAAGCGGCGGTTCGCGAGTTTTTGCGGTCGCTGTATCTCACCGGCAACGGCGCCGTGATCTTCGGCAACTCCTTTGTGGAGTGGGCGGCCTCGGAAGCGTTTCGCCGCGCCCGGCCCTCTTTCCTCGCAGCTCAATTCGGGGTTCGCAGCAAGCCCAAGCCCTTTACTGGTGTCGCCGTGTTCGACAACCCGGACCTGGTAAACCCTCTCCCCGCCGTCGATGACTTGCCGGGGAGCGCGATCGACGCGCAAATGCTGGCGCTCTACGTGTGGTTGGCTGCCTACCGGTACGAGGAATACCAGCGCTCGACCGTATGCGTTTGCCTGGCCGAGAGTCTTGGGCAAGCCTATGTGGTCGCGCCACCGGAATTTGCCCTTTGGCGGGAGGCGCAGCCTGTCCCCCTCGACCGTCTCGGCGCCGCTCTGCGCTCCTGGATGGCCTAGCCGACCCTCAATCGCACGTCGAAGCGGGGCTGGCTTCGGCCTCCCGCGTCGATCCTTGGGCGCGTTGGGGGCGGCCCACCTCAGCGCACAACTGCCTTTGTTTTCATGAACATCGTAGGTTCTAGAAACTAAGTTGTTTG
>CAZCVY010000228.1:0-10928 GCA_964501985.1 uncultured Acidobacteriota bacterium | reverse complement strand
CAAGCTCAAGCCTATTTCAATCAAGGTCTCAGGCTCCTGCACTGTTTCTGGGATTTCGAAGCTTACCGGGCATTCAAGGAGGCCGCGCGGCTTGACCCGTCCGCAGCCATGGCTTACTGGGGCGAATTCGAAGCTCTTAAAATGAGCGGACGGCATGGTGCCGTGAGCGAGGAAAAAGACGCGGACCTAGCCAAGGCAAAATCGCTCGCCGACCACGTTACCGACCGCGAGCAATTGTACATCCGTGCTGCCGCCAACGAAAAACATGGCGACGATTCTGGTGACTCCGAGGCCTACCGGCGAGTGATGGAAACTTTGGTCGATCGCTACCCCGATGATTTGGATGCCCAGGCATTCCTGGCTTTGGAAGAAATGAACGGTTACAAAACCGATGGACATCCAAACGGCGGTGAACTTTACTCCCAGGCTCTCCTGCGCAATTTGCTGGCCGCGCATCCGGACAACGCCGCCGCCAATCACTACTGGATTCATGCGATGGAGGGCAGTTCCCGGCCGGATGAGGCCCTGCGAAGCGCCGATGCGCTCGGGCGCCTGGCGCCGAACTCCGGGCACATGGTCCACATGCCCGGCCACATTTATTGGCGCGTGGGAGACTACGAGCGAGCGCGGCAAGCCTTCATCGCTTCCACCCGAGTTGACGAAGCCTATATGGCGGCTCAGCAAATCCATCCCGACGAAGACTGGAACTACGCCCACAATCTCGCCTATCTGGTCGCCGCTTGCGCGGAAGCAGGACGATATCAAGAAGGGCTATTGTGGGCCGCAAAATTGCGCGGCATGCCCGCTCCCACGGGGATGACATCGGCCCGCTTCGCCATATGGGTGGGAGGGAGTGTCGCCCGCCTGCGCATCCGCTTCAGCGATTGGAAGGCCGGCGAAAGTGAGACCGTCGAGTTCGGCACCGACTTGAATGCGGGGAGCCCCCCAGCCAAAGATTATGCCCAGGGCCTCAGGCTCTATGCCAAGGGTATGGCCGCCATCGAAAATGGCGACCCAACAGCGGCGTTAGAGGAGTCGCGAACTCTCGATGCTTTGCTTTGGCGGCTGGAAGCGTCTAAGCCCGCCGAGAAAGATCAAGATGAGGATGAGGATAAGAACAAAGACAGGGAACAGGAGCCGGATGACGAAGGCCGAAGTTCTGTGTTGAATCTCCTCGGAACTCTGTCGCTTGACCTGCGCGCCAACATCAAGAGCGTTCAAGGGGAAAATGCGGAGGCGCTTCACCTTTTTCAAAAAGCTATCGAAAACGAGAAAGACCTCGGCTATTCCGAGCCTCCGCAATTCTTCCGCCCCGAGCAGGAAAGCGTTGGCGAAGCATATCTGCGAAGCCATCAGTGGGAGAAAGCTCGCGACGCCTTTGAGCACGCACTGAAACAACGGCCCAAAAGCGGCCACGCGCTCTACGGCATCGCCCGCTCCTACGCATTGGCCGGCGATCGGCCCAAGGCAGCGCAGGCCTACCATGATTTCCTGGCAAGCTGGCAAAACGCCGACCCGGGCTTACCGCAAATCAAACAGGCAAAGTCCTGGCTGGAAAGTCATAAGCAGTAACGCTGCGACCCAACTCGGCCCGAGTTCGCGTAATTCGGTGACCGTTGACGCCCCACCTTTCTAAAGCCTATCATCCCGAAAGATGCAGGCCACCTTTTTGAACCCGGACCAAGGGGCAACGGTCAGTGCCCCCGCGGCTGAGCAGCGCGGGCCCTCGCGCTTTTGGCTCTACGGAATCTGGACAGCGATGGCCGCTGGGCTGATGTGGTACGCCGAAACCCGCGCCTTTACCGACGATGAAGGATTCCACCTGCTCGCGGCCCAACTCATTAAGGGCGGCATGCGCCCATATCTGGATTTCTGCTTCCCTCAGACGCCCCTTAATGCTTACTGGAATGCCTTCCTGTTGCGCGTTTTGGGAGAGAGTTGGCGCGGACCCCACGCCCTGGCCGCGATGGAGACCTCCGCAGCCACGATCCTCGCGGCGCAATTCGTCCTCACGCGGATTCCCGAGCGCGCCTGGCAAGTGGGTGGCGCCATCGCTGCCACCGTGATGATTGGATGCAATATCAATCTGGTGGAATTTGGGCCCCTGGGCCAGGCGTACGGGATGGCCGTGTTTATGACCGTGTGTGCTTTCCGCGTTGCGCTTCCCTCGGTGGAGCGCCGCGGGTGGTGGCTAGCCTTTGCCTGCGGCGCGCTGGTGGGAACCGCGGCGGCCTCCACCTTGCTCGCTGCCGCCGCCACACCGGTGTTGGTGGGGTGGATTTGGTGGTTTAACCGCGCTGGGAACCGCTGGATCAAAGCAGCCGTATTCGCCGTGGGAGCGGCAATTCCCTTTCTGCCTGTGCTTTGGTTGCTAATAGAGTCGCCCTGGGTGGTTTGGTTCAATATCGTCAGATACCAACTTCACTATCGCATAGTCTACTGGCCCGATCCGATGCCGCATGACCTGGACACCGTTACCGGCTGGCTCGCTGACCCCCAATCGCTCCTCTTCGGACTGCTGGCGATTTTCGGTGTCGCCTATATCGCCAAGCGGTCTGAATGGGCTCGCGGACACCGCTCGGAATTCTATCTCTGCGCGTGGCTGGCACTGGGAATGTCAGCGGAATTGATCGTCGCGCACCCCACTTTCGGGCGCTACTTCTGTTTGGTAACTCCCTTCGTTGGAATTCTCGCTGTCCCGGGTATCTACGCCGTCGGGTCGCGCGTGCTCCAGCCGGAAAGGCCGCTATGGCCAGTGCTGATTCCGAGCCTCATTTTCGCGGGAGCCTTGGCGCGCACGATCTGCGATGACCTTACGGGCTCGTTTTGCTGGAAGGATTACGAAGCTGTGGCGCGCAAGGTACTTGCGGTCACGCCTCCAGGCAAGGAAGTCTTCACCGAAGAAGAAATCTACTTTCTGCTCGCGCGCCGGCCGCCCTCGGGCATGGAGTTTGGATACTCCCATAAATTGACGCTGCCGCCGGCTGCGCTTGCCAAGCTCCATATAACCTCTGAGGCGATCCAGAAACAGCAGTTGGCCGCGGGCGCCTTCGCCACGGCCGCCACCTGCGACGACGATATGATCAGCACCTACGACTTCGACAAACTGTTTTACCAAAGGGTGAATCTGCACGGCTGTTCGGTTTTTTGGGATTGGAAGCCCCCCGTCCCGGACGAGAAGCCGCCGGAAACGTCAGTCACGCAGTAAAACTTTATCCTTCATTGCTGCATCTGACCCTACATTCTAGCTCCTTAGATTCCAGCATATTTGACGACTTGGCTTACCGGGGCCTATCATCCCGAAGCATGCGGGCCACCTTCTTGAACCCGGACCAAGCTGCAGGGGAAAATGCCGTCGCGGCTCAGCAGCTCGGGGCGTCACGTTTTTGGCTTTACGGAACCTGGGCCGCGATGACCGCGGGGCTGATGTGGTACGGCCAAACCGTTGCCTTCACCGACGACGAAGGGTTCCACCTGCTCGCGGCGCAACTGATCAAGGGCGGTTTGCGCCCCTACCTCGACTTCTGCTTTCCTCAGACACCTCTAAATGCTTACTGGAATGCCATCCTGCTATGCGGTTTGGGCGAGAGTTGGCGCGGGCCCCACGCTTTGGCGGCGCTGGAAGCCTCGGCAGCTACTGTTCTGGCGGCGCAATTCGTCCTCACTCGGATTCCCGAGCGCGCATGGCAAGTGGCCGGGGCCATCGCGGCCACGGTTATGATTGGATGCAACGTCAATCTAGTGAAATTCGGCACACTTGGCCAGGCGTACGGCATAGCTCTATTCGCGACCGTCTGCGCTTTCCGCGTTGCGCTCCCCGCGGTGGAGCGGCGCAGATGCTGGCAGACTTTCGCCTGTGGGGCTCTGGCCGGTGCCGGGGCAGCCTCCACGCTGCTCGCGGCTGCCGCGGCGCCGGTCATTGTGGTTTGGATTTGGTGGTTTAACCGCGCCGGGAGCCGCTGGACCAAAGCGGCCTCCTTCGCGGTCGGAGCGGCACTTCCCTTCCTTCCTGTTTTGTGGCTAGCCGTTAAATCGCCATGGGTGGTTTGGTTCAATATCGTCAGATACCAACTTCACTATCGTGTGGTCTACTGGCCCCGACCCCTGGCCCATGACCTGAGAACGCTGACCGCGTGGCATGCCGATCTGCAATCACTTCTACTCGGGCTGCTGGCAATTCTCGGAGTCGTATACGTCGCCAAGCGCTCCGTCTGGACGTCAGAACGCCGCGCGGAATTGTACCTCTGCGCGTGGCTGGCCTTAGGCATCGCAGCAGAATTGGCCGTCGCGCATCCGACCTTCACCCGCTACTTTTGCCTGGTTACTCCCTTCGTGGGGATCCTGGCAGTAGCGGGGCTATACACCTTGTCGTCCCGCGTGTTCCGTCTGAAACACCCGTTCTGGCCGGTCTTTATCCCGTGCATCCTTTACATTGGCGCGTTGGCACGCAACGTTAGTCACGGTGTCACCGATACATATGCCTGGAAGGATTACGAGGCTGTGGCACGAAAGCTGGTGGAAGTCACTCCTCCTGGAAAGTCTGCTTTCGCTGACGAAAAGCTCTATTTTCTGACGAGACGCCGTCCGCCCTCAGGAATGGAATTCGCTTATTCCCATAAATTGACCTTGCCACCTACGTCGCTTGCCAAGTTACGTATCATTTCCACTGAGACCCAAAAACGTCAGCTAATGGCCGGGGTCTTCGCCAGCGCTTCCGCCTGCGGCAACGATATGGTCCGCGGCTACGATCTGGACAAACTCTTCAACCAGAGGGCAAATCTGAACGGCTGTTCGGTGTTCTGGGATTTCAAAGCCCCCGCGACGGAACAGGAGCCGCCTGACAGCTCCGGACACCGTTAGCAATTCACCTGCTCCGCAGACATGTCCCGATTGCATTCGAATACAGTGATAGGTATATTGTGTGCAGGCAGGCCTTAACGACTCAACTCTGGGAAACTTCATCGAAGGAGGCATCTATTATGTTGCGAAGGAGTATCGTGCTTCGATCTTCGCTGGCCATCGCTCTCCTCTGCGGAGTTGTGCTGTTCGCGCAAAAACCGCTGGAGAGGCCCGCGGAAAACGTCAACGCTCAGCGCAACCCGAACTTAGCCGCAGCCCAGAAACTTTGTGGCCAAGCGTTTGAAGAGGTCACGAAGGCCCAAAAGGCAAATAAGTACGATATGAAGGGCCATGCACAAAAAGCCAAGCAGTTGCTGGTTCAGGCGAGTCAAGAACTGGCTGAGGCAGACAAGATCGCGGACTCAGCGACGCCCGGGAGTACCAGTAAAAACCCGGCTTCCGCCGTGACGAGTAAGCTCCCACATTGATCGCGGATGGATCCCCGTTACGGTTCGCGTTGGGGTGTGCCCGCACCATCATCGAAAAAGGGGCAAAGCCCCCGTCATTCCTGACTGGGGCTTTGCCGGAGGGCGACCGAAATCCCTTGATCGCTTAGACGCCGAGTCGGGCGAATCTTCGCCTACTTGGTCTGGGGCGCGCCCGGAGTGGTCGTGCTAGTGGACTTACTGGCCGTGCCGGTCTTCGCCGTTTTGTGTGTCTTGGTCGACTTGGTCTTTTGCGTCTTCGCCGTGCTTGTCGTCGAGTCGTTCGCACCGGCACCACTGGCAAACGCCGGCATCGTCAACCCGACCACCATGAGCGATGCAAACATCAGACTGAGCAGCTTTTTCATGTTCCTTCTCCTCCTCTTGGAATTTACCGTGCGCCCTCATAAAGGCAAGGCAAGGGCCAAGCCGCTCAATCTTCCGACATTCTGTTCAACCGAGTCGTTTTCAGTTAATTGGAAACCATCGCGCCACGCCGCAGCCGCACCAGGCCCTCGCGCGCAGCCGCGCTCGTCGCACGAACTCGTATATTCAGATACCAATTGGAACAAAATCCTGGGAGGGACACCTTGAGACAATGCCAATCACGAAATCGCAACGAAAGCAGTCCTCTTACATTCGCTCCTACACCAATTCCCCTCGCATCACGGTGACGGCCTGCCCACCGAGCTTCACACGATCCCCCACCACACGGACCTTCACCACGCCGCCGCGCGCAGAGGCCTGGTAGGCTGTAAACTCCGTCTTCCCGAGCCGTTTCGCCCAGAACGGTCCGAGAATGGCGTGGGCAGAGCCAGTCACGGGATCTTCGTCTATTCCCGAGCCCGGGGCGAAGAAACGCGAGACGAAATCAAACTCGCCAGACTCGGCACGGGCGGTTACGACGACCCCGCGCGCCTTCATCCGCCTCAGTAGGGTAAAGTCGGGCGCGAGGGTGCGGACAGACCTTTCCGAATCGACCTCAACCAAGTAGTCGAATTGGCTTTTGCCCACATAGCGTGGCGTGATTCCGAGTCCGGTCACCAGTTCGTCCCAGGGCGTGGCGGGCTCTTCGGGCTTCGCGGGAAAATCGAGTTCGATCCATTCGCCTTTACGGTCCGCGGTCAACAAGCCGCTCAGAGTGTGGAAGCGCGCCGGCTCGTCCGGCTTAAGGACGCCCGTCGACCACAAAACGTGGGCGCTGGCCACGGTCGCGTGTCCGCACAGTGCCACTTCCACCGTTGGCGTGAACCAGCGCAGATTGAAGCCGTCGTCCAAGGGAACCAAAAATGCCGTCTCCGAGAGGTTCATCTCCCGTGCCACATCGCGCATCCAGGATTCGTCGCCCGGACCGTTCAGAATGCATACCGCCGCTGGGTTCCCAGCAAACGCCCGGCTGGTAAACGAGTCCACCTGATAGATTGTTTGGCCCATGGTTTTGTCCTTTCGGGGTCACCGTCCACCTTTTAGATGCGAGTCGAAAAAATCCGATGCAGCGTGGTAGCCCGTAAGCCAGTGCTCGTGTGTCAAAAAATCGTGTACTTCGTCAGGGAAAACGATCTGCTGGAACTCCACGCCTTGCTTCCTAAGCGCTTCAACAAGCTGGATCATGTTGGTGAAGGCCACATTCCGGTCGTCGTCGCCCTGAATCAGCAGCACGGGCGAGCGCCACGTTTTTACATCCGCCATCGGTGAGGATTCATAGGCAACGCGCGCCCATTCTTCCAGCTTTTGAGGATTTTCCGCGCGGAGAGTGTAGGGGACTTCCAAATTCCAGTCGTGAACGCCGTGGAAGTCAACGCCGCAAGCAAAAAGCTCCGACGCCCGAGCAAGCCCCAGCGCCGTCAGGTAACCCCCGTAGGAGCCACCCCACAAGCCGATGCGGGCGGGGTCAACATCCGAGCGGGAGCGCAGGTAAAGGCCGGCACCCAGCACGTCGTTGAATTCGCTGGCCCCGGTGGCGCCGTAGTTCAGCGCCTCCCGGAACTCCAGCCCATAGCCAATTCCACTGCGGTAGTTCACGGATAGGACGATGTAACCTCGGCTGGCAAGGTATTGGTTCAGGGCATAAGAATTGTGGTAATATTGCATGTAATGCCATCCGAGAAGCATCTGGCGGCGGGATCCGCCATGGAAAAACACCACCGCCGGATGGCGCTCCCCGGCCTGGGAGTTGGCGGGGAGGAAAAGCTGCCCATGAACCTTTAGCCCATCAGCGGCGGATAGGATGACCTGCTGCGGCGTGACCAACTGCTTGGCGGGAAAGTCCTTGGGCATCGAGTCGGGAGCCAGGTCGCGCAAGGAGCTATCGTGCTCGACCAGCGCCGGACGCGCCGGCCACTGCGCATCGGAGCGCAACGCGGCGATGTGACCGTCGCTGGTGACCACCGGCGCCCACTGGATGCCCTCGCCGCTTGTCACTCGAGTTGGTTTCGTGGCGGTCGCTGCCTCTCTCCACAGGTGCCGGCGGTCGATGTCATCCTGGTTGGAATTGAAAACCACTTCCCGGCGGTCGGGCGCGAGGGTCGCGTACTCGACTTCAAAGTCCCCCGGTGTCATGAGAGCGGCGGTCCCGCCCTGCAGCGGAAGGGAATAAAGATGAATCCGGCCGTCGCCCTCCCAGGGAAAAACGAGCTGGTTGTCCGCAGTCCAGAAAAGCTGCTGGTCGGCCGCCAGCCCATGGAAGACACTTCCCCGCCCCTCGCGAGCCTTCCAGACCTCGCGGCCTTCCCCTGTTGTCACATCTGCGACACGAATTGACCACGGCGGCCCAGCACGGCGGGGGCCGAACAATCGCGGCTCGGGCGCAGCGGGAATACGCACGAAGGCAATCTGCTTGCCATCCGATGACCACACGGGTTCAAGGTCGTTATCCACGCTTGGATCGAGGTAGTGCAAGCCTTGTTGCGAGAAATCGTAAACTCCAACGAAGCTGTGCTCATCGCGCGAACTCACAAACGCCAGCCTCGATCCATCGGGGGACCATCGCAGCGACTCTGCCTTGCCTCGCGCGTGAATCAACTGCGCGGGCTTATCAGACCCGCTGAGCTTTGCCAACCAGACCTGATCCTTGAAAACATACGCAACCGCATCTCCCTTGGGCGAAGCGGCGGGGGAATGCCCTTCCCCGAGTTTTCGCGGCGGGCCTCCGGCGACATCGACCACCCAAATGTCCTGCTCGACTCCCTGCGGAAAGCTGCGCGGATTCGGCGCCTCCTTCAGCGTCTCGAAGTCACCCCCGCGCGCATAGACGATCGATCCTGCGTCCGGCGTCCAAGCCAGCTCGGCGATATCCTGGCCATCGTCTGCCGTGTAGGAGGTCAGCGGTCGCGATTTGTAATCGGGAGGTTCCGACACCCAGATATTCCGCGCGCCGGGGGCATAGAACACCCACGCCAGCTTGCCTCCTGTGGGGGCAGCCACCAGGTCAGTAGGAAATGGGGCGCTCATCACCTGTTCGATCGTAAAGGGTTTCTCTGGCGGCGCGGCCAGCGCCGAGCCTGCCAGCACCGCAATCAAAGGCAATAGCCAACGACCTCGATGGCGCAGATTCATGATGTTCGACTCCTTAGCGATGTTGAGATTATATACTCCCGGCTTTTGACTTTGCACTTTGCCATTGAAGTGTTTCGCCGCACCTGGGTCTTGGTCACGAGCAGTACCTTAGCGAACCTGGCTGATCTGGGACGGCGCAGTCGCAGGGGGCAGGATTTGTTTGAGCACGACTTCCATTTCGGCGGGCTTGAATCCAAAGGGTCCGGGCTTGCTCTTGTAGGCGACGCGGCCATCGCGGTCAATCACGTAGAGGCGGTCCGGCCACGCGGTGTAGGACGCCTCCGTGGTGTTCTCAAGATTATCGATGATGGCGGGGATTCGCAGCGAGAGCTTGGCGGCGCATACCCCTTCCACCGCGCAGCGTTCGGCTAGGGTCCTAGGGGTCGTCACGGAAATCTTCTCTTTCTGGTTGGAATCGGTTTCCCAGGCGTCAATGGGGTGGGCTTCCAGAATGTAGACCACATAGAACGCCGCGCGATCTTTGTACTTGTCGTAGAGTTGGTTGAGCGCGGGAACCTCCCGGCGGAAAGGCGGTCAGGTGTAACTCCCAAAGATTAGCACTACCGGCCTTTGGCCGCGGAGCGCCGCAAGCGAAACAGAGGAGTGCTTGTCGGGCGTGGACAAATCGAAACCGGGAGCGGGGTCGCCGACGTTTAATCTTCCAGCTCGCGCCACAAACCAGAGCTGCTTGAAGGGAATAACCATCATCATCGGGTCGGGAACGTGACGCATCACCTCACCGAACAGGATGGGCCGATGCATCACCCACAGCAATGCGGCCGAGACCGCGAGGTAAGCGACGGCGATGGCCGCGGCGAGTTTTCGGAACCTACGGATGGATGACAAGTTTCCTTTTAGGCCTGGTCGTCAGTATACAACGCCGGCCCTATAAATTCAGAGGTTCGAGTAACTCCTCGACGTTGCCTTCATCAACCAAAAGGTTCAGCGCCTCGACGCGCAGGCTGTCGACTTCGTCGAAGGCGCGGTACAAGCGCATCTTGGCGGCTGCATACATCTCGTTGGAATCCAGTTCGCGGCCGTGACTTTGCTGCCACACCCCCATGGCACTGCCCGAAATGAAAACCCGCAGAATAAAGGGTGGCTTCTGATCGGCAGTGACGACGAAAATGTAGTCACTCCCCGCGCCCTGACCCTCGGGGCGGTTTACCCGCCGGCTGCCTGCGAAGAAGTACCGATAGGCCGTGCCGGTCTCTGCCGCATAGAATTTGTAACGGTGCGCCATAGGAGAACAGAACGCAGTCGGCAGAAAGCAGAAAGCAGTAGGCAGAAGGCATTGGCTAGCAACCGACGGACATCACCACGTCCACTCTCCTGTATCAAGAAATCTCGTCCATCAGATCACGAGTGATCTCGTTCTCCTGCCTCCAGCCTAACGCCAACTGCTCACAGGTTTCTGGTTTCTGTCTTCAGCTTTCTGCCATCAGCCTTCTGCTTTCTGCCTACCGCTTTCTGCCTGCTGCTTTCTGCTTTCTGCCTACTGCTTACTGTTCCCTGTTTTCCCCGGACCTCGCAAAAACGTCGCCTGGCCCGAACCCAGCACGACCTTGGTAACATGATCGGGATATGCCAGGGGCTTGGTCAAATCGAATTTGTACTCGGGCTGCAGGATATTCTGAACCACATAGTCAATGAGCCATTTTGGCATCGTCGTACTTCCGACCGACACCGATTCAATCTGCATCCGAACCCCGGAGCTGTCCGATTGAACCTGGGCGGTAATTGTTGCGCGTTGCGTCCCGTGGAACATGGCCGCAAGTATTTTTGGCCCCATATCGTTGGGATTGGGATAGGAGCGGCTGAGTTCATTAAAATCCACATCCGCCGAGGCTGTGGCGTGCTCGGGCTGGACTTTCAGAGTTGGAGGGTGTACGCCCTTGGGAAGTGTCTCCCCGGAATGAACTTTCAGGTAGGAATTGATTTCGTATTCGGTAATCACCACCGCTGGGTACGTTGCAGACGGCTGCGGGTCTTTGTTTCCCAAGATGGCCAGTTTTGCTTCCGCGGATTTGGAGGCCGCCAGGGTGGCCG
>CAZCVY010000227.1:0-10961 GCA_964501985.1 uncultured Acidobacteriota bacterium | reverse complement strand
GTTGTTGTCGAGGGGAGCGCCCGCTTTGCGTAAGAATAACGTCAGCGGTTCCCAGTGCTTCAATAAATAGGTGATCGCCTCGCCCAGACCGGAGTTGGGTTCCACCTTCTTCTCCGCGAACTGCATCCGCAGCCACGCCTGCAACCCCGCCATCACCGGCCCGCTGTGCTCCTCATGAAAGTGCAGCCGCGCTTCTGGGGACATCCGTTGCTCGCGGGCCTGGGCGTCGTAGCCATAAACCTCGCCCAAGGTCTCCAACACGTGCCGACATTCCTCAGGGAAGTTAGTCACCACTTCGACAAAACGGCGCCGGGCGTGGGCCAGGCAATGGCTCACGATCACTTCCAGCTTTTCCGGCAGCTTGGGAAGGTTGCGGGACAGCGCATCACACATCTGAATGGGTGGTCCCAACTTCTGGGCCCGTCGCGCCAGCACGGAAGCCAGATTCTCGCCCGCGTGCCGGTGGCCGGTGAAAAACAGCGCGATCCGGCGCCCCGCTTGCGTCGCCACAATGCCGGAGGTAAAGACTCCCTTCCGTTCCGGCGGGTCGCGCGCCTCCCGCTCTCCCTCCCGTTCCAGAGCCAGCACCGGCATGGGGGTATCGTCGTTGTGCAGCACGTCCCCTTGCGCCGCCTGGCGGATCAACTCCTCTATCGCCGGTTGGATCACCGCCGCACCACCCGCCACCACTTCCCACTGCGTTGAGGCCGGCAAAGGGATCTCCAGGCTCGCCTGCAGATTCTCCAGCCGGTAGAAAGGCAACCCGCTGCCATATTTCAATAGTGCCAGCATACCGGACGCGGTGGCGTCATACTTCTCCGTTCCCACTCCGGGCGGAGCCTCTGCCGTGAAGACTTCTCCGCACAGGTTGCAGCGCAGTTTCTGCAAGCGGTACACCGTGGCCTCCAGCGGCGCCTGCCCCACTACCCGCACCAGAACCTGGGGCTCCTTCTGTAGGTACACTTTCCCTTTCTGACATTCCGGACAGGCATTCCCCGGTTTCAGAGTAGAGTGCGCGACCTCGACCTTCCGCGCTCCTCGGAATGCCTCGACCCCGTGGCGACCATGACCAGGCCGCGCTTTATCCCCGGTGGGTTGACCCGCCGCCTTCGGCTCGGCTGCCGTGTTCATGTTGGGTGGCGCCGGCGTCACTTCTCGGGTCTTCTCCGTGCTCGCCCCGAACAGAATCTTCCTCAGCCGCTGCAGACTGATCTCCCGGTCCTGAACCAAATCGGTCAGATATGCCAGAGTCTCGATCGCGGCCTTGAGCTTTTCATAGTCGGGCTCTCCCAGCGTCTCCCGCACCCGCGCCAATACGCTCTCCAGTTCTTCTCGGCTCACCTCGATCCTCGCCGGCGCCGCCTTCATCCCGCCTCCGCCAACCGCGCCCGGAAGTCTTTCACCAGCGGATAACCCAGCACTTCTTTGATCGAACGGTTCGGCCGGTGTGTCTGATCGTTTTTTCCCCGCCCCGTCGTTCGCCCCATCACCACCCAATTGGACGCGCGATAACACGTGCCGCGGTAGCGTTCGCGATCGACGAAGGTCTCCAGAAAATAGATCGGATGCCTGTAGATGCGCTCCCAGTCTGCCGCGATTTGGCGCGCCATCTGACCCAGCACGTGCGACGCCAGATGCGGGACGCGCACCCAAGGCAAAATGAGATAGCGTGGATTGTAGGCAAGAAAACGGAGATTACGACGCCGCACTTCCGCCGACCAACCGATGAAGCGGTCGCGGGGGCCTAGATGCCGCGGGGCCGACGACCACGCCAGGCAGGCGATGGGGCGCCCCGCCGCATACACCAAATACTTGAGATGCTCACCCACCGGCCGCGCGTAACCGAGCGGATGATACTGGGCGACGAGGTAGTTAAAAAGCGGCTCTTCGGGCGTGCGCCGTACTTGCTGAAACTCCAAGGGCCGGAGCGCCGGCAGTGGGCCCTCCAGGGGAGTAGTATCCAGCAGGAGCGGAGCGAGGGCTTTACCCCCGTCCGTCGCGCGCCGAGTCGACGGGTTGCGGTGCACATGGGTCGCCGATGGCAACTCCAGATGCCCAGCCCGCTCAAGTTCCAGCAGCAATCCTCGGCAGACCATGTCGCGCAGTGCGCCGTTGGCCTGCCTCCACCCACACGCTTCGCACAGCCGCAGCGAAAGCTGCCGCCGGTTGGTCTGGGGATGTGCGGCGATCAACTGCCGGATAAATTCTACTTCCGCCGCCGTGATCACCCGGCCCCGATAGCGAAACTCTCCTTCCATGCCCCCGAGCGTAACAGAGACGAAATTAGAACGCAAGCATCTCGCCCTATCTTTTTTCTCAACTCACCACGCTCACCGGCCGCCACGCCGGCGCCGCCTGGGTGGCGGTCGGATCGCCCGCCGCCAACAACACCTGCAGTTGATGGGCCGCCAGACTCCGCGCCAGCTCGCGCGTATTCCGGCCTTCCGGCCACCAGCGAAAACGCCCTTTCGATAAGCGCTTCTGCGCCAGCCAAAACCCCTGGCCGTCATAGACCAATATGCGAATCGCAGTTCCGCGCCGGCTGCGGAAGACAAACAGGCAACCCGAGAAAGGGTCGGTCTGGAGCCTCTCCTGACACAACCGCGCCAGCGAGTCAATGCCCTTGCGGCCGTCCACCGCTTCCACCGCCACGAGGATGCGCATCTGCGGAGTGATCTGGATCATGCCCCGCCATTCCACAGCGCCCGGCTCAGCGCCACCAACTCTTCCCTCGCGACACCCCTGAGCTCGATCCTCATCCGGCCCCGCGGCCCTTCCAACTCCACCACGGCTCCTGGAAGATTACCGGCAGGCGGTACCATCAGCTCCATAAACGTCGGCGGTGCGGCGCGCCGTGCACGGCGCGGGCCCGCTGCCAGGGCTTTCACCCTGCGCCTCTTCACTGCCGGTGCCGCAGCTTCCGCCCGCTGCTTGAGCTTGCCATACTCCAGATGCAGAGCTTTCGCGGTGGGATTAATCCCATGCGCGCGGGCCAGTTCTCCCGCCGCCGCCCACAAAGAATCCGGAATCGGCACGCGGCGGGCGTGCGAACTCCGCCACCGCTTGAGACGCAGGTAAACCTTTCGCATATCTGGGGGAATATCAGGATTCTCGTTGGCCATCGTCTGCCTCCTCGCCCCGTGGGGCAATGGACAGACATAAGCAACTTCCGTCAGCTCAAGTCACGCACCCTTGCCGAAAGGACACGGAACTCCCGGCAACGCGGGAACAGTTCAGTGCGAAGTCAGTGGCCAGACGAATGCGCCGGTAGGCACCGCATTCCCCACCTCGGGAACCATCACACTCCCGGCTACGTGCGGCGGAGGGCCGGTGGTCTTTGAGGAAATTCATGTCGGCGTCGAAGGAGTTAACGGCGAGTTAACGCAGGCTACTGTCAATATCCTGTAACGTGGGGCGCAGATCTGGTTCGTCGATCTACGCTTCTTCCCAATCACGATGAGGGGCCGCGGACCTAAATGGCGGGGCCGCGGCTGCTCATTCGAGCCAACGGAGCACTACGGCAGCGAGCGCTGAAGGGCAGTGCGCGCCATAGCGATCTGGGGAAGGTTGGCGCGGGAGTTTTCGAAGTGGGAGAGAAATTCCTGGTACTCGTTGGCGGCCTGATCGCGTTTCCCTGTGCCTTCGTAGACCTGGCCCAGATAGAAGTGCGCCAGGGCCATGAGCAGGGGTGAGTGCATGCGCATGGCGTTGAAGTTCGCCAACTGCTTCTGGTCCAGGATCGCAGCATGAAGGTCCTGCTCTGCCCGCGTGTAGTCTTTGGTCTCGAAATAGGCCCAGCCGCGGAGATAGCGCATGAATCCATCCGTGGAACTGGGCAATCGGCCAGCCGCAGCGATCACACCTGAGGGATCCTTGTGCAGAAAGGCGGCGTAAAGGGCGGCGTAATTCCGGATCCGCGCGATTCCCTGTGGACCCATCTCCGGACTCGCCGCTGCAAGGAACTGGAAGCTGCGTTCGGAGGCTGCCGTATCACCCTCCACCGCCTGTAGGAATCCTATCGCTCCATTCTCCAAGCCGGAGAGCTTTTGCTGCCGGGCGAAAGCGAGGTCGGCGGCTGATCCCTCGCCCGTAAGAAGCGAAAGCAAGACAAGCGACCGAAGTGCGCCAGCGGCGCCATCGTTCTGTCCGGCGCTCGCCAGGTCCCTCACGGCTTTTTGGTAACTCGCGCGTGCGCCCTCCAAATCTCCCCGCGTCTCCTGAAACTGCGCTTTGAATACCGAAACGTAAAGTTTGCTGGCTCCCTTGGCTCGGTTGCCGTATTCCTGCAGCGCCGAATCCGCCAGCGCGAATTTCTTCTGGTCCGCGTAGACAACGGCCAATTTGGCATAGTCCCCGTAGTCAATGAAGTCCGGCTTCAACGCGAGGACCTTACGATACGCCTCAAGGGCGTCATCGTCGTGATTTGACATGTACAGGATGTCTCCGCGCGTGTCCCAAGGATTCGGGTCGTTCGGGCGGAGAGCCCTATACTGGTCGTTCACCTGGAGCGCGGCCGGCAGATTTCCAGTAGTTGCCTGTGAATACCCGAGCTGATTCAGAAAAGTGTCGTTCCGGGGATCGAGTTGAAGGCCATCCTGTAATAGGGAGATGGCACGATCCGATTCACCAGCGGCAGCCAGCGAGTTAGCCAACCTCGCGCGCGCCTGGTCCTGGCGCGGGAACTCCTGGAGAAGTGATTCCAGAATCTGGCGCCCCTTCGCGTCGTCTCCGGCGAGAAAAGCCTGGTTTGCCTGAAACTCCAACTGGTATTGGCGCGGCAGGCGAGACTGCAATTGTTCGATCTTCGCCAGAGTTTCCTGACTTTTGCGCAGGTCGCCCTGGAACACGTAACCCCCGGCAAGTCGGAAGTAGGCCAGCGCAAATTGAGGATCCAACCGTACGGCTTCCTCCATCTCGTGAACCGCTTCGGCAATGAGGAAACGGTGCGCCAAGTCAACCCCGAGCTGATAGTGTCGGTAGGCTTCCACGTTGGAGGTTGCCGCCTCTTCAATGCTGGGACCCTTCGCGGCCATCTCCGGCGCCGGCACGAAGTGCTGCGCCACGCGGCCCGTGATCGCATCCACCATGCTGAAGATGCCCTGAACGTCCGGGGCTTCCACCTTGTCGGAGAACAGAATCTGCCCGGATTTGGTGTCTTGAACCTGCACGTCGAGCCGAAGCTGTGTAGGGCCGACGCGCAGCAGCGTACCGGTAATAAACGCGTCGGCGTCGGCATCGCGCGCCACTTCCACCGCCGAGGCCGGGCTCAGGTCCTTAGCATCCTTCATCCCCATGCGCTGAATCTCGGCGAGAATGCGCTCGGTCGAGAGCACGTCGAGCCCCTTCACCTGGGCAAGATTCGTCGAAAGCATTTCGGTCAGACCGCGGTTCAGCCAGTCGAGCGAGGGGTCTTGCGACAGATTGGAGAAGTAAAGAACCGCCAAAGCCTTATGGGTTGTCTCTTCCGGCTCCGGTGAACTCGGCTTACGTTCTCGCGAGAACCACACGGTGAGACCCACCAGCACAACGAAGAAGCCCGCCAAGGCGGGAATCAGGATGCCGGGATTCCACCACCAAGGCGAGCGCAGGGACGATCGAGTAAGCGCGCCCGCAGATGGGGCCGAAGTAATGATGCTGGGTCCACTCGGCGGCCGTGTATATCCACCGGAGCTGCCAGGTGGAGGTGCGATCGCTGTGGCTCCGCTTGCAGCCGCCGGCGGAGGGGGCGTGGCTCCGATGTCAGTTGGCGTGTCTTGCCGCGGTTGGCTGGAGAGGGCGGGCGTGAAACTGCTGTTTTCCGCCACGGGCGCGCGGGCGGCCGAGCGGCCGGAATCCGTGTCGCGCTTTAGACGCTTCAGGTCCGTGCGCAGGTCGGAAGCATTCTGGTAGCGCAGCTCGGCGTCTTTTTCCAGCGCCTTGGAGATAATTTCTTCCAGCTTGGGGGGCAATTCAGGGTTCCGGCGCAACGGAGACACGGGGGTGCGGTTGAGAATGGCTTCCTGAATCACGCCGGAAGTGTTGCCGGCGAAAGCGGGAACGCCCGTCGCCATTTCATAAAGCACCAGGCCGAGCGAGAAAATATCCGTCCGCGCGTCAAGGTCCTCGCCGCGCACCTGCTCGGGAGACATGTAGGCCACCGTGCCCATGGTAACGCCCGGGCTGGTGGCGAATTCTTCGCGCGAGGGAGCGGTCAGCATGGCCGAGTTCGATCCGCTCTGCGCGCGGCCCGTAAGCTTGGCCAAACCGAAGTCCAAGACCTTGGCTTGTCCCCGCTGGGTCACGAAAATATTGGCAGGTTTGATGTCGCGATGCACGATGCCCTTGGCGTGAGCGGCGTCCAGGGCGTCGGCGATCTGAATCGCCAGGTCGAGCAGGGTGTCGATCTTAAAGGACTTGGACTCGATTCGATGCTTGAGGGTCTCCCCTTCCAAAAGCTGCATCACGATGAAGGGCTCGCCGTCGTGCTGGCTGATCTCAAAAATCGTGCAGATGTTCGGGTGGTCGAGCGCGGAGGCCGCGCGCGCCTCGCGTCGAAAGCGCTCGAGCGTCTCAGGGTCGCGAACCAGATTTTCCGGGAGAAATTTGAGCGCTACATAACGGCCGAGCGTGGTGTCCTCGGCTTTGTACACCACTCCCATCCCGCCGCCGCCGAGCTTGTCCACTATTCTGTAATGTGAAACAGTTTTACCGATCATTTTCGAGAGTCCATGGTAGGCAGCCCGCGAAGGCGTGTCAACAAGAGACGAAACGGCAACGCCCCAAGGAGAAAGCAACGAGGGAAATCGAGGCGCGCGCACGGCGAGTGATCGCTTTTAACTGCGGGAAACGTCAATCGCGACTACATTTCCAACACCAGGTAGTCAAAGTTTCCCGCGCCCACGCGCCGCTCGAGTTGGTCGAGCGTCGCTTCCACGTCGGCAGCAGTCTCGTTAGGGCCTTGGATATAGAAAGGCTTGCCATCCTTACCGTACGTGAAGCGGGTCGGGCAGTCCGCGGCTCGAACATCGCCGAAGATCTGGCGAGCCACGGCATAATCCGCGTGCGGGCTGAATCCCAGATCTTGGGCGTAAGCTACTCCGCCTTCCACCAGCTTGCGGAAGCTGGTGGGCTCGATGGGCTCAAGGCCCATGGCGGCCGACACGGAATTCCGCCCCATGGCATACTCTTCTTTCGACATGACAGCCACCGTGGCATCCTTGACCCCCAGGCAGAATACGTCCAGGAGGAAGGCAGCCATGGCGATGCGCCCGTCCGGCAGCAAGCGACTGAACAACAAGTTGCCCATTCCCATCTCGAACAGGTTCGGCGGAATCACAGTTTCATGGATCGGGGAACTGGCCGCAGCAGCAATCTGTGCGGCTGTCGCGCCGCCCTCCGTGCTTCCATGCTTCTGCCGCTTGCGGTCCAAGTATTTCTGATATCGCCTTTCATGTCTCGACATGACCGCATCCCCGCAACAAGTTTTCAGAAAGCAAGCGATCAATTTACGCGCGATGCCGGACGGTGACAAGAGCGAAAATGTGGTACACCAAGCGACGTAGCGTGGGCGTCCCGCCCGCTGTCTTGGGAGCGTCCCGCTCCCGCCAAGAATGCGCGGGCAAGATGCCCACGCCACAGCGGGAGGGACGCCCGCGCTACGCCGGCGCCGCTTCCGGTGCGCTGCGTCGGCACAACGCACGCCCCAGGACGGACCGAACAAACTCTCGCAACAATTCCGCGCGTTGTGGTAACGTCTCACGTTTGGGCTGAAGATCCATTGTTAAAGTCTGTGATTTAAGGGGCGATATTCTCATTATCACCCGGGGAGAGTTCCGCATGAAGGGTCTCGGAAAAATCGTGCTGGCGCTGGCGATTGCCTCCACCACGGCGGGGATTGCGGTGCGCGCCCGGCGCGCCGAATCTCCGTCCGATCTGACTTCGGTATTCGAAAAGCTCGACGTGATGATCCCGATGCGCGATGGCGTGCGGCTGCACACGGAAATCTACGTGCCCCGGAACTCCGCGCAACCGGCGCCATTCATTTTTGAGCGAACTCCATACGGCGTCACAGACGACGAAAGCGGCATTACCACAAAATTCGGCATCTACCGCGAAATGATTCCGGACGGCTACATCTTCGTCTTTCAGGACATCCGCGGGCGGTTCAAATCGGAAGGCCAGTTCTTGATGTTGCGCCGCCCCCACGATTCGCGTGATCCCCACGCCATCGACGAGGGGACCGACACCTACGACACCATCGACTGGCTGCTAAAGAACGTTCCCCATAACAACGGGCGCGTGGGTTTGCTGGGGATTTCCTACGGCGGCTGGCTGACCGTCATGGCGATGCTCGAACCTCACCCCGCGCTGAAGGCGGTGTCGGAGCAAGCCTCGCCCGACGACATGTTCCTCGGGGACGACTTCCACCACAACGGCGCTTTCCGCCTGTGCTACGGCTTCGAGTATGCCGCCATGATGGAAGCGGGCAAGACGGTTTCCCCTTTCCATTTTGACCGCGAGGACACGTACGATTGGTACCTGACCCTGGGCCCCTTGGCGAATGCCAACGCCCAATATCTCCACGGCAACATGCCAACGTGGAACGACTTCGTGGCTCACCCGAATTACGATGAATATTGGAAGCGGGAGGCCGTCCGACCCTACCTGAAGACGATCACGGTCCCCGATCTCAATGTCGCAGGCTGGTGGGACCAGGAGGATTTCTTCGGGCCGCAAAAAATCTACGAAGCTCTCGAAAAGCACGATACCCGGCACTGGAACTACTTTGTGGCCGGTCCTTGGAATCATGGAGGATGGTCACACGGGCCGGGAAGCTCGCTGGGCGAGATCCCATTTGGCAGCGAGACCGCCAAGTACTTTCGCGAGAAAATCCAGGCGGCGTGGTTTGCCTATTGGCTGAAGGACCAGGGGAAATTGCCTTTCGAGAAAGCCATGACCTTCGAGACGGGAACCAATCAATGGAAGACTTACGCTGAGTGGCCGCCGCGGCAAGGAATCCAGTCGCGCAAGCTGTATTTTCAGGCGAACGGAGGACTCTCTTTCGATCCGCCCTCCGGTGCCGCCGCCGGGGGATTCGACAGCTATGTTTCTGACCCCGCGCACCCGGCGCCCTACCGCCATCAACCGATCCGGCCTACCGCTGCCGGCGGCAGTGGCTGGACGACGTGGCTGGTGGAAGATCAACGATTCGCCCAGAAACGGCCCGACGTTCTGACGTGGCAAACGCCTCCGCTCACCGAGAACCTGACTGTCACCGGCGACCTGATCGCCCACTTGTTTGCTTCCACCAGCGGAACCGATAGCGATTGGGTCGTGAAGCTGATCGACGTGTACGCCGATGATGCCTCCACTGCCCCGGATCTGCGCGGGTATGAACTGATGATCGCAGACGAGGTTTTTCGCGGGCGCTTTCGCGAAAGCTTTGAGAAGCCCAAGCCCCTCACGCCCAACCACGTGGAAGAGTACGTGATCGACCTTCACACGAACGATCACTGTTTCCTGCGCGGCCATCGCATTATGGTGCAGGTGCAAAGCACGTGGTTCCCCCTAATCGATCGCAACCCACAGAAATTCGTGCCGAATATTTTCCAGGCCAGCGAGGCCGACTACCAATCAGCGACACAGCGCATTTACCGGAGGAGCGAGTTCCCCTCGGCGATCGATATGCCGGTGGAAAAAACGGTAGACCGTAGACGGTAGGCGGTAGACGGGAGGGGCAGTCCGTGGGCGGTATTTGGTAAACACTGGGCAGCCGGTGGTAGCGAGTGGGCGGGATCGAGCATGCGGCGAATGTACTACCCGTAAGACGAAAGACTTCATGTTATGGAAACGCGTGCCGAGGGAAGAAAGCCGGGTGAGGTCTTTTTTGCCTTTTGCCTTATGCCTTTTGCCTTTTGACCTTTGACTCCTGACTTTTGACTTCTGACCTTTGATTCTTGCCTCTTGCGTTTCGATGTTTGCCTCTTGAATCTTGAATCTTGAATTTTGAATTTTGAATTCCCCTACTGCCCATTGCCGCCCAACCCACCACCGGGTGCTGCCGAGGGCGTTCCCCCGGCCGCGGACGTCTTATGTCGCTCTGCGTTCAGCAGCGCGCCCAGCAGCACTTCCAGCGAGTCGATCAGCCGTTTGTCGCCCGTTTGGATTAAGTAGTTCGCCATGCGCAGTAGTTGCAGTTGCCGGGGGTCGTAACTTTCTTCGGCCGAGGGGCTGCGCTTTCCGTGGCTGGAATGAAGCAGATTCATCACGCAGTTCCCCGATGCCGTAACGAGGCATTGCAGCGTGCCGAGTTGGGCGGGGCGCTCCTGGAAGATCTCGCTCATCGGCACCCCCAGCGCCAGGGCGATCTTGCGAAGGGTATGGGGGCTGGGTTCAAGGTGGCGATTCTCGATGCGAGAGAGGTAGGACGCGGCCAGCCCCGTGCGGGAACTTAACTCCTGCTGGGTTAGCTGTTTTTCGTTCCGAAGCTGGATAATACGTGTGCCGATGCTCATGGGCGAGCCTCCGATTGACCAATCCAAACCGATGTTAACACATCTGTAATAAAAATGCCGTAGAGGAGCCTTTTCCTTGACACACCTGTAATGGAGGGGTAGGTTGTACGTGGGACGAAGAAGAAACGGGACCGCCTAGAGGCCATAGTGACACGAGTTCCGGAATCCTGTCGGTCCCGCCGCCCGCATGAGGCGGCCAGCGGCGCGAGGCAAGAGAGAACGGCCACCTGCGATGGCCACTCGACGCTCCAGGGGGGAATGGAGAGGGGCTACAGGCCGAAAAGGCGCCCCGTGTTAGGCCCGTGAGGAAAGCGCCCGGCCTGACGTTGCCCGGTTCCTGGCGGCAGGGTTCCGAGTTTTTCAAGTTTTGGTAGTTGTAGGAGGATAAGCAGGAACAACTGAAATCATAAGCGCTACCAACGAGCCCACCGACCCGTCCGGGATTTGTTAAGCAACCCCACAATCCTG
>CAZCVY010000226.1:0-11096 GCA_964501985.1 uncultured Acidobacteriota bacterium | reverse complement strand
ACTGTCTTCTCGGCGTCGGCAATGGAGTAAACAACGCGGTAGCGTCCTTGCCGCACTCGGTACTGTTCCTGCGCGGAAAGCTTTTCGCCGCCTGGTGGCCGGGGATTTCCTGCCAGGGAGGCAATCTTCCTGGCAAGGCGAGCGCGGTCCTTCTTGGGAATTGCCTCCAGCTCTTTTGCCGCCGAGGGCTTGATCAGAACTCTATAGCTTTCCACGCTGTTTCAAGTCCTTCAACACTGCTTCGAATGCCAGGTTGGGTTCGAGCGCTCGATCTTTAAAGGCAGCCAAGTCTTCCGCATCCTCTGCCATGCTTTGCTTTACGGCGGCGTTGACAATTTCCGAAAGGCTTTTCTCCGTCACCGCAGCTTTAACTCGCAAGGCTCGATGCAGGGAGGCATCGAAATATACGGTGGCCCGTTTGAGTGAGGTTTGCATATCGCTACCATGACGTTTTGGCGGCATGACATCAAGACGTTTGTTATTGCACCCTTCGCCGCGCGAAGATGGGCGCACTTGGCCCTCCTCCGGGGAGTGACCTTCCTGCCCATTTAAGTTAAGACCGTTTTTGGTTGCGTCCTCCCTTGTAACATCTATGTAATACAGACATGTGAGACTGCAAATAACTGGTTGGGGGGAGCCTGTTGCCCCCCGGTCAACTTTGCGCAGGGACATTCACGCTAGCAATCGGAAGTCAGGCTTTTGATAGGCAACTGGATGCTGATCGAACAACTTGCCCACAGGCAATTAAAGGGTAACAACAACATTCTGAAGGCCATAATCCACCGCAGGCTCTGGACTATTCTCGCCTTTCCCGTGCAAGGACAGGATTGCTGCGCGGCAGTTCCGGAAGGCCCAGGACCGCGCACCGGAGTAGCTTTCGGCGGATGGCGTTGGACGAAGTCCGTATGGCTGGGTGCATTGTTGCTTCTGGCGGCGATGGCTGGACCCCGCGCACTCGGGCAGGACAATTCATCTGCGGACCTGGCCCCCCAAGACACACCTTTCTCGGGCCCGACGCAGAGCCAGCGTTATACCCTGAATTTCCAGAACACGGTGGTGGGCCAAGGCCACCCTACTTTCCCTGCTCAATATACAGGCGCGAACAGTATGACCCCCGGCGCCAGCGTCCGGGAAACCATCTCCGTTGACGCCACGGGCGGGGTACGTTTGTGGAGCGGAGGAGATTTTTTCGGCGACGTCCTCATGTGGCAAGGATATGGCCTGAACAACTCGCTCGGCCTCGCGGGGTATTCCAGTGGCGAAGCGTATCGAGTCGGCAAGACTTATCCGGATGTCTATCTCTGCCGTGCTTATCTTCGCGAGACCATCGGCTTCGGCGGGGAAAAGGAGGCGGATGAAAGCGGCCTGGGCGGATCAAAGGACGTTCGAAGCCTAACGTTTACTGTAGGCCACTTCAGTGCCGCAGATATTTTTGACAGCAACGCCTATGCCAAGGACCCCCGGTCCCAGTTCTTGAATTGGGTGCTGGTAAACAATGGCGCCTGGGATTATCCAGCCGACGCATTGGGGTACACGAATGGCGCCGCGGCCGAATGGAGTAGCAACGCATGGAGCGGCCGGCTGGGCATCTTCCAGGTTTCGAAAGTCGCGAACGGAATTCGCCTGGACTGGAACCTGGCCCATGCCTGGTCTTCGGTGGCGGAACTCGAAAGGCGGTATGCACTGAAGGGGCATCCGGGAACTTTGCGCCTGCTGACTTACGATACGCGGGCCCACATGGGAAGCTATCAAGAAACCATCGATAATCCGAGCCTCGGAGAGAATATTGTGCTTACCGCGGCGTACCGGTATAAGTACGGCTTCGGCATTAATGGCGATCAGGAAATCCGGAAAAACCTCGGCGCCTTTTTGCGCCTGGGCTGGAACGATGGCAAGAACCAGTCGTACGAATTTACGGACGTCGATCGCACCGCCACGGCCGGGATCGCCCTGAAAGGGGCGCGGTGGCGCCGCCGGGAGGACACAGTAGGTGTCGCCGTAATCGTGAATGGCATCAGCGCTGTCCATCGGCAGTACCTTGCGGCGGGTGGTCTAGGCATTTTAGTCGGGGATGGGGCCCTCGACTACCGCGCGGAGCGCATCGGCGAAACATATTACAACTGGAGGATCTCGAAGCACTTTCACTTGACGGCGGATTATCAATTCGCCCAAGACCCCGGATATAACCATGTCCGCGGGCCGATCGATCTCTTCGCCCTTCGGTTTCACACCGAGTATTGATTTAGCCGAGTTCCAAGTCTGGTGATCATGCAAAATTGTATCAACAGATCGCGGAGGTTGGTCCTGAAGGCTGCCGGTTGGATGGTAATTCTCGCGGCCGCGTCTCTCCACGCCCAGACCGCCACGGATTTGTCCCAAGTCAAAAAGGTATTCGTCTCCACGCTGAGCGGTGGAAATGGCGCGCCTGAACTGCGTCAGAGCCTGGTGAAGCAGCTTCGGAAGAGCGGGAAATTCGAGGTGGTGGCAAGTGCGAGTCAAGCGGATGCGGTCATCAATGCGAGCGGCCAGATCTGGATCAAGGGCTACATTGCAACGAGCCCTCGTACGCCGGCGGCGAACCGCGAAGCCCTGTACGCAGGTTTTCTCTCCGTTGAAGTCGTCGGCGCCGACAATGCCGTCTTGTGGTCGTACCTGGTGACTCCCAGCAAACTTTCCTGGGGCGGGATCTCCGAGAATCTGGCGGACAATCTCGTGAGGGAGATGGTTGCAGCTCAGGAGAAGACAAGCCCGTCCGCAGGACCGGGCGTGGCGCAGACCAGCCTGCATGGGGCGGGTTCCACGTTTGCCGCGCCACTCTACGAGAAGTGGTTCGAGTCCTATCAGCGGCAACATCCCGAAGTTCGAATCAGCTACGACGCCGTGGGTTCGGGATCGGGCACTCAACTTCTGGTGGAGCGTCAAGTGGACTTTGCGGCAACCGATGTGCCTCCGTCAGATCAAGGCCCATTGCCTTCGGCGGCGGGTTTTCCGCGAATTGCCTCTGTATTGGGCGCGGTGGTTCCGATTTACAACCTGAAGAACCTGACTCCGGATCTCAATTTCACCCCCGAGGCATTGGCCGGCATCTATCTCGGCAAAATCACGAAGTGGAACGACCCGATCATCAAGGAAACAAACAAAAGTGCGCGATTGCCCGACGCCAACATTGTGGTGATTCATCGGTCTGACGGCAGTGGCACAACGTATGCTTGGTCGGATTTTCTCTCGAGGACCAGCGCCGAATGGAAAGCCTCGGTGGGCGCCGGCATGACTCCTAACTGGCCCGTTGGGACTGGGGTGGCATACAACGAAGGTGTCGCCGCCGCCGTGCAGCGTACCCCGAACGCGATTGGCTACGTCGAGCTGGTCATTGCGATCCAGCACCAATTGAGCTTCGGAGCCGTTCGAAATGCCTCCGGCGAGTACGTCCGGGCCGATCTTGAAAGTGTGGCCGCTGCTGCCGATTCGGCCATGGCCGCTAATGCATCCTCGCCTTCTTCCATCATCAACGCTGCGGGAAAGGATGCCTACCCCATCGCGACATTTACCTTTCTTCTTCTACCGCAGCAACCCACAGACAGTCGGAAAAGGGCCGCCATGCTCGAGCTTCTCCAGTGGGTGTTGACCTCCGGCCAGAAACAGTGTTCGGCGCTGGGTTATGCCCCGCTGCCGCGCGAGGTCGTAAACCGGCAGTTGCAGGTGCTGGATAGCTTCAAGTAATGGGTGGGATTCTAACGCCTTCTAGCTCTTCTTGAAGGGCTCCTCAAGCGACGCGCTCTGACCCGTGAACAGTTCGGCGCCGTTTTCCGTCACATGCAGGTCGTCTTCCAGGCGGACGCCGAATTCGCCGTGAATGTAAATTCCGGGTTCATCGCTGAACGTCATATTCGGTTCGAGCTTGAGGGTATCACCGCGCACCAGGTACGGCCACTCGTGCCCATCCATGCCCATGCCGTGGCCGAGGCGGTGCTTGAAGAACTTGTAATCCGGACCGTACCCGGCGTCGACGATCACCTTGCGAGCCGCCGCGTCCACCGCCTGGGCCTCGACGCCGGGACGGGCGGCGTCAAGCGCGGCCTTCTGCGCTCGATGGACGATGTCAAACACTTGCCGCATCTTGTCGGTGGGCTTGCCGAGCACGAAGGTCCGCGTGATGTCAGAGCCGTAGCCTTCCACCACACAACCATCGTCGATCATCACGACCTCGCCCTCGTGAATGGTCTGCGGCTGGATCGAACCGTGGGGCACCGCCGAGTACTGCCCCACATTGACGCTCACTTCGCCGGGAAATCCGAGCTGGGAGTACGCCGCGTCGATCAAGTGCCGGAGTTGGTGCTGAGTCATGCCCGGTTCGAGGGCCCGCCATGCCGCCTCGTACGCGGTGATGGTCACCTGCGCCGCAAGCCGCATTAACTCAACTTCGTGGTCGGACTTGTGCATCCGGCAGCCGGCAGTTACAGGCGTGCCGCTCACGATCTTCAAGGCCGGCGACGCTTGACCCACGCCCTCACAGAAAACAAACTGGACCGATTCTCCCATCCCCAAGCGACCACTAGAAACTCCATGATCCCGCAGCCCCTCCGCGACTAGCGCGTAGGGGCTCTCATCCTCCTCCCAGGTGCGGATTTCGCCGCTTCCAGCGAAAGGGCTCAGGCCGATTTGCTCCTCGGCGCGGTCGCGCTCGAAAGCGGGGCACACGAAGAAGGGCTCGCCCTTCGCGGGAAGAATCAAGGCGAAAAGCCGCTCGCCACCTCCCCAGTGGATGCCGGTGAAGTAGACCAGTGAAGTGCCACCCATCAGCATCAGGGCGTCAATTTGGTTCTCCGCCATCAAACCGCGAGCCTTCTCGACTCGTGCCTGCCGCTCGCCGGTCGTGATCGGCTTCGCCCGGTCCTTCATCGATTTCAAGGCAGCAATGGCGGGCGGCGGGGAGGCCGGAGAATTGGACCCGCCAGTCCCCTGCCCCGCTCGCGGATTCGGCGTCATACCGAACGCAACCCCGGGGGTTAGGGCGAGTCCGGCGCCAGCGTGGCGCAAGAAATTTCGGCGAGAAGGCATAGGGTCCTCGGATTTAACTGGTAATTTAGGGTGCGAGCCTGAGGCCGCCAGCACAATTATAGTCTAAGGAGAAGGTCAGGGCTTATGGAATCAAGGTATCAATCGCAGGGAAGATTCCAACTAAGCCGGGATAAAAAAGGGTGGCCGAAATCCACCACGCTGGTGGTATATGGCCATTGCAGGTATCCCTGAAATGGTCGGAACCCTCCTTAAAAACGACTTATTTTCAGCATGCTAGGAGTAGGCAACAGTTTGGCACAACATTTGCCTCTAACCAAACCGATGTCGACCAAAAGGGGTGCAGTTATGTTGAGGAATTCAGGAAAGTCGTTTCGAAAAGTATTGATTTATGGGGCCTTGAGCTTCCTCGCCGCGTCGGTATTAGCGTTTGGGCAAGACCCGGCTCAGGACCCAGGGCAGAATCCGCCCGCGAACCCGGCGGAGAGTCCCGCCACGGACCCGGGGCAGAATCCGCCCGTGAACCCAGCACAAGGTCCAGCCACGGACCCAGCGCAGGCTCCGCCCGCGGCGACACCGGGATGGCATCGATTCTCTACGCCACCCGTGCAGCCGGCGCCACCGAGTGCAGCCGCACCGCAAGCCGATCCTGCGCCTGCGCCACCGCCCGTACCGGACCACCTCACGCTTCCTGCCGGTGCTTTTATAACCGTGCGGGTTGATCAGTTCCTTTCTTCCGACAAGAACAAGGCTGGCGATGGTTTCTCCGCAACCCTTTCCCGGCCGCTCGTTTCGGACGGCTTGGTGGTTTCACGCCGGGGCGAAGCCCTGGGCGGACACGTGGTTGATGCCAAGAAGGCGGGACGCGTGAAGGGCGTTTCGCAATTGCAGATCACGCTGAACACCGTGACCCTCGCAGACGGACAGCAGATTCCCATCCAGACCGAGTTGACAAGCATCACCGGCCCCACTTCAAAAGGGCGTGATGCCGCGGCGATCGTGGGAACCACCGCCGCGGGCGCAGCAATTGGCGGCGCCGCAGCTTGGGGGCCTGGTGCTGCCATCGGCGCTGGAGCCGGCTTAGTCGCGAGCACGGTGGGGGTGCTGGTAACGCGCGGGCATCCGACCGTCATTTATCCCGAATCGCAGTTGACCTTTCGGCTGGCAAAGCCGGTGACCTTCTCGACCGAGCATTCGCCCCAGGCTTTCGTCGCCGTGACCGCGCCTTCCGAGCGGGCCACGTTGCAGGGTCCTCCCCAGGGCCCGCCTCGTGGATACGCTCCCGGATACGCCCCTGGCTGCCCGGGGCCCGGGTGTGCTCCATATCCGCCGCCACCCTACTACTACTCCCCCTACCCCTACTACCCCTACTATTGGGGGCCGAGCTTTGGGTTCTTCTATGGTGGCGGATTCTATGGCCGAGGTTACAGATTCCGTTAAAGTGTGTCCCTTGCTGACTTGTCAGCGTTTAATCCTCCGCAGAACCGCCGGCCCTCCTCCAAAAGGGGAACAGGCCGGCGGATTTTTTTTGAAATCTAAGGCCCGCCTGTTCAATGGGGGTTGAGGCATGCGGTAAACCCGAGGTGTGTATCATTCTCCCCTGACGGCAATGCGAACGGCAGTGCCAACTGCGGGTGGCGTGCTGCGGGAGGCACTTCGCCTCGACTGCCATCCAGGCCATAGCGGGCACGGAGCTCGGCCATCAGTCGGGCTATCTTCTCCGGATATTCACCCCTCAAATAAGCTGATCGTGCGTAGAGTTTTCGGTATCGACTAACCAACTGGGGAAATTCCTTTTCCAGAAACGGCATAAATTGTTTCATTGCGGATGGCATCAGGAAAAGGACGTTGCCGTAAATGAAACGTGCGCCCGCTTGCGCGGCTTGTGCCGCGAGCGAATCCAACATGCGCGGCGCGTCATTCAGGCCCGGCAGAATGGGCATGGCGTTCACACCCGTGCGGATTCCTGCCTCGGTCAGCTTTCGTACGGCTTCCAGCCGCTGTGCCGGAGTGGGCGCCTTGGGTTCGAGCAGACGCGCCAGTCGCTCATCCGGAGTCGTCACGGTCATGTGTACACTGAAGCGATGCCGCGCGGCGAGCGGTTGGAGCAGGTCCATGTCGCGAAGGATCAGGACCGATTTGGTGGTAATGGACAGATCGAGCCCTTGGAATTCTGCAAACACTTGCAGGATGCGCCGAGTGATCTCGAATTGCCTTTCGGCAGGCTGATAGGGATCGGTTGCCGTGCCCAAGGCGATAGGCAGCCCCTTGTCGCGGCCCTGGCGAAGCTCGACGCGCAGTCGCTCGGGGGCGTCAGTCTTGGCGAAAATCTTCCGCTCGAAGTCCCGGCTGTCGCACAGCTCCATGAACTCGTGCGTGTAGCGAGCGTAGCAATAGTGGCAGCCGAACTCGCACCCGCGGTAGGGGTTGATCGTCCAGGCGAAGGGCATGCGCCCGCTGGACTCGCGGTTCAGCGTAGAGCGGGCCTCAAGACGGAAGTATTCCACCTCCGCCCGTTCGCGCAGCAGAGGACTTTCGGCAGCCATGCGTGCGATGCCAACAAGCGGGATGCGGTCCGTCCCCGATGAAGTGGTATGCATACGGAACCCCCTCTGACCTGACTTTTTGTAGTTTCGCTTTTTGTTCGCATTTTGTCAACAGGGAAATCTTAGGGGGGGGCGGAGTATAAGCGTCGGGATGCGCGGGAGAAAGGCTGGAATGGATTCGCCGGACGGTTACGCTACAATGCTCGCGCGAGCCAGAGCGTAGCCGCTAGAACGAAGAGGCACGGAGCCCGATGGGTCCGAGCGCCATGCCCCTTTTTGAGACTCGATGAAGTGGCAGAGACTTCTTGTCGGATTTCTTACGTCCTAATTACCTGCACCTATCGCATCCCTCTGCCATCCTCAGTTGCTCAATTGCTGCGTGCACTGCCCGCATTGCTTCGACTTTATGGCCGCAAAAATCGTGGCCGGCATCTCTCAATTCTTGCTCTGACGACCGAAGGCCATCCAGGGCCCCGTGGATGTTGGGACAACGATTCGGCATGGCCTCAGCCATGGGTGCAGGGGCCGGGGCAGCGATGGCTGCCGAGGAGTTATAGGTCTGCGCCTTTGGCATCCCCAGCAGAATCGCCAAAACCAGCGCGGCGAACACGACATTTATAGTGATCAGCGTCCTCTTCATTTTTCCTCCCAGATTGAAAGTTTGTACTACCCCGAGTGTTTATGGGACCCATCTTAATGAGATTCAGCCCCATTCGCAAGCATAAACACCACCTGGAAGATAAAGTTGCGGAGGGATTCGGGTGGGCCGCCTGCTCGATGCGCGTCTCGTCCGTTGTAAGTCCAACAGTCGTAATCCTTACTGAGAGGCCCCTCGCGGACCGCCGCCGGGAGGTCTTTCCGTCGGCCTTTCCGTCGGCCCTGCACGAAATTGTCAATGCTGTTAGAATACGTCCTTTACCAGCCCTCAGGAGGCGAGCATGAAGGTGGCAGCGGTTCAGATGGACGTTAAGATTCTCGACCGGGAATACAATCTCGGACAAATTCTCACTCGCTTGGAGCAGGCCGCGAAGGCGGGCGCGAAACTGGTGATCTTCCCGGAGTGCGCGCTGAGCGGCTACTGTTTCGTGAGTCGCGAGGAAGCCGCGCCCATCGTGGAGGAAGTTCCGGGGCCCTCGACGGAAAGAATCCTTGCCGCCGCTAAGGCCTTTGATTGCACCGTTATAGTCGGATTGCTCGAGCGCGCGGGCGACCAGATCTTCAATGCCGCTGCGGTGATGACGCCGCAGGGCATTCTGGGGACCTACCGCAAGCTGCACCTTCCCTGTCTCGGCATCGACTGGCACGCGGCGCTGGGAGACAAGCCTTTCCCCGTCTTCGCGACGCCGCAGGGCAAAATCGGCGTCAGCATTTGCTACGATTGCAGCTTTCCCGAGAGTGGGCGTGTCCTCAAGTTGAAGGGCGCGCAAATCCTCGCGATTCCCACCAATTGGCCACTCGGCTCCGACACGTGGCAGCACACCCCGCCGGTGCGGGCGACGGAGAATCACATGTACGTCATCGCTTGCGACCGCGTCGGCGAGGAGCGGGGATTCCGCTTTGCCGGCCATTCCCAGATTGTGGATTGCCAGGGCGTCAAGCTGGCCGAAGCAGGCGAAACCGAGGAATCCATCCTCTACGCCGAAATCGATCCCGCCGCCGCCGACCTGAACCGCGTGGTGCGCCAGCCCGGAACGTGGGAATTCGATCGCATCGCCGCCCGCAGGCCGGAAATGTACGGCCCCCTCGCCGAGCCGCAAGGCCGCGGTTAGCACCGCCGCGTGCCGCGGGCGTCCAGCCCATGAGCGCTCGGATAACCACCTCGCACGTGGCTGCACTTCTTGAAATTTGAATCTTGAATACCCAGTCTGCGCTACGGCCCCTCGTGCCTTTCCATTACTTGTTTTGTGCGTCCAATCTGCCGCCCGTCCAGCGAATGGCGTCTTGGACGAGCGTGCGGTAGGCCGGATAGAGATGCGCGCTCTCGCCGTGGCCGAGTTGAATGTAAACCACGCGTGACTTGCTGTACGGGCTGATCCAGGCCACGGGGCCGTCACTGGTCGGAGCATCGCTCCGCAGCAGCACCTTCACATCGGGCGAGATCCACATGCCTTTATAGGTTTCATCCCACAGGTGCATGGTGCTGATATGCGCGGTGATGGGATGACGCATGACGGGCGTCACACACATCTCTTGATCGTGGAGGTACGTCGAGGGTGGCATGGAACCCAGGGGCTTGAGAAGGTATCGGCCTCCCACCACTTCCTTATACCACCACTCCCATTCGGGGTAATCGATGATGGCGTGGTGCAGTACGACAATTCCTTTGCCCGCTTCCGCGAAGTCGCGCAAGTTGGTTTTTTCCCCGTCGCTGATCTCAAGCGAATAGTCGTAGAGGACCAGAACGTCGTAGTCTTTGCGGAGGTCATTCTTGAAGGCCTCATGATTCGAAACCGCATGATCCCAATGCAGGTCGTCCGCCCCCTCAAAGACCGTGTAAAAAGTTGTGGGATAGTCGTGCCCGCCCGTGACCACCAGCAAGCGCAGGGGAGCCAGCGGACCTGGGCCGTTGCCCGGAGATGGAAGCGTAACCGCGCCGGTGGCCGCCCATTCCACTCCGCGTGTAAACGTGCTCACATAGCCGCTTTCCTGCTGGGCGGAGTTGTCGTGGCCCAAAGCCGAGTACAAGACGCGCCCCTGGCCGTAGTTGACCGTCCACATCAGAGGCTCATCCTTGCCCGTGCCGGCATTCGCCGGGTCATCCCAAGCTGTGGCTAGAACATGCGCGGCGGGTGACATCTGGGGACTGTGGTAAAGCTCATCGGAGGTGCGGAAGGACTCCGGCAGATCTTTGGTGATGGGATGCTCGCGGTCGGTGAACTTTACCGTAAAGCAATGGCGCGGTGCGTGGGCGGATTTGGGCGGCCCGAGCGTCCACCATCCACCGATCATTTGCAAGTACTCCGACCAGGGTGGCTGCCTGATGCCTGAGGGCTTGTGGTTGTCGTACAGAACCTCCATACCGCTAAAGGTATAATTGGCGCCGTGGACTCCAACCAACCCTTTGCCTTGCTTGACGAAGTTCTCGATGGCCTTTTCCGTCGCTTCTCCCCAGCGCGGACCCTCGTAGTCGACCACAAGAACGTCGTACGCCGCGAGCGTCGCCGCCGTAATTCCCACGGGTTCTTCTTCCACCCGCACATCAAACCGGCCGCTGTTCACCAGGATCTTGCGCAGGAACGGTGTGGTTGTGCGCCAGTCATGATTGTTGCGGCCGGAAAGAATCAGCGCGCGAATTTTCCCCGGTTGGAAGAAGGGGATGGTGTCCTGAGCGAACATCGAGGAAAAGACCAGTATGAATGTGGCACAAAGGGCACAGATGAGCGCCACCCTTACAATTCTTCGAATCATAATTCGTCCTCACATGGCGGGTTTTGAAAATGGCATTTGGGCCTTTCCAACTACCGAACTGCTGGGGGATTTCCCTAACTCCTAACCCCTAATCCCTAACCCCTGCCTAAGGTGCGCGAGGCTCCG
>CAZCVY010000225.1:7913-11108 GCA_964501985.1 uncultured Acidobacteriota bacterium | reverse complement strand
AGAAAGGAGAACGTTTCGACGCCCAGCGATTGAGAAGAGAACAAGCAGCCTAGCCGCACGAAGCGGGAACGACTCGGCGCCGGGTTCTTCCCGGCCGAGGTCCGCCGTATCGTGAGGCCAGAGGGTTGAGGGTGAGTCTCATTTTAGAGTGTAGGCAGCGCCCCTGGCGCCAGCCTCCGCCGCACGCTAGGCCCCCTCGCACCACCCCATAAAGCTGTAGGCCACGAGCCTCTGATAGAACCATCGTGGGCATTTTCGACCCCCGGTTGGCTTGTCACGTCTCTCGTCGCTGCGGACGTTCACTCGGCGGTATCATGAACCCAGCCCGGACCGTCAACTTCGTTGGGTGGCCGTTTTCAGGAGGGGCGGAACGTCGGAGAGAACTGCTTCGACCCGTCAGAGGGGAGAATTTTCTCTTGACATCCCCCTTCATAGAACTCTAAAGCTCCGCACGCCCGTTCGGGCTGTAAGGAGCGCCGGGCGCGGCAACTCCCGGGGGCCAGGGAAAACGGCGTGATTCTGCTGCGCCTCAAAAAGCTCGTGAGATATCCGGCTTATTGATTCCCGAATGCCGCTGCTGAATCCAGGACACTCGTTCGCGGGTTTGCGGATATTGGTCTTGAATTTTGAATCTTGAATTTTAGATTATCGCCCGGAAACGCTACCGCACCACCTGAAACTCAGTCCAGTTGGTTGGGATTAAGGCTCGGATCGTCGCTCATGACGTACTCGTTCGACCCATTCAGGCTCGGCGTGATCGCCGCGGCTCACCGCCGATTGACAACGGAAGGCCGCGGACCTAAAGAATAGGTCTACGGCCGGGTGCTTGTGCGTTACGCGGTGGCACTCGCAGCTTTCTCCTCAACCTGGTCCCCGACGTGGATGGTGCCTTCTTGAACGACGTCGGCGCGCAGGCCGGCGCGGTGCAAGGCTGCCATTTTTATGCCGGGCTGAGTAAGCTTCTCCAGGTGCTGGCAGGGCTCGCAGAGCCGTATCCCGCGTAGCACTACTTCCCCAATGCGGAAATCGCGGCCGACGAGGTGATTCAACGGTACACCGCGCGTGACCACGTTGCGGCGGTGGGCGCCAGGCGCGAAGCTGGGGCCCTCTTCACCCTCCAGGGCGTCGAGCGCTTCGCTTTCGATCAGAGTAACCTCGCGGCCCGCGCCCGGGAGCGTCGACCATGTCCCTCGGCCATCGAAGTACCGGTCACCCTCCAGCCCCTTGCCGGCAACCACACGAGCTTCCTCCACCGGCTGCGTCGGGGCGGCTGCTGAGGATGCGACGTAGATGGAAACTACCAGTCCTGTCCACATAAGTACTCCGCGAATGATGGGTTCCCCACTAAACACTTCTGCGGTCCGCCCAAGGCTGATGCTAATCGTCATAAACCGTGCTTCGATGACCTACAGCCACGACCAGTACGACCAACCGCTTCTCTTGTAGTTCACAAATGATGCGGTAATCTCGCACCCGATAGCGCCACAATCCAAACCTACTGCCACGAAGGGGTTTGCCGAAGTCGCGCGGGTCATTGGCCATCGCCACGCGCTGGTCCATATGATCGAGAATCTCGCGCTGGATTTTCCGATCAAGCTTCTTAAGGTCTCGCAAGGCTCGAGGATCGTACTCAATCGTCCAGGCCAAGTTCTTCCCTCACTTGCCGGCTGGAAAGGGGCGGGCGGCGCCTCTCCAAGCGCGCCTCGGCGAGATAACGATCTTCGAGGTCTTCGAGGTTGCCCTCGATGAGCTCGCGAGCATAGTAGGACTTCGTGCGCCCCGTACGTTGCGCCAACTCGGAAAGTCGCCTCTCGATGTCAGGATCAAGCCGGATCGAAAGCATGGCAATCTCCTCGTGTATTACATGTCATATACATCATACACCCAATAAGCTTGGGCTGCTACTTTCCCAGGACTGTATCGATCCCCGCGAGGACTAATTGAAGGTTTGAAGGTGGAAGTTTGCCCACGCGTTCGCTGAGAAGGTCTTTGTCGATGCTAACGATCAAGGAAACGTTAGCGACAGAATCCTTCGGCAGGCCCGTGTGGCGGGCCCGCAGATGAACATTTCCTGGTGCTAGGGCCCATTTGAGGTTGCTGGTCAGTGGCACACAGACAACAGTGGCAATGCGACTCCGATTGAATGCGTCGCCCTGCACGACGACGACTGGCCTTCGGAAACCCGGACCGGAGCGTGGCGGGACGGGAAGATCCGCCCACCAGACCTCGCCTTGGGAGATTACCACTCGGATTGCTCCAAGATGCGGCGCGTGGCTGCGGAAACGAAGGGGTCTTTCGGTTCGCCAACCTCGGCGCATGCCCGATTCAGCGCCTCGGTAATCTCGTCCGGCGCGTGGCGCGCAAGATACTCCCTGAGCGCATCGCCATAAAGTCGGCTACGCGACTTCTTGGCGCGGCGCGCCAGACGCTCTGCTCCGGTGTAAACTTCATCCGGTATAGAAATTGCGATTTTCATACCATGAGTATAACCGGATACCAGCCGGGTTGCAAACTGAGAGTTTTTTGGCCGAAAGCTGCTCCCTGGCTCGCATTTCCCCGGCGCCTCCGCAACACTCGCGCCTCGTGCCATCACAACCTCATCGGGTTTTTCAACATCCAATCAGGAAAGGCCGTAGAGCAATTGTGCCAGGCGGGAGACGATTGTATGCTGTCCCATCTGGGGGTGGACATGCCGCAGAACGCCGTCGGGGATTAAGGGCATCCCGCACACCGCTTGCGAGTCTGGCGCGATCGTGGCACCATGGGCTTGGGGAATCGCACAAGGAGACGGTGGACACCATGCTAACGAAAATCGAAAGTCGGCCTGTCGTCTTGAGCCGGAGGCACGAGATTGTTCCCGTACGGCATACCTCTCGCGTCCGATTTGCCTTGGCGTTTGGGGTGGCTGCGGTCTCGGATTTTCTCTCCATGTGGACCGAGTTTGCTCCTCCCCTCCAGTGGGCCATTGACCTGGCAACCGCGGGCCTGCTTTTCCTGATCCTCGGGCGAAGGTGGGCGCTTCTGCCTGGACTGGTCGTTGAAGCCATTCCCGGCATGGGAGTCTTCCCGGTGTGGATTCTCGTGGTGCTGTCTCTCGTGGTTTACGACGAGATCAAGACGCACAGGGGCTGAGAAGACTTCCCGTCGCAGACGTTTTCACCAGCACATTCTCGAAGCGTTTTGGAGTGCGGTAGC
>CAZCVY010000225.1:0-7813 GCA_964501985.1 uncultured Acidobacteriota bacterium | reverse complement strand
GCGGTAGCTGCTGCTACCGCTTTCCAAAAACGGGCTTCGCGCGATATCCCCGCTAAACGACCGCAGCCAGTTCAAACTGACCAAATGCTGCGAAGGATGCGTTTACAATGAAGGCGTGAACTTAAAAGCCCAGCACGCGGCCCTGAATCAGCGGGAGCACGCCAGGCGGGTGTCCACTCGCACCGCAATCACTTATTTATTATCCCTTGTGCTCGTTGCGCTGGTTGCGGGCAGGGCGGTAGCCACCGACACCTCGCAAAACCCCAGCGCTGCGGACCGCAAAGACCTCATCACCGCCGTCAAGCGTTTGGAAAGGAAGCTGGGCTTCCGCCGGACAAACAACTTCCACTCGGAGACCACTGAATCCGCGGTCGCCTACCGCTGCTATTACACCGGCAAACTCGAACTTCCCGCGTCCTACTCGGCGCTGCAACTCGTGCAGGGAACGAAGTCCGGCTGTCCCGTCGATCCCCAAAAGTACGACGTCTTTTTCTACCCGCTGGACGCCAGCGGCAGCGGCAAGACACCCGTTTCCGCAACGTTGGCGCACGAGTCGACAGAGCGCTTTCTGGTGGTCGTCCCTCACGAGGACTTCCACGCCAACAAGGAATTAAGTAAATTGCCGGAGACTTGGGGCGAGGCATCATCAACCTTGATTGGGTTTCTCGCCGCCGCCGAAGTGGCGCGGCAGAAGTTTGGCGAGGATTCGGAGGTCTACCAAAACCTCCGACGCGAACCGGACCTCTTCGCCCGCAAAGCTGAAATCGTGAATCGCTATCACGCCCAGTTGAGCCACTTGTATGCCGCCGCGCGCGCCGGCCAGATTCCCGAGCGGGATGCGCTCGCACAAAAGCAGCAGGCCTTCGAAGAACTTCACCAGGCGTGCATCGCCATCAGCCCCGAGCCGAAATCCTTCAACCGTTGTCCAGCCGCGAACAACAATGCCGGATTGGCCTTTGACGAGACGTATACCAAGTATTATCCCATGATGTATCAACTGTATTTGAAAGAAAGTCGGGAGCTCAAACCGACAGTTGAGGCCATGCAACGCATCATGAACGTTAAGACCGAGGCGGAAGCGCTACGGAACCTGAAAAGCGCAGTGATGAGTGAAGAGTGATGAGTGAAGAGTCTCGAGCGATAAACATCGAGTGCCGAGTAACAAGGAAGGCGCGACGGGTTACCCGCGCGCTGTGCTGGCGGGATTACTCAGGCGTCATTCCGGCTCAACGTTCTGCGCAAGGCATTCAATATGCTCCGCAAGTCCGAAATAAGCCGAAACGCCTCCTCCTTTTGGGGCGGGAGGCAGTAACCCAAATCAACCGCCAGCATTAATTGCGTCTCCAATTCCGCGACCGAGCCTTCTGCGTGGGAGATGAACAATATGAACTCCTTGGTCGTATGTCGAGCTTGCCCTTCGGCAATATTCGATGGGATGGACACCGCGGCTCGGCGCATCTGAGAAACAAGGCCGAATTTCTCTTCCTTGGGAAAGGGTATGGTGATTCCATAGATTCCCTTGGCTAACGCCATACCCTTCTGCCACACCACAAGATCCTTGAAACTCCTCACCTTCGCGAAACCGCTGTTTGGTGTCTTTTGCTCTTCACTCATCACTCTTCACTCTTCACTGCCTTCCTCAGGATCTCCTTCAGCTCATCCGGCGTCAGGACAAGGGGATTCCCCTTCATGCTACTCGCTTTGGCAGCTTCCGCGATCAGTGTGGGGACGTCTCGTTCTCCAATTCCATAAGCCTTGAGCGGCGGGATTTCGAGCTCGTGGCAAATATCGCGCGTCCAGGCAATTCCGTCCTCGGCGATGGCGTCTCCACGGCCGGTGAGCATGCTCGCCACTTCCTGGTAACGACTTAACGCAACGCTTTGCGGGGCGCGATTACGCAGGGCGCGCAAGTTGATCTCCATTCCGTAGGGCAGAATGGCCGCGCAAATCGCGCCGTGGGGCGCGGGAAATCTGCCGCCGAGCGGTGCGGCGAATCCATGGACAACGCCCAGCCCGGCGTTGGCAAGAGCCAGTCCGCTGAACAGTGACGCGAGCGACATGTCGCGCCGCGCTTCCCGGTCCTGACCCTGATGAAACGCCCGCCGCAATGAACGCGCCACGAGCGGAATCCCCTGTACGCAGAATCCGTCCGTCATCGGGTTTGCGCGGATCGAAACGTAGGCCTCGATCAATTGGGTCAGGGCGTCGAGTCCCGTGCGCGCGGTTACGGCCGGCGGCAGATCGAACGTGAGCTCCGGCTCCACCACCGCGAGCCTGGGCAGAAGGAACGGGCTGCGCAGGCTGACTTTGACTTGCCGCGCGGGCACCCCCAACACCGCGTTGCGTGTGACCTCAGAACCTGTTCCTGCCGTCGTCGGCACCGTGATGAATGGCGCCGCAGGATGTTGCAGGGCCTTCCCCTTGCCCACCACCTCCAGATAATCCAGCACCTCGCCGGAATTGGTCAGCAGCCCGGCAATGGCTTTCCCCGCGTCAATGACGCTGCCCCCGCCCAGCGCAATCACCACGTCGCAGTCTTCTGCGCGCGCCTGATCGAGTCCCCGCGCAATCAAGTCAACCGAGGGCTCACCTTCGACAGAGAAATTGAAACTCTCGACGCCTGCGGCCTGAAGCTCCTTCCGCAGGAGGCGTGCCCGCTCGGGCGAACGCCCGGTGACCACCAACACGCGGCGGCCCCATTGCTTTGCCGCCGGCGCCACCTGCCGGATCGAGCCATCGCCGAAAATGATTCTTGTCGCGGTCGCGAATTCAAATGCCATTGGACTATCCACCGATTACTCAGATTACACAGATAGGGTTCAGGTGACAGGTTACAGGAAACAGGCCATTAGCTGGGAGCTTCCTTCGAAACCTATTACCGAGGATCCCATAGCTGGCACCTTATACCTGACGCCGATTCTTAATCTGTGAAATCTGGGTAATCTACGGACTCACCAGCGTTCTTCACTGGGGAACACGTTCGCGTATTTCACGCTGGAGCGCGGCTCGGCCATCATGGGCTCCACCCGGTCGCGCCACGTGGCGTAATGCGCGGTCGCCTTGTGGGCCGCGGTGGCCTCAACGCTGCGGTACGCCTCCACCAGGACGAACCGCGTGGGATCGTCGTTTTGCTGCACCACGTCGAAGCGAGCAATGCCCGGCTCCTTCACGCTCTGGCGCGCATTCTCGATCGTGGCTGCTTTAAAGGCCTCGATGGTATCGGGTTTCACTCGCACTTGAACGTGAACGATCAGCATGGTTCCCTCCGGATTGTTACTCAGATTTTCCATACCCCACAATTGCCGACCCCGAGTTGAGAAGTGCCTGCGTGCGAAGCTTTAGAGCGCGGCAGCTTGCTGCCGCTTTTTTCCACGGCCAGCTTGCTGGCGATCGCTCCGAATTCAACTCTCCGGATCGAGATTGGTCGCGGTTTCAAAATCCCGCTAGCAAGCTCGCGGTAGGGAAAGCGGCAGCAAGCTGCCGCACTCTAAAGCTCCGCCATACCACCAATGATCTCAAGCCACAATGGCGGGGGGTAAACCCGCCGCTACGTTCGCTAACTGGTTCCGGCCAAGCTGAGCGCTTTCTTGATCGCCGCTGCGGCTGCGCTGCATGCTTGGTCGATCGGCATGGCGCGGAGGGCCGCGTTAAACGGCTCCGCTTGAATCGGTCCGTCGTAACCGATCTTGAGCAGCGCACCGAGAAAAGATTTTACCGGAATCACCCCGGTCGCGGCCGGCAACTCGCGTGAGCTGTCGATCAGCTTGTCCATGGGGATTCCCGCTGGCGCGTCGTTCAGGTCCACGGTGACCACATCCTGGCTGCGGAGGGTGAGCAAATCCGCCTCCGTGTCTTCCGCGTTGAACCAGTGCCAGCTATCAAGCTGGATTCCCAGGTTATCGGTGCCGATGGCAATCAGCAGTTCCTTCGTTTCACTCATGGTGTGAATGAATGGATGCCGGGCACTTCGCCATAAGGTCTTGGGCGCCACGTATTCGAGTCCCAAACGTTGGCCGTGATCGCCAAGCACCTCGGCGCACGCGCGCAGGCGGCAAGCGTGCTGGCGGAAGTTCTGAAGATAGGTCAGGTCATCGCTGCAGGGGAGAATCCAGGTGCTCACACGCGGGACGCCGGCACCTTCCAACACCTTGGCCACGGCCGGCAACTTCTTCAAACCTTCGCTGAAGGTCTGCTCATCCTTGCGAAAATCCACGGGCAAACCCGCCGCGCCGAGATTCAGGTTCTTTCCTCTAAGGTCGTCGAGTAGCTTCTTCAGTTGATCGCCGGAAAGTCGCGCGAAGTATTCTGCGTCTGGGTCAATGCCTTCGAACCCGTATCGCGTGGCCAACTCAACGGATTGCTCGAAGGTCCCGTGAAAACCGATCCGGCCCAGGCTCAAGATGAAATAGAACTTCCGCGGCGGTACGGTCTCGGACGCGACCCCCGAGAGGAGCGAGGCGTTAGCCGCCCCCGCCGCTGCTCCCAGGCCCGCTGCGGCGATGAATCGACGACGGCTTAGCTCATTCTTCATGACGCCTCCGGTGCAGCAATGAATACGACTCAATGCAAGCCGAAACTCTCGACGCGCCGCCAATGGCTCGGCTCACCGTGCGTCCGATAGAGATGAAGGCTTCGAACCTTAAACTGAACGTCGAGGCGTGGCCCGATTTCCGCAATCATTTTTTCCTTTAAGCTCGGCGGGAAATCTCCGTACACGAGGCTCAGGTGGGGCATGAACGCAGGCTCGCAGCGGCGGCCAAACGCCTGGCAGGCGGCGTGGTGCGCTCGCTTCAATGGCTCCGTAAGCGCCGCGCGGACGAAAAGGCAGCGAAAGTATGCGTCGAGGAAGTCGATCTCATTCAGCCGGACGACAAACGGCCGGAGCGCGGCAGCGACCTGCGCGGCCCGGTGGATCAATTCACTGCGCGGGCCCAAGACGCTCCCCAACAACGTAACATGCGGGGGAAATTCCGGTGCGCCATAACGAGCGCTCAGCCGTCGAATCATCAAGCTCAGGCGGTCGTACACGTCTCCCGTGGGAACAATCCATAAGGAGAATTTTTCCCCGGAAGGTTTCTGTGACACGGCAATTCCAAGGGAGGGATGAAGTACAAAGTATGAAGGATGAAGGCTGAAGGATGAAATGGGCGGCATCGCCCATTCCGCTTTTACCCTTCACACCTTAAACTTCAAACTTCATTTTTCATCCTTCAGCCTTCACACTTCATCCTTTCCCTACTGCCCCTCTTTGAGCTCGCGAATCCAGAGATTGCGATATTTCACCGGATGATTGTGATCCTGCAAGGCGAGCGGGAGCTTATCCGGCGTGACCTTGTAGGGGGGACGCTGGTGGTGCTCGGTGGGCCCCGTCAATTCCACGTGGTCTTGCACCAGGACGCCATTGAAGAACACGGTGACAATCGTCTTGCGCACGACGGTCCCGTTCGCATCGAAGCGCGGGCCGTGAAAAACGATGTCGTAGGTTTGCCATTCGCCGGGCTTCCGCGCGGCATTCACCAGCGGAGGATACTGGCCATAAAGAGCGGCGGCTTCACCGTCGGCATAGGTCACGTTATCGTAGGAATCAAGGACCTGAACCTCGTAGAGCCCCTGCAGGAAGACTCCACTATTGCCGCGATCCTGGTCCGTGCCATGAGGCGGATTGGGCGCGGACCACTCCACGTGCAACTGGCAGTCGCCGAACGCCTGCTTGGTCCGGATGTACCCGCTGCCGGGCACGGTGGCGAAATAACCATCGCCCACGGTCCATTTTGCCGGCCCGCCATCCTTGACGCTTTCCCAATTCGATAAATCCTTGCCATTGAAGAGCACAACGGCATCCGAGGGAGGTCTCCCCGGATTATCCTGCGTGCTGAAAGTCCCCGGCGTGATGATCGGCGGCTCCGGCCGGTTGCGATCGTTCGGCCCCCACTTTTCCAGGTCGCTCTGAGGCGCTGCCATAAGCTGAGTGGTCACCATGACGGTCAAAACCATCGCGAGCCCCACACAGCTTCCCACTAACAGAAGTGCTTTACGCATTGTCGACTCTCCCCTCCAAATAAAGAGTGTTACCCAACATCGGGTTGCGAGCGGCGGTATTGTACCCCGCAATGGGGGTCGTGGATGGGTGTTTTTTTGGGGTCCGCATTGCGCGCGACGCGGGGACCGGGTTGCCGCAAGCACCCGCAGCGCGGGTGGAGTGTGGTTACGGTCGCAAGCGGTTCCAGAGGGCGGTGAGCCCATCGACCGTGAATTCAGGCGACTGGGAATAGTTGATGAGCTGGCGTTCCATGGTATCCACCACTTTTACGCCCTCGGGAATCCTGGCGGCCAGGTCGTGCGGGACACTCGTGACGCCATGTCGGTCGCCGTGTAGCAAGTCGCCGGGCAGCACCGTGAGCCCGCCAACCCGCACGGGCGCGCCCACTTCCACAATGTGGACGTAAGCGTGCGACACTGCGATGTGGCTCGCGAAGAAGTGGAATCCGAGGGGCTCAACCTCGTCGAGATCGCGCACGGAACCGTTGGTGACCGCGCCCACGCACCCCATGGCTTTGTGCATGTTGGCGTTAACTTCCCCCCAGAAGGAACCCAAGCCGGGCGGATCGTCCAGGTCCTCCACCACAATGACGCGCGGCGCGGGCACCTTCAGAACATCCTGCCAATGGACGATATGGGGAATGGAGGCGCCCTTGGCGGCAGGCGCTGCGGATCGGATCGTGAGGGTCACGGCGTAACCCACCATTACGCCCAAGCGTGGAAATATGCAGCGGATCTCCGGGCGCATAAACCCTTCGTTGCGGGGACGCACGTCGAAGACTTCGATGGCGTTCGCCACGGTGGGGGTATTGAATGCGCGCAAACGGTCGAGCACGGCAGGTTCCAGAGCTTCCATGATTGTCCCTTCCTACTTGAAGTGGCAGCTTGCCAGGCCGCGCTTCTCTAGATACTGCTGGTGGTATTCCTCCGCCCGCCAGAACTCCGAAGCGGGAGTGATTTCCGTAACGATCTTCCTTTTGTAAGTCCCAGATCGGTCGAGTGCGTCCTTCGACGCGCGGGCCGCGGCTTCCTGCTCGGGCGAGTGGAAGAAGATCGCGGTCCGGTATTGCTTGCCATAGTCCGGCCCCTGCCGATTGAATTGCGTGGGGTCGTGATTCTCCCAGAAAACCTTCAAAAGGTCGGAGTAGGAAACTTGTGACGGGTCGAAGGTCACTTCCACAACCTCCGCGTGTCCGGTCTGGTCAGTGCAGACGTCTTGATAAGTCGGGTTCTCGAGATCGCCCCCCATGTAACCCACCGCAGTGGAGATAACCCCAGGGATCTGGCGAAATGCTGCCTCCACTCCCCAGAAACAACCTGCTCCAAAAGTCGCCTTTTCTGATGTCACGCTCGTGGTCCTCCTGTTAAATAGGTTCGCCCTGTCTAATCGTAGTCTGCTTTGCGCGCTTTTTCCACCCCCCTGCTCGGCGAGCGGCGATGAATAGATGCCGCCTGAGGTCGGAGGAATCGGCCGAGAGTGGAGAACGCGCAAGCCGGACATCTTGACCGCAACGCGAGTCCAGCCTTCGCGAAAGCCGCACGACTTTTTCCGAAAGTGACGATACATCTTTGGAATCTTGGATGCGGCGTCTTCTTGTTATGCCCTTGGAGTGAGCTATTTCGCGCATGAGAGAAAGGGACAGTGTGTCCCTCTAGCCCTTTTGGCTTTGACTTAGTTGGTCAGGCCGCATAGAATTTTTGATTTGAGTCAATTCTGTTGAACTTCACTGGAGGAAGCAATTATGCCTGTTAAGGTTGGAATCAATGGTTTCGG
>CAZCVY010000224.1:0-11445 GCA_964501985.1 uncultured Acidobacteriota bacterium | reverse complement strand
TGCAGCAAGCAGCACTGTTTCGGCCCAGGCACCGGCAGTCCGAATACCTAGCCGGGCCGTCATGAGGACCCATGATGAGGGGAGAAGGGTGTCAGTTACCGCGGCGCAGGAAGCAGACTCGATCGGTCCAGTCCCATTCTACGGTTTCTTCAATGAGTGTGAGCAATGCCCGCACCAGGCCTCTAATGTCGGAGTGGGAAAGGGCCTTTTCGTCGATAAAGATTACACCCACATGCCGGCGCTCGTCCTGCGCCCAGGCTTTCAGGATCGGCGGTATGGTTCGTCGATCATAGGTGACGAGCGTTAGTCCCTGCCTTGCAGCTCGCATCAGCAGTTCGGAATCGTCCAACCCCAGGTAGGCGCCTTCCTCCCAATCGGCCATGCCAAACACAGGAACGCGTGATTGCCGCCGTCGCAGCCCGGCCGCCACCCGCCCTGATAGGTGCTCGTCGAGGAGAAGCTTGAGCACCGTCAATCCTTCCGTAGGACAAACTCGGCTGCCTGCGGGGCCATGCGCTTCAAGGTTTCAAAGTCCACAGCGTCATTTTCCGACAAGGCAACTTCAATCTCCCCGGGAAAGGCGTGCGCATAGTTCACCGCGGCCCGGACCTTGTGCTCCGGCCAGCGGAGATGTCGAGCCACCTTGGAAACGTTGCCGCCGTAACTCCGTACCAGCAACATCACTTCCCACACCGCCAGACTACTGCCCTGAATGCAGGCCTGGCGGCCCGCGGAGGAATCGCGAAAATCAATGAAGGCGAATTCCGAGCGCCTCAGTCCCTCTTCCACCAATCGTGCGCTGGTGTCGCTGGGCGTCCAGCCATGCCGGTCCGCCATGCGCTTCAATCGCTTCCCGCTGGTGACGGGTAAGCGCATGCTCAAGACCATCGAACGGCTCGCTTTCATGGAATGCCTCATTACAATGTAATCTCTGTAAGTATTGTAACAGTTGTGGGGAGGGAGCGTGGTGCTTTCTCGGTGTCACGCTTAGAGCGTCAGCGGTCGGAAACCTCGGACCTCAGGGCTCGGCCGGTTTCGTTACTCGTCACACGTAACAGCCTACCCACATAGCAGCCTTACAAATGGGAACCCAAACACCTGTTTTCCAAAACAGCAGACTGCGATAGACTGCCGGACTAACACTCAGCACAAGATGGAGGTGTCACGATGGTTCCAGCGAAGGTGGCTCCAGCGAAAGACGTTATCGTGGGGATTGACATGGGGGGTACGAGCCTGCGCGCGCTCGTGGTGAATTCACGGAACGACATCCTGGCGGTGGAGAAGACGCCCACCAACGTCGCGCAGAAGCCCGAGGGGCTGATTCGCGACTTGGCGGCGATTGTCGAGGACGTGGTGACTGCCGCGGGCCTGCGCAAATCCCAACTCCGCGCCGTCAGCATTGGCGCGCCAGGGGCGGTTGATCCTGAGCACGGTGTGGTGTACCACGCGCCCAACCTGGGTTGGAACGCTGTGCCTCTCGGCGCGAGCCTCAGCAAGTTGCTGCACGTTCCTGTGTTCGCGGAAAACGATGTCAACGTCGGCGTGGTCGGCGAACATGCTCTGGGGGCAGGGCAGGGGGCGCAGGAACTGATCGGCATTTTCGTGGGGACGGGAATCGGCGGCGGCATTATTTCCCACGGCAAGCTTTATTTGGGCATGCGTGGCGCGGCGGCGGAAGTGGGCCACATGATTGTGCAAGTAGATGGCCCCGTGTGCGGCTGCGGGAACCACGGGTGCATCGAGGCGCTGGCCAGCCGCACCGCTATGGAGCGCGATGTGCGCGCCGCCATTCGCGACGGGCAGAAAAGTTGCGTGCTGAAACTGATGGAGGAGCGCGGCAAGGATCGCATGACCAGTAGCATTATTCAGCGCGCGCTGAAACGGAACGATCCCGTCATGACCAAGGTGATGAAACGCGCGCAGTACTATCTGGGGATGGCCGTGGCCAGCGTCGTCAATCTGCTCGATCCCGAGTGCATTGTGATGGGCGGGGGAATCGCCGAACGCTTGGGAGAGTCCTTTGTGGGTCCCATCCGCAAAACCGCGTACGAGAATTTCTTACGGCGCCACGACGCCGAACGGGTGAAAATCGTCACCGGCACACTGGGCGATAACGCCGGGCCGCTAGGGGCCGTCGTGCTGGCGCGGAAGCGGTTGCAGAAGTGATGCTTCGGGAGTCCCGTAGGGGCACCCTTGGTGGTGTCCCCTCGAGACGTCTGCGTGTCTGCTGTGGAAGCTCGTCGATTTTCTGGAGGATAGAAATGGTACTCATTCGGCGGAAAATATTTCTAGTCTTAATGGTGTGGGTACTCGCTGCGGCATTGCCATTGCTCGCGCGCCAGCCCGAGACGGGATTCTTGAATCGAGTGGCGGTTGTGGACGGTGTAACTTACAAATACCAAGTCTTCGTCCCCAGCAATTGGGACAAAAAAGTTAAGTGGCCGGTGATTTTATTCCTGCACGGGTACGGCGAGGAGGGCGACGACGGTTTGCTGCAAACGGATGTGGGTATTGGGACGGCGATTCGCAACCATGTGGACCGCGTCCCCTTTGTGGTGGCCATTCCCCAATGCCGCACGAAGGATTGGTGGACCAGTCCAGCCATGGAAGCGCAGGCCTTGAAGGCTCTCGACCAGACCATGAAGGAATTTAAGGGTGACCCCCAACGGGTTTACCTGACGGGGCTTTCCATGGGCGGCTTTGGGACGTGGGGGCTTGCCTCCGAGCATCCTGGGAAATTCGCGGCCCTCGTGCCGATTTGCGGCGGCATCCACCTCGCTGATGCGTCCGATACGCCCAATTACCGCGATGTGGACACTTCTGCGGACCCGTACGCCGCCACAGCCCAGAAAATCGGCAAAACGCCGGTGTGGGTTTTCCACGGCGGCGATGATCCGGTAGTTCCCGTCAGCGAATCGCGCAAAATGGTGGAGGCGTTGAAAACTGCCGGGGCAGACGTCCGCTATACGGAATACCCCGGCGTGAAACACAATTCCTGGGAAAAGGCGTATAGCGAAAGGGATTTGTTCACTTGGCTGCTGGAACACAAGCTGTCGTCGGGGAAGTGACGGAGTCTGCGACAGTCCGAAGCGTCGCATACCATTCTCAGGGCAATCTTGAACCTTATGGGCAACAATTCCACGGCAGTTAACTCGCAGGCCTATGACCGCGCCAACCAGCGCAATGCGCTGGCAGCGGGATTCCTGGGTTGGACGCTGGATGCTTTCGACTTCTTTGTGCTCACCTTCGTGCTGCTCCCGGTGTCGCGCGATTTCCACGTTTCGCTGGTGGAAATGGCGGCCACCATCACCGCCAGCCTGGCCATGCGTCCGGTGGGCGCGTTCTTCTTTGGGCTTCTGGCGGACCGCTTCGGCCGCCGGTGGCCGTTGATGCTGGACATCGTTTTCTTCTCGATCGTCGAGATCCTTTCCGGCCTCGCCCCCAACTACAAAGTGTTTTTCGTCCTGCGCCTGCTTTACGGGATCGGCATGGGGGGAGAGTGGGGCGTGGGGGCGTCACTCGCCATGGAATCGGTTTCAGCCAAATGGCGCGGCATCCTGTCGGGACTCTTGCAGGAAGGTTATGCGCTGGGAAATCTGCTGGCGGCCGGAACCTATTTCCTCGTCTTCCCGCACTGGGGTTGGCGGCCGCTGTTTTTCGTAGGCGTGGTGCCGGCGCTGCTTTCGCTTTTCGTTTTCGCCAAAGTGAAGGAAAGCGAAGCGTGGCACGCGACACGCACCGATTGGGGCTCGTACGGCAGAGCCATCGCGCGGCATTGGAAATTGTTCCTTTACATGGTTCTGTTGATGACGACCATGAATTGCATCTCGCATGGCACCCAGGATCTCTTTCCTACTCTTCTGCAAAAGCAAAGGCACTTCAGCGCGCAAACGACGGCGATGATCACCATGATTTCCATGGTGGGAGCGATCGCCGGAGGGGTGCTCTTTGGGCACTACTCGGACCACCGCGGACGCCGGCGGTCCATGGTGACCGCGGTGGTCTGCGCCCTTCTATTGATCCCTGCCTGGGTGCTGTCGTCGACGGTCCTCCTGATTCTCCCCGCGGCCTTCCTGATGCAGTTTATGGTGCAGGGTGCGTGGGGCGTCATACCTGTGCATTTGAATGAACTCTCACCGGGCGAACTGCGCGGCTTTTTCCCCGGCTTCGCTTACCAAATTGGAGTGTTGGTTGCTTCCAGCGTCCCAATCATTGAAGGCATGCTGGCCAAACACTTAACTTATGCACAGTCACTGGGATTGCTCGCGGGGGTCGTTCTGATGATTGGCATACCGGTGATCGGATTGGGGCCGGAGGCGAAGGGCGTGGCCTTCGGGAAGACAGAAAGCAGAAGGCAGTAGGCAGAAAGCGGGGAGCGGGAGGCATTGGCCAGTAAGCAGCCTACGCGTGTGAAGCTTATTGAGAGGCACGAGTCACTGAAGTCGGCATAGGGGTGAACTATGATTAAAGCCAATGACATCCGGGCCCTGCGAAAACCGCACCGGATTATGACGAAGCCCGAATCTCAATCGGAATGATTTTACCAACCCTTCGTATCTGCCGCGACAAGCACGCTGCCCATCCCCTTCTACTTTCCGCCTTCTGCGTTCTGCATAGTGCTTACAACGAATCCATGAACACCATGTAGGAATTTCCCCACAGGTTGGTGGGAATTGACCCCGGGGCGCGGCTGGTGAGGACGATGTGAAAGCCGTGCTCGGCGGAGGCGATGCGCGCTTGCAGGTCGCCCGCGGAAGTGGCTGATCCCGCCTTGGGCTGGACCAGCGCCAGAGTTTCAAGCACGGGATAGATGATGTCTCCCGCCGGCGCCATGGGCGTCTCGAAATCATCGGCGATGAATTGCATCTGCGCATCGATCTCGTGAAAGTGCCACGCCAGGCAGGCGCAGAAGTTGACTCCCTTCTCGAACTGCGCGAGGGATTTCTCGTCCGCCGAAGGCAGGCATGAGTCAAAGACCAGCACCAGCCGCCGCTCATCCTCGCGCGTGTATTCCCGCACCTTCAGTTGCTGAGCCTTGGCGGTGGCTTTCCAATCCACATGACGGGCGCTGTCGGATTCCACGTAGTCGCGAATGGCGTACAAGTCGTGGCCGCGGCCTTTGGACATACTTTCGATGTCGCCGCCGATCAAGGGCAGGATTTCGTAGAATTCTTCTGTGGGTTGAACGTTGGGCAGCACTAGGATTTCCTGCTTGCTTGCAACTTCTTGCGCCTTCCGCAGCAGGCCAAAGGGGAACTTGGTGCTGACACGGAATCCTTCCTGAGTATAGCGTCCGCGGCGAGGGAATGTTAATTCAACGTGTTGGGTCACCGACGACTGGTGCGGAATGTAGGGCACATAGACGGGAAAATCCAGAATCTGGCGCGTCGTAACCAAAGGAGTTTTCTTGCGCTTGCTTTTTCGCACCTCGCGCGCGGAGAGAGTGATCGAAAACGAAGGGAAGACCCACTTCAGATTTTGCACGGTCAGACGCGAGATCAAAGGCCGCTCGGCGAAGACGTGCTCGGGCAGGGCAAAATCCAATTCGAGTTGCGAGAGGACGATGGCGGAAAGTATTCCCGACAGCAGGATTCCCGCCATCAGATTGGCCAGAATGATGAAGAGGAGATTATTGCCGGTGTTGAGCGCGGCGATGGCGATGACCAGGATGATCAGGAAATAGGCCACACCCTCCCGTGTGAACTCGTATTCGACCTTGAACATCCAGCGCTCGAGCGCCGAGCGGCGCGCAAGAAAGGGGACCACCTTGACGGCCACAATTCCGGCGATGAGCAAGGCCGAAGAAGCGGCGGCCATGGCGCCTTCCGCGTGACCTGCCTCCGCAAGCGCGCTTGAATACAAGGCGAGAAAGAACGCTGACCCCAGGCCAAATAGGGCCAGGAAGAAGCGGCGCCAGGCAGGCCGGTCGACGTGCGTCATCTGGTGGCGAGCCATCGACCAGAAATGACGCCACAAGCTTCCGCTCGCGGTTTGGGAGATTGAAGGCATGTGTTCTACAGCGGAACGGGCGTGGATTCTACGATCTCACGCAAGATGGTGTCTGACTGATCCGATTTCTTCAGGGTGGATAGGTAGCGCGAGCTGACGATGCAGCGGTGGGAGAAAACGGGGATCACCAGGCGCTTGAAATCGTCCGGGATGCAGTAATTGCGGCCTTCCATGACCGCCATGGCCTGCGCGGCACGATAGAGCGACATGGACCCCCGCGGGCTGACTCCCAAGCTGAGGTATTCATGCTGGCGCGTTTTCTCCACAATCGCCAGCGTGTAATTCATCAACTCTTCATCAACGGCGACGCGCCGAACGGACTGCTGAACGTCCACCACCTCTTCGGCGCTCATAACGGGTTCGATCTTCGCCAGCGGCTCAGAGTCGGCAAAATTCCGCAAAATCTCTTTCTCACTTTCCGGGCTGGGATAGCCGACACGAACCCGCATCAGGAACCGATCCATTTGCGATTCCGGCAGCGGGTAGGTGCCATGATGCTCGATGGGATTCTGCGTCGCCACCACCATGAAAGGGCGCGGCAGAGTGTACGTGCGATTGTCCACTGTCACCTGGTTTTCGTTCATGGCTTCCAGCAGCGCGCTCTGCGTCTTGGGCGTGGTGCGGTTGATTTCATCGGCCAGGACAATGTTGGCAAAAATGGGGCCCTGGCGGAATTCAAAACGCTGCGTGGACTGGCTGAATACGCTGATGCCCACCACGTCAGACGGGAGCATGTCGGAGGTGAACTGCAAGCGCTGGAAAGTACAGTTAAAGGAACGCGCCAGGGAATGGGCGAGGGTGGTTTTGCCGACACCCGGGACGTCCTCGATCAGCAAATGGCCGCGAGCGAACAGGCCCACAAGCGTGAGCTGGATCACTTCATCTTTGCCCCGGATGACGCTCTGTACGGATTGCTGCACGCGCTTCAGAAGGTCTGGAGCAACCGCGGCCCGATTATTCACTTCGGTTTTTCCCATGTAATCGAATCTCGAGAGTCGGCCCCTGCACGTGTAAACTGAGGAGTCAACGTCTTCGCCCGCTTTTCCGCACAGCGATCGCGCCCCGCGGGCCGGTGCCTGCGAAGCGCCGCTACGGCGCACGTCGTCTAGACCATGCGTCAAAAATCTGTTATGTTCAATGAGTTGCCGCGGGCGATTAACTCAGCGGTAGAGTGCTATCCTCACACGGTAGAAGTCACAGGTTCGAATCCTGTATCGCCCACCATTCACTGACCATTGAAACACCGCTATTCTATCAAAATTTGCACTTTCGAGGCGCCTTTCATGGGTTTGAGACGATGGATTAGTTTAAGTGTGTGAGCTCACATCAGGTTTTGCCGGGTGCATGGCAGAGGCCGTTACGACCTCACCCGCCGCAGAACCGCGGGACCGCCCAGGACTGGTGACCGTGGAGGCCTCGGCGGCCGTCAGCGCAGAGGGCTCCTCCATTTGCTCCGTAACCAGTTCGCGGCTCCAGAGAATAGCTTGCCGATATTCTTGGCTCAGCGTTTCCTCCTTCACCGCCAGTTTCTTTGCCATCTGCGAGCATTCCTCCCAATTGCCCTGTTCATAGCTGACGACGGCCCGAAGCACGTCACGCAGGGGATTCTGCTCGCCGACCAGCGCAGCAGCGACGTCCGCCGCAATGGGCAGTTCTGTAAGTATCACACGCATGGGGCGCCGCATCAGGACATCGATCCAGGAAAGCAATCCCAGGAAGAAGTAATCGGCCTGTCGATTCCGTTCGCCCAACAAAGGAGCCAGAGATTCGCAGAACGCCGCGCGGATCAGCGCCATGTTGACCAGGATGGGAGGGCCGCCCTCACCCAAAGCGGCCACGGAAATCAGGCCGATCCATTTGCGAATCTCGTTTTGGCCGAGCAGAAGGAGCGCGTGCCGGATGGACTTGATCTGCGAGTGGAACGCGAACCGGGCGGAATTCAGGAAGCGCAACAGCTTGTAGGATAGGGCCAGATCATGCTTGATGGTGTCGGCAACTTCCTGCACGTTGATTTCCGGACGGGTGACGGCGGCCAAAACGAGCAAGTAAACCAACTTTACCGGTGTAAGGTCGCCTGGCGAATAGGGTTGTGCCCGGGTGTAGAATTGGCCTTGAAAGTAAGTGTAGCCTTGCTGCAAGGCGGCTTGAAATTGCGCCCGCGTTTCCACCTTTTTCGCGACAAAGATCGTGCCCTTGGGCCGATACTTCCGGATGATAAGCCATTGCGATCGGTCGGCAGAGGCGGTCACATCCATCTGAATGATGCTCGCGATATCCGCCAGGCGTTCCTCCCACCCGCCCTGAAAACCGTCCAAAGCGATTGAGAACCCAGCCTTCTTCAATTCCCGGCAGCTTGCCACAACCTCGTCATCAGGCTCTCTGCCTACCGGGACTTCCAACACGACCCGATCCCGCGGCAAAGTTGCGGCCTGCCCACTCAGCAGCGCTTGACGCGTGCACGGGACAAAGGCCAGCGTGCCTTCGAGCATCTCTTCGAATTCCTTCAAAGCGGGCGTGCTGGGGGCCGCCCCTTCCCCGGCGCGGCCGTCCGCCACCGGCGCCCAGATTCCGCCCTCTCCCGGACGCGAGCGGAGTTCGTAACCATAGACCCTTTCGTAGCGGTCAAGCACGGGCTGGCGGGTCATGAAGCTTGGCATAACGAAGATGCTCTCTTGCCCGGGGCGATTCTTGTCCTGAACCATCCACCACCGGGTCGAATCAACCCTCCGACATACTGAGGTCGTCTATTTAATCGGCATTGCACAAGCGATCTTGAGCCAAACTTCACGTTGGAATGTCGAGCGACCAGGGCGGCCAGCGAAATGGGGCGCGGTCCGCCAAAGTGCTCCTTGACGGGGTGGACAATTTGACACAATGGTCGCCAGAAACTCTCTCCCACGGGCGCGAGGGCTCGGACATTCTGTCCTAACGCGGCCTCGTCGCGCGCCCCGGCCACACCACCAGGTATGTTAGTATCGAAGTTCTTACAAGTCTGGCTTGGACTTATCCTAATTCGTTGAGAGGCAAGTGTGCTTCGCATTGGAATCGTCGGTTTACCCCAAACCGGCAAAACGACCCTGTTTCAGATTTTGACTCATGCGCACGGCGGCGGGACCGGCGCCGGCCGCCAGGAGGCCCGCGTGGGAGTGGTCCGCGTCCCTGACGCGCGTTTGGACCGCCTGGCTGAGATGTTCAAGCCGGAGAAAACGGTCTACGCCACGATTGAGTACATGGACATGCCGGGCAGCGTGATCGAGCTGGCGCGCACGGGTGTGCAATCGCAGGCGCTGCGCGAGCTGGACGCTCTCGTACACGTGGCGCGGGCCTTCGATGACCCCGCCGTTCCCCTCGAGGGCGGTTCGGTCGATCCCAAGCGCGACATCGAAAACGTCGAGCTCGAGCTGATTCTCTCCGACCTCGCCGTGGTGGAAAAGCGCCTCGAGCGGCTGGACAAGGACATCAAGAAGCAGAAAAATCCGGCGCTGGAGAAGGAATACCAGGTGCTCAAAGTCTGCCGGGCAGCGCTCGAAAAGCAGACGCCGCTGCGCGAAGTTGCGTTGGGGGCAGAGGAATCCAAGGCTATTCGCGGCTTCACCTTTCTCTCTCAGAAGCCCATGCTCTATGTTTTGAATTTGGGCGAAAAAGACGCGGCGCGAGCGAACGTAGCCGATCAATTCGCGGCCGAGGCGGGCCTGAAGCAGCGCTTGCGCACGGGAGTGAGCGCCATCTGCGGCAAGGTGGAAGCCGAGCTGGCGGAAATGAGCGAAGCGGACGCGGCGGAGTTCCTTTCGAGCTACGGCCTGAAGGAGTCGGCCACCTCGCGCCTGATTAATGCCGGCTACCAGCTTCTGGGACTGATCTCGTTCTTTACCGCTGGGGAAGACGAGTGCCGCGCCTGGACGATTCGCGCGGGAGCGACGGCGCTCGATGCGGCGGGCGAGATTCACACCGACATTCAGCGCGGTTTCATTCGCGCGGAAGTGACCAAGTACGACGACCTGATCGCCGCGGGGAGCTTTGCCGAGGCCCGCAATCGCGCCCAGTTGCGCCTGGAAGGGAAAGAGTACGTGGTGCACGATGGTGAAATTGTGCATTTCAGGCATGCAAGTTAAGAAAAACCGTCCTTTGTCATTTGTCATTTGTCCGTGGTCGGCTGTCGGTCGTCGGTTTTCGGTTCTCAGTCGTCAGTTTTCAGTCATCAGTCTTTCGCCGGGCTTAAGATACCCGCCCTTTTCGCGGGTGGCGCTAATCGCTATCTGTTTTCTAAATCCCAGATTCGCGCAGGGGCCTGACTGCGGACCACCGAACTCTGACGACCGAGAACCGACACCCGACAACTGAGAACTGAAAACTGATGACAAGCAAAGGACAACTGACAACGGACCACTGACGTTCTTCCTCTAATGTCCTACCTCTGGATCAGCTTGGCGCTGGGCGCGGTGGCGGGGCTCGCCAACCTGTTTGGCGGCGCCATCGTTTCGGCGCGGCCGTGGAGCCGCACGTTCCTCGCGCTTTTCATCGCCTTAGGCGCGGGCTTCATGCTGGCGACGGCGCTCACGGAAATGGTGCCGGAAAGTCTGCACCTCGCGCCCGTTTCCGGCCCCGCGCTGATCCTGCTGGGATACTTCATCGTTCACTACTTTGAACATGCCTGGCCGGCGCATTTTCATTTTGGCGAGGAGACGCACGCCGACGAGTTTGTGAACCCGCGAGTAGCGTACACGGCGCTGGCGGGCTTGACGATCCACACGTTCTTCGACGGCGTCTCGATTACCTCGGGCTTTCTGATTTCGCCTTGGCTCGGCATCGTCATTTTCGGCGCCACGATCCTGCACAATGTCCCGGAAGGTTTTACCGTAGCCTCCATCATGGTTGCGGCCAAGCGAAGCAATCGCGCGGGCATGGAGGCGGCAGGCATTCTCGGCGTTTCGCGCCTGCTGGGGGTATTGGGCATGGCCCTCGCGCATCGTTGGGTGAGCTACGGCTTGGCGATTTCAGCAGGCGTCACGCTCTACGTCGCGGCGTCCGACCTGATCCCCGAGGTCAACAAAACGAAGAGCCCGAAGTACGCCCTCACCGTGGCCGTGGGAGTGGCGCTGGTGCTGGTGATGCGCTACCTGTTCTTCAAGTTTTGACGATGCGATCCGCATCCGGCCCGTAGCGCAGGGCCCGCACTTCGGCCCTGCGGCTCTTTCTCCGCGATAGCCGCCACCGAAGGAAAAAGCCGCAAGGCCGAAGTGCGGGCCTTGCGCGACGTCCCCGTGCCGCGCTGGCGCCCCAAGTTCTCTGTGCGGCGCCGAAACCCGTGCAAAATCGAAAGGACCTGACAAACTGTCGTTGAAAATCAGCAATTCTCTGCAAAACAGCGCTCGATTCGACGTAAATGTCGAAAATGAAGACCTAAAAGTCTGTTTTTATTCGGGCACTTTGTCTTGC
>CAZCVY010000223.1:0-11485 GCA_964501985.1 uncultured Acidobacteriota bacterium | reverse complement strand
CTCATTTCATTGCTTTGACAATGACCTCGTATCCTGCTAGAGTGCCGCCAACGCGCGCGTGAGGTTACTTCACGGTCATGTTGACTGACCCGCCCAAGAAAGTCTCCTACACAAATCGAGGTGTCTATGCAAGGCACAATCAAGCGTGTGATTCGCGATCGCGGTTTTGGGTTTATTCGTTCGACTGACGGCCAAGAGGTCTTTTTTCATCGCAGCAGCCTTCAACAACTGAATTTCGACGGGTTGAAAGAAGGCGAGGTGGTGGAGTTTGAAATGGAGCGCGGGGAAAAAGGGCCGCGGGCTACGACAGTGCGGCCTGGAGCAAAGTAAGACAGCAAAACTCGCACCTTCCCCGGTAATTCCGGCCTTTCAGCGCCTTGGGGGGAGTGTCAACCCCGAATCAGGCGTGGCGCGAGCCGACAACAATGCGACGGCCGCAATCAGCGCCACAACAGATGTTGCCCCATCTTTTTCGGGGGTGCTATCCTCGTCCATCATGCGGACGCTCCCCCGATCATTGAAGTTCCTACCTGTTCTATTGTTGTTTGCCCCGCTGGTGACTTCATCCGCCGCACAAAAACCTGATTTTCAGGCCAGTTTTGATGCTTACGTCAAAGCCGATGGAGTTGTCGGCGCCGCCTTTGTGATTGTGGATAAAGGGCACATCAGCGAGTCTCACCACATCGGCATGGCTGATCTCGAAGCGAATCAGCCGGTGGACTCGAATACGATCTTTCACTGGGCCTCCATCACCAAGACGCTCACCGCTGTTGCCGTTATGCAACTGCGCGACCGTGGCAAGCTCTCGCTCGATGACCCCATAATCCGGTACGTTCCGGAGCTTGCGCGCGTGCATGGTGAAAACAACCGCATCGCGCAAGTGACCCTGCGCCATCTTCTCTCCCACACGGCGGGTTTTCAGTCACCGACGTGGCCCTATCGGGATGACTCGAAACCCTGGCAGCCGTTTGAACCCACACAATGGGAACAGCTCGTCGCTATGATGCCTTACCAAGAATTGGCCTTCGCACCCGGGTCAAGGTTCCAATATTCGAACCCCGGCTTCATCTATCTGGCGCGGGTCATTGAGGCGGTCACGGGCGATCCCTTTCAGGTTTACGTGCAGAAAGACATTCTCACGCCTCTCGGCATGACGCACACCTACTACAACACGTCGCCGTATCACCTGGCAGCACATCGCTCCAACAATTACACCCTTCGTGTCACGAGCGACGGACGCACCCAGCGTGTCGCCAACGGCCGCGAATTCGATACCGGAATCACCACGGCGAACAGCGGCCTGAACGCCCCTTTGAGTGATCTTGCGGAATGGGTCGGGTTTCTTTCCGGCGCGGATCCCCTGGGCGCGTCACCCGCTATTCTTTCGCGGAAGTCGCTGGAAGAAATGTGGCAACCGGTGGCGGCGGTCGAACCCGATTTTGCCGATGCACCGCCGGAATTCATGGGGCTCTCGTTTTTCCTCTACCCGCGCGGGTCGGGTGCCGATGCGGTAACCCTTGTGGGGCACACGGGACATCAGGCGGGCTTTGCCGCTTTCTTCGTGATGAATCCGAAGAACGGCCGCGCCGTGATTGCGAACTTTAATACCAGCCACTCTGAGGCAGACCGTGACGCCTATGGCAAGTCAAACCTGGGTTTCAGTGCGCTGGTAAAGCAGGCGCTCACACTAATCCAATAGCAAGTGCCACGGTCAGTATATTTTCTGGCCGTGGCTCTTCTCCTGCGCAATACCCTCCCACCAAATCTGTCCCACTTTGAAAACGAACATGAAGGAGTTACTGGCTGAACGCCACCCCACTAAAGGCGGCCACGCCCACTGAGCTTGATGTCGCCACAGGAGTAAGGTCGCCGTAGGCGTCGATGCTGAAGACGCTCACATAAGCCTCGCTGGAGGCGCTGAAGATGACGGCGAGCCATTTGCCATCGCGGGATACCGTGATGTCCGATGGCGCTCCCCCTAGGGGTATCGATTTGTAGAACACCCCGCCTTCGCCGTCGCTGAAGAATATGGAGATAGCATGCCCGGGAGAATTTCCTGTGTACCACACGCTCCCAGGCCCCTTAGCCACCCAGCAGGGGGCATTAGCGGGGTATGGACCCGGGGGAGTCGGGAAGACAACCGGGTAAACATTCCGGTCCTTGTCCAGGATCGCGAAGTTGTCGACATCGTGGGCGGGAGTGAACCCTAGAATGTCTCCCCAAAACGCCTCCCCGAGAGGGACGAGGCTCGCACCGGCCGGGAGCGTTACGGAGTTGTATGTCCCGGTGAGCTCCCCAGAGGGCGTGAGCGGAAGTTGGTAGAGGTGTCCATCCGAAAAGGTTACAGCCGACCAGCTCCGGCCGACCGCGATCTGCGCAGCCGAAGGATCGGAGAGACTTACCACGGTTCCATCAACATGACCCGATGGCCACGCATGGCTCTCGGCGCAATTTGTACCGACCACGAAGAGATGCTCTTCGGTCAGCGCGACAGAATCAGGGTTCGTGCAGCCAGAGGACAGCTTGATCGTCGGCCCAACGCCGATGAAATCATCATACCTCACCAATTGGGTGACGCTATTTGATCCGTAGTTGGCTACAGCGCCGAGGCCGTTCCCGAACTGTAGAATTCCAGCATTCGTGCTGGCGCCGCCATTGCCACCCGTCGGCAACATGTCCACCATCGAGAGCGAAGGCGTCCCGCCTCGATTCAGCTTGAACACCACAACATTGTTTCCGCTTGGATTATTCGTGCTCGTGACCACGAACACGTCCCGTCCGCCCTCGCCTGCAACCGCCCACGCGGTCGCGAGAAATACGATCGCCAGCATACGGCTGACGCGGCACAGATTGATTTTCACAGTGCTATTCTCCTTTTGTTTGATTTTGCCAAGCCCATCGCGGCTCGCGCCGCCGGCGCCACTGCCGAATCGCTCAGCAGTGCCCCCACAGTGTGGAAATACCATTCGGGTTGGTTTCTATTCCCGGGATCAAAATTGTGATTGTGGGGGGTGGGTAAATCGGAACTTCACCACGGAGACACAGACATCACGGAGAAGCGCACTTCAAAATGAGCGGACACACAATTCAGCCAATTAGATTATCAACCCACCGTTCGCTTCTGCGCCTTCTCTCCGTGACCTCTGTGTCTCCGTGGTAAGTTTTTTTTCATCGAGTGCAGCTTTCAGGGAAGGCGCAAGTGCGCTCGCGATCTTCACCATACTGGCTTGGCTGAGGTCAGAGACGACAAACCCAAAATATTCGGCCGACTCGAAGCCCTCCGCGTTCATCCCCTCGAGGTGTGCCTCATACAGATCGACGCTGCCGGAGCTGACGGACACTAGCCATCTACTATCGGGAAGATGTTCTCCATCGCGCCGGGTCAGGATCACGGAGAGAATTGTGCCCCGGCCCCGCGTGATGAAATGGACATACTTGCGCGGGCTGCCCGGAATCGAGCAGATATGCGCTTCCAGAATTTCGAACCCGAGAAGTTTCTGTTGCACCACCTCCAGCAATCCGGCATATTGCGGGCCGAGTTTCTCGCGGAGTTTCTCGGGCGGATTCGCGACGTCCGGGTAGTTGTGCCCCTTGATTGCGCACTGGACGTGATCCGCGACTCCAATGGCCAGAACGCTCGCCACAACCCGCCTTCCGCGTTGCACCGCAATCCACTGCTCCGTGGCAACGCCGCCCACGACCACGATGAGGGCAATTGCTAAAGCCCAGGCAAGCCGCGGGAAACCACCGAAAGAGCCGGGTTGCATTCCCCTGATCTGGCGCTGAATGGACTGGCGCAGTTCTTCCGGCGGCGTCTGGCCTGCCGCAGCCCGGCGTAGCGCGTCGCGCACCCGCGTGCGGGCTTCGAGTTCCCGCAAGCAGGCTTCGCAACTCTCCAGGTGCCGGAGAACTTCGCCGGTAGTCTCAACCAGAAGCTCGTTGCTGAGATAGGCGTCGAGTTGCCTGCGGATCCGGGCGCACTGTTCCGAGTTGAAATTCAGCACGTTCATGCGGATTCACCTGCCCGCGGCGGCTCCTTGCCCGGAGTGATCCCAAAGGATTGCGCCACCCCGGCCAGTTCCTGGCGCAAGAGCTTTCTACCTCGGCTCAACCTCGACATCACCGTACCCAGCGGAAGCTTCATCGTCTCAGCGATTTCCTTGTACGAGAACTCCTGCACATCCGCCAGGAGCACAACTTCGCGGAATTCGATCGGCACCTTTTCCAGAGCCTTCAGCACGTCCTCATCCCGGATTTCCTGAGGAACAGGAGTTTCCGCGATCACGCTGTCTTGATCTTCGGGGTTCTCAAATGCTTCCACCTTCGACGCTTTCACCCAGCGCCGCCGAAAATGATGCAGCCGATGAAAAAGGATCTTGAACAGCCAAGCGCGGCAGTTCGTTCCCGATTGGAAACGATGAAATGATTTCCAGGCTTCGAGATAAACTTCCTGCACCAAATCTTCTCCCTCGGATGCGTCCTGGGCCAGCAGGCGAGCGGTCCGATAGAGGTCCGGGAAATGCGGCATCGCCGCAGCTTCGAAGTCCTCCACTCGGACCTTGGGGTGAAAGAACAAGTCCATCTCCAGCGTCGCAGGGGGTTCGCCGAGGCGGAAATGCTTGGCTGCCGCTCCCGTCGAGCCTGAATTGTCATTTCTGGCCGACCGTCTTGCCCATCTTAATCCTTCTCATCGGGGACTGTCTGTCTCTTTCTATCCCGCTTCATCCCGCGTTTTCATCTAGCCGCGCCAGGTATTGGCGCTAGCGATTGGCATTGATCGCAGTTCGGTTTACTTCACTTGCCCTATGAACACATCCGATCAGATTCCCATCATGCTAATACCAATTATGCGGAAATGTATTCCCGTCGCTGCGACGTATACACATTTTGACGTTAACGGCCGGCATGCCCCCTTTCCTCCCTGTCCGTCGCGCGGAGGCAGGCGCACTCGACATCACTCGTCGATTCTGGTAATACTATGTATGGATTTGTACCAGTATGTCTCAGAGTGACCAAGCAAAGGCGGAAGATCAGGCGCCGCTTTCACCCGCTGTCTTCCACATCCTTCTATCCCTCGCCGAGGGCGACCGCCACGGCTATGCCCTGAAGCGTGAGATATCTCTGCGCACAGAGGGCAAGTTGAACCTTGGCCCCGGCGCACTTTACGGTTCCATCAACAAAATGCTGGAGCTGGGGCTGATCGAAGAATCGAGCGCCCGCCCCGACGCGCATCTTGACGACGAGCGCCGCCGGTATTACCGAATCACGCCTTATGGTCGAAAGGCTGCGCAAGTTGAAGCGGCCCGCATGCGCGCACTGGTACACCTCGCCGCGGTAAGGTTTGGAGTGCCCAAGCATGCCTGACGAATCCTTCTCTCTGCGGCTGTGGATCCGCTTGATTGCAGACTTGGCGATCTCCGTCCCGTCACAGTTCTTTCGTGAAGTACTGCAGGATGCAAGGCACACCCTGCGCCTTTGGGCGCGCCGTCCCTGGCACACGGGCTTCGCCATTCTCGCCCTGGCCATTGGTATTGGCGCGAATACGGGTGTGTTCAGCGTGGTCAATGCTCTTCTGATGCGCTCGCTGCCTTTTCGCGATGCTGAGCGTGTGGCTTACCTGCGCTGGTTTTTTGAGCCCCACGACAGCGCCAAGCAATTCCACGATTGGCGCCGGCAAAGCACCTACCTTGCCGACACGGCAATTTTCGAACAGCTCGATGTGAACCTTGGCGGAGCGGGCGAGTGGCGCCGCGCGCATGTGGTGCAGGCTTCCTCGAATTTTTTCTCGATGCTGGGAACGCAGCCGGTGCTGGGCCGCGGATTCGCCCCGGGGGATGATGTGGACGGGACAGGGTGGGGGCCGCTCGGGCGCAACGCCGTCGCGGTGATTAGTTTCGGCCTCTGGCAAGAGCTTTTTGCCGGCGACGCGAGAGCGCTGGGCTCCACGATCCGGGTCGACGGCAATCCCCTCACCATCATTGGCGTCGCGCCGCCGGGGTTCGATTATCCCGGCAAGACCGTTCTCTGGAAGCCCGCAGCCTTCGCCCCCGGCAATAATGGATGGGAAACCATCGCGCGTCTGAAGCCCGGAATCACGTGGCCGCAGGCCCGCGCTGCCTTCGCCGTCGAAGCTGACCGGCTTTGGCCCAACCGTACGCCGGCTCAGATGATGGAGTACCCGTCGACGATTACGACACTTCGTGACGAGATCGCGGGTCCGGCCAGAAAGGGCTCTCTGGTGCTGATGGCATGCGTAGCGTTGATTCTCCTAATCGCCTGCACGAACGTCGCAAATCTCCTGCTGGCCCGCACCGCGGATCGCGCCGCGGAGTTTTCCATCCGGTCCGCCCTGGGAGCAAGCCGCGCGCGCATCTCGCGACAGTTGCTGACCGAATGTGTGCTACTGTCCTTAGCCGCGTGTACGGCGGGCCTGCTCATTGCATTTTGGACCGTGTCGGTGGCGGCAAAGCTTCAGCCCGCGCCCCTCGCCTCGCAAGCCTACTCCCTTCTGGATGGCCGGGTACTGGGGTTTGCCATCGCCGCCTCTGTTGTCAGCGGTTTGCTGTCCGGCGTACTACCCTCAACGTATGCCAGCCGGGTTCAGACGTTAGGAATCCGGGGATCGAGCGACACCCGGAGCGCGCGGCTGACTCGCGAAACGTTGGTCGCGGCACAGGTGATGCTGACCATCATTCTTCTTACCGCGTCGATCGCGGTAGGCCGTGCATTTGCCCATCTGATGCACATCGACCGGGGGTTTGACTTTAACGGTTTGGCCACCGTAAACGTATCGCTGGAAGGAACGACGTATCGAACCGATGCCAGCCGTCTTGGTTATTTCCAGGAAGCGCTGGCGAGAGTCCGGCGGCTCCCGGGAGTTCACAGCGCCAGCGCCACGGAGTTCCTACCGCTGTATGCCACTGGCTTCATCGGCGGACGATTTCAGATGAATGGCCGCTTGGCGCGTGAGAGCACGATGGTGGTTCCCGTATTAACGGATTATTTCCAAACGATGCGTGGACGTATTCTGTGGGGGCGCGAATTCACGGGTGCGGAAGTGCAAAGCAACGCGCGGGTCGCCATCGTCGATGCAGGTTTTGCGGGCGAATTCGGCCCTCCCGCGGATGCCGTAGGCGGCGAGCTTGCGATCGGCACCGAGCCTCCCTGGAAAATCGTGGGCGTGGTGAAGGCGATGGATTACATGACCGAAGGAGCAAACGGCAACCAGATCTTTGTTCCCGACCACGCACCGGGAGGAGGCTTTTTTTCCGCCTTTGTCGTTCGGGTGGATGGCCGCGCCGAGGACCGCCTGGCGATGGTCCGAAATGCGATCCAGTCGGTGGACGCGCAGGTGCCGGTGTTCGGTGTGAAAACCATGGACCAGCGGTTGGCCGAAGCGCTCGCCCGGCCGCAGTTCTATCAAACGGCGGTCCTCTGCTTTGCCACGTTCGCATTCCTGCTGGCGGCTATTGGCATCTACGGCGCGGTCTCCTATGCCGTTGCTCAGAGAACGCGTGAAATGGGCATAAGGATGGCCTTGGGCACGACGCCGGCGCGGCTGCGGGTGACTCTCCTGAAGCAAGGCTTAATCCCGATCGCCGTAGGGGCCGTGGCCGGAATCGCCGGGGCCGTCCTGAGCGGGCGGCTGCTCGAAAGCCTGGTGGAGGGCGCAAAATCCGTGAACGCCACGGCCTATGCCGCCTCTGTTCTGATCATCGCGTTTATTGCCGCCTTGGGAATCTGGACGGCAACTCGCCCCATTGCCCAACTCGAAATCACGGAAATTCTCCGAAACGAAAAACCGTGCCGAGTCGGTCGGCGAAACCTGCCGAAGAGTTGCGGCCGGCGTCCGCCACGCGTCGAGACGGAATAGACATCCGTTGGAGAGCGATGGTAAGCTGACGATTGTCTGCACGCGGGGCGAGCGCGGCATTGCCCAGGCCGATTTTCCGCCAGCCCCGCCAGGGTGAAACCCGATGAACTCCATCCCCAATAGCGCCGCAGCAGCGGCTGCTGATGTTCGTGGCGTCGCGCAGGCGGTGGCTGCGCCGCTTACCCGCGCCGCGATCTTCCTGGTCGTGACGGTGAACTCCGCACCCGAAAGTTGCGCTACGGTGCGGTCGTTCTGCCCGGACCTTGCCGCGCTCGTGCGTGCGGTGGATTTTCGCGACCTTGCCGGCGGTCTCTCCTGTGTCATGGGGTTCGGGTCCGGCGCGTGGGAGCGGATCTTTGGGACGGCGAGGCCTGCCGAGCTGCATCCGTTCCGCGAGATTCGTGCCGGTGCACGCGTCGCGCCCTCCACTGCCGGCGATTTGCTCTTTCACATTCGGTCGAAGGCCATGGATGTATGCTTCGAGCTGGCGACGCAAATCATGGCCCGCCTCGAGGGCGCCGTGTCGCCCGTTGACGAAGTGCAGGGATTCCGTTACTTCGACGACCGCGACTTGCTGGGCTTTGTCGATGGCACGGAGAATCCGCGGGGAGGGGAAGCGGTCGACGCGGTGCTCGTCGGCGAGGAGGATGTTGTTTTCGCCGGCAGCAGTTACGTTATCGTGCAGAAATACCTTCATGACCTTGACGGATGGAACACGCTGTCCACGGAGGTGCAGGAGCGCATTATCGGCCGCACCAAGCTTTCGAACGTCGAGTTGGACGATTCCATCAAGCCCACTTCCGCGCACAACGCGCTCACGACGATTGTCGAGGGCGGCAAAGAGATCAAGATTCTGCGCGACAACATGCCCTTTGGCCGGCCCGGATACGGCGAGTTTGGCACCTATTTCATTGGCTACAGCCGCTCGCCAAGCACCATCGAGCAGATGCTTGAAAACATGTTCGTTGGCCGCCCTCCTGGCAACTATGACCGGCTACTCGATTTCAGCCGTGCCGTCACAGGAAACCTGTTTTTTGTGCCGACGGCGACCTTCCTAGACAATGTGAGCGACGATCCGCCGGCCGCAGCGGCATCTGCCACCGTGCCAGCCTCGGTCCAAGCTCCTCCAACCAGCACTGCGGGGACCGACGGCTCGCTCGGCATCGGTTCCCTCAAAGGAGATATCCCCCATGAATAACCTGCATCGCGAGCTCGCCCCCATTTCCGATGGCGCGTGGGCGGAGATCGAAGAGGAAACCGCGCGCACGCTCAAGCGCTACTTCGCCGCGCGGCGCGTTGTGGATGTGCATGGACCGGAGGGTACGGGTCTTTCTGCCGTGGGCACGGGCCACCTGCGGAAGATTGAGGCGCCCGGAGACGGCATCCTCGCTCGGCAGCGCGAGGTGAAAGCACTGGTCGAGCTGCGCGTTCCGTTCGAGTTGGATCGCCAGGCAATCGACGACGTTGATCGCGGTGCGAACGACTCGGACTGGCAACCGGCGAAGGACGCCGCGCGGCAGATCGCTTTCGCCGAGGATGGAGCGGTGTTTGAGGGCTATGCCGCGGCGGGCATCGTGGGCATCCGCCAGGGCACGAGCAATCCGGCGATGACCCTTCCTGCCGACGTGCGCGCCTACCCGGAAGCAATTGCCCAAGGCCTAAGCCGCCTGCGGCTGGTCGGCGTCAACGGCCCCTACGCGGTGCTGCTCGGCGCCGACGCCTACACCGCCCTCGCCGAGACCAGCGACCACGGATACCCCGTGCTGGAACACGTCAAGCGGCTCGTCGACGATAAAATCATTTGGGCGCCCGCCATAGCCGGCGCTTTCGTGCTGACCACCCGCGGGGGAGACTTCGACCTGCACATCGGCCAGGACGTTTCCATCGGCTACTCCAGCCACAACGACGCCGCGGTCCGCCTTTATCTCCAGGAGACGTTAACGTTCCTGCTGCTCACGGCCGAGGCCGCCGTCGCTCTGGCTCCTCCCGCAAAGTCGTAGACGGGCCTGAGCCGCTGTTCGGGGACAAACCTGAAAGACAAAACTCGTCCGCGCTCAGAACCGTCCTCGGCAGCCCCGACTCGTCCGTAGCTAACTGCTGGGCTCAGCGAGTGCGCTACCTGCTGTATAATGGCATGAGCAACGGCGCCAAGAAAACGATTCCGGCTGTGGCTCAGGACTGAACCGTTCCCTACATCAGTGAAGTACCCGAGGGAGGCCGCGGGGGAAAAGCGCAAGATTAAGTTGTGACCCGCCATGAGCCGGCAACCGCTGGATACGCATCCACTGCGCTGTTGAGATGGAGGCCGACGATGTCGAGGTCAACAAAGGTGTTCATGTTGTGCTTGGTTGCCGTGGCGCCCGCAGCGCTGATCGTCGACCTGCTTCGGCCGCAAGGGTCGTGCGCGCAGACCGCGTCGCCGCAGGACCCCCAAGCGGCGTGCGCGGCGGACTTGCAAAAGCTGTGCCCCAATGTGCCGACCGGCGGGGGACGAATCCTCGCTTGCCTGAAGCAGCACCAACAGGAAGTCTCGCAAGGCTGCAAGCAGGCCATCCTCGCCGCAATGCGGAAGCCCGGGGGAGGCACTGGCCCTGCCGCTGGTCCCGCGCCTGCGCCGGTGGAGCAGCCTGCCCCCGGCTCTAGCGTCCCGCCGACTCCCGCCGCGCAGCCCGATACCGGTTCCACGGTCAGCCCGCCGCCGGGCGGTGCAGAAGCGACTGGTAGCGGCGGAGCGCAGGCCGGCTTCAAGACCATTACCATGCCCAACGGCGGCCACGTCTATCTGGGTGCGCTCGCCGGGCAGCCCACGCCGGAAGATGCGATGGGAAAGGTGATGAGGCGAGTGACTGCCTTATGCGGAGACCGCCCGCAGCTTGGCAAGCTGGACAAGAACACGACCGGCGAGATTCTGGCCGGTTTTTTTACCGTGACCGGCAAGAACCTGGACGGCAAGGCGATGGAAGGCCTCGCGATCGTTTATGCGCCCAAGACTGGAACTGCCGGCGGGGCGCTGCTGTTGGATGACGCTGACCGGTTTCCGACCACGGTGAACCCAATGTTCGCAAGGCTCAAGCAGGAGCTTGGAGCTCCGGCGAGTTCAGCGGGGGCGCAGGCTTCAGCCGGCGGGTCGGGGACTGCTGGGAATCCAGGGGCTTCAGCGCCAGCGGGGCCGCCGGAGCCATTGCAGACCACCGTCTTTCCGGACGGCACCGGCGAGATTCGCCTGCCCGCGGGATGGCAGGTGCAGAAAGCGCAGATGGGCGATGTGTCCGCCGCGGGGCCGCACGGCGAGAAGCTGCGTTTCGGGTGGACAATTCCGGTGAAGGGCACCGGCCGCGGCCCGGCGCCAGGGAATTTTGTGGCGATTCCCTGGGGAACCGATCCGGCCAGCGCATTCAAGGCTGTGATGACGCAGTTGGCTCAGAAGTCGCGCCATCAGGGGCCGGACATTGACATCGCGAATGTGCGGGAGATTCCGTTACAGGGGGGCAAGAACGAGTTTCTCTACGGCGATATGGATATGCACGACGGCCAGGGCAAGCAGTATCTGGTGGCGCAGATGATCAGCGCGCCGCCGCAGGTGATGGGCGCGTGGCAGATCACTTTGTTTGT
>CAZCVY010000222.1:0-11493 GCA_964501985.1 uncultured Acidobacteriota bacterium | reverse complement strand
AAATGGAGCGGCGATCACTGCGCGTCCGACCCCAGTGATACACAGGGAATCTTTTTCTCCAACCGGCAATTCCCTGCCTCGCCGTCTATATTGGATATCACGCCGACCGTGCTGAGCCTGATGGGAGTCCCGCCGCCACAGAAATTGGACGGCGCTGTTCTCACCCCGCGCTAGTGGGCGGCGACATCCGAACGAAGGTGTGGTAAATAAGGTTTCACCCGCAGTTGTTTCGCCCGTTGTCCTCGCAGAAAGGATCTTGCCGATGCCAACTGCCGAAAAAATCGATCTTTATAAAATCCACAAAGCTGAGTACGCCGCACCTAAGGAACCCGTCCTGGTAGAGACTCGCCCGGCCCATTACCTCAGCATCAGCGGACGCGGCACGCCCGGGGGCGCGGAGTTTCAAGAAAAGGTTGGGGCTCTCTACAGCGTCGCCTATACGCTCAAAATGGCCAAGAAATTCGCAGGGAAGGATTACAAGGTCTGCAATCTGGAAGGACTTTATTGGGGAAGCGGAAATGAAGCGGGATCTTTTGATTCTAAGGACTGCGAGTGGCTGCTGATCATTCGCGTCCCCGACTTCATCAAGGCGAAGGATCTTCAGCAGACCTTCGCCCAGCTTCGGGCCAAAGGGAAAGCCGGTGATTTTGGGAACGTGAAACTCGAACAGCTTGACGAAGGCTCCTGCGTGCAAATGCTGCACGTCGGCCCATACAACCAGGAAAATAGGACCATTGATCAGATGCTCGCCTTCGCGAAGGATGAGGACCTCACTTGCCGAGGCAAGCACCATGAGATTTATCTTTCCGACCCACGCCGCGTCCCGCCGGAGCGCCTTCGCACAATCCTGCGGCTACCAGTGGGATGACATCGGGCAGCACCGGCCGCGCCCGGACATCGGCTTCAGACTCGCGAGAAAGGACGGAGGGCGTAAGCGCCGGGTTGCTGATCGGAAGGCTTGGTTCGCCACCAGAGCCAGACCACGACGGCAATCATTCCGAGCCAGCCGAGCACACGAACGACGGCGGCGATTTTGGTGTCGTATTCAAGAACGCCCATTTGCGTGAACATGGTCAGCCAGTCGTGCTCGGCGAGATCCGGATCGCCCGCTGTTACGTACTGAAGCTCCATACGGCGCGAATCGGCCATGTAGGTGGCGACATTCAGGAAGTTTTCAAAGAAGAAGAAAGAACAGAACGCCGTGCCGGGGACCTGACGATGGTAGGCAAAATAAACTGCGAGCATCAGGGGGACGCCAAGCTGAAGAAGGGTTCCGCCCGCCACCATCAGCGTGTGGCCGAAGTAGCCGAAGAGGAGGTGCCCGCCCTCATGGATGGGCACGAAAACCAAATCGATCAGCAGGTAACCGGACTGGCTGGTGAGCGCGTAAAGCAGGAAGATTCCGTAAAACGCCAGCCAGCCGATGCGCGCGGGCTTCGAAACGGGCTCCCACTTTTCGCGAAAGGGTGCAAGGAATTCGAGGTCCATGAGCTGCATCATCACTCGCGGTATGGGACGGCGGCTGCGCCCTAAGTTGCGGTTCCCGTCGCCGTTTCCGCCGGGCCAACGTGATCCCGGATAAACGCTTCAACTTCGGTAAAGCTGGTATAGGGAACCACGGCGCAGTTCGGATGAGAATTGCCGGTAATGAGAAACGATAGTTTATCTCTAAGGTTACTATTATAGAATAGTATTACCTTCGCTGTGGCTGAACCGAGCAGGTAACCCGCCTCGAATCCGACGCCGAAGGAGGAGCCGGAAGCTTCCGCGATGAAGAGGTCGCACTGCCGGAGCCAAGCCATATCCCGCCGGTAGACGGCCTCGGGGCCGAGCGCGGTGTCGGCGGCACGGGCGTCGCCGCTCACCAGGTGGCGGGTCAGCACCTCATGGCCCAGGTCTTCGAGGCAACGCACCATGCCGCGAGCGGTTTCCACGGTCGAGCGGTCACCCGCCATGGTGAAGCCAAAGTAGATTTTCATGAATGATTCCCGTCACGGTTCCATGGCGCGCGCGGCAGCCACTCGCATGGGGGCAATCTCGAATCGATTCAGCCCCGCTTTCACCGATGGATCGCCTTCGCCAAACTTCCGAGCCTCATCTTCGTTATCGACCTCGAGCACACCGAGGCCGAAGGCTCCGCCCGCCGCCATGACAGGCCCGAAGATAAGAACTCTGCCCGCGGCAAAGTGCTCTTGGAAATAGCGAAAGTGCTCGTCCATCAACTGCCTCTCAGCGTCCGTGATGTCACCCGGAAACGTGGACCGCGGAGCGATGAGTTTGAAGAAGTAGTGCTGTTTGGCCATGGCCTATTCTCCCCTGGCAAGTCCGCACGCAGTGGCGTAGCGAAGCAGCGCCTCGCTCACCTTGTGATGAATCATCGCGGTGGGCTCGTTTTGACACGCCCCCACGCGGATCGCCTGAGCCTGCCGGGGAAGGTATTGCGCGACCAGGGCCAGCGGCGCCGGGCGCTCGGTCAGATTGTGAAGCAGCGTGCCAAGCGCGGCCGCGATCCTCGGGGCCGGCCAGTAGTACCGGATTCGGTCGCTCAGGCTGTACGCGCGGGCAAAGCGAAGCTGATCGGCGTCGCCGCGATAGTACTTCTTCCAGTTTTCCGGATGCTCGATCATCACCTGCTCGATCACCTCGCGAATATTCGACCGCTGCGCTTCCGCCACCCACTCGTTCTCAATCTGTGCGAGCCCGAAGATCGCTTCCCGCATCATGAAGGTCAACTCCGGGCCCACCTTCAGGATGCCAAAGCGGTGTTCGACCAACGCCCGCAACGCCTTGCCGGTTTGATAATCGGTTGAATGCGCCTCAAAGACCAGGCCCTCATGCCGAAGGATGCACTCGGCGAGCGGATCCGCCTTTTCGGGAATGAACTCCGCGACCGCATCATCGCCGAACTCCACACCCGGCTGGACCACCACTCCGACAACGCGATCCCAGACCGATTCCAGCGACCGGGCGCGAAATGCCTGGCGATGGATCGCGATGGTTTCCTCGAGACTGTCTGTGCGTGTGACCTCGATCTCCAGCTTTTCCTGAGCTCCGCCGGGAGTGGGCACCTCGGTGCCAATAATGTACACGGGCTTGGGCGAGGAACCGCTCAGGGCGTCCTCCGCGGCCTGGCAGAGTCGTGCTGCGCGCCTCCCGATCTCCGCATTTGCAACGGGGCGCGGATCGTCTTGACAGGGCATGCTGGCGTCAAGGTGGATCTTGCCGAAACCTGCGGCCGCATAATCCGCCACCATCGCGCAAGCCTTCTCCATCGCCGCTTCCGCAGGCAGGTGCTGCCACGGGTTGGGACCCAGGTGATCGCCGCCCAGGAGGAGCCGATCCGTCGGGAAACTCATCCGGGCGGCAATCTCACGAACATACCCGCGGAAGTCTGCGGGATTCATGCCCGTGTACCCACCCTCCTGATTGACCTGGTTGGAGGTGGCCTCAATCAATAACAGGCTCTGGAGGCGCCGGGCCTGAGCGCAAGCGGCTTCCAGCACCAGGCGGTTGGCCGAACAGACGGAGTATATACCCGTGGCCTGCCCACCCCGATTCGCCTCAAGAAGCCGCCGCAGTTCTTCGACAGCGAAGCGCGGCGCCTTATGCCCTTCGACAACGCTTGCCATACTCTTGCGTCTCCTTGTACTCCGCCGCGATTATTCCCTCTTCCGTGATGCCCCCTGGAAACGTGAAACGCAGAGGATGAGCTTGAGGAAGTAGTGCTGCTCGGCGATGGCGACCGCCTCCGGAAGCCTCCCAGTCGATGGCTGGAGGTTGGAGCAACGTCACCGGTCGATCATTTTAGCATGGCATGATTGCGAGTTGCGGGCTCGCGGTGCGGTTTGAAACCAGGAAGGGACGGTGTGCGAATAGAGCTGCCGCGGAGTTGTCCGGCTGACTGTAGGACAACTCCGCGGCGCAACCTACTCGCTGCTACGGCCCGTACTTCCACAGGTCGTTGAGATAACTCTGAGGCTTCGTCGAATCAAACCCGTCACCACCGAAGATCCAGAAGTTCCCGGCCGAATCGACCCAACTCACAGCGCTTTGTCGTGCCCCTGGAGTGTTGCCGGGCGCTGGAGTTCCCTCGGTCCCGTATACTCCCTTTGCACCGGGGCTGTTGATGTCCGACCCTCCCACCCATGTCCATTCGCCACCGCTGTACTCCCAGAGGTCGTTGAGGTCTTGGCCTGATTCGTAATTCCCGGTCGAGCCGTAGCCGGTTCCGCCAAACAGCCAGAAGTTTCCGGCGGCATCGGTCCAGGCGGAAGCCCAGTATCGCGCCCCCGGAATGTTGCCGGAAGCCGGAGTTCCCTGGGTTCCGTAGACGCCTGATGCGTTGGGCATGTTCGAACCACCCATCCATGTCCATTGCCCCCCACTAAACTCCCAGAGGTCGTTGAGGATGTTGAGTCCAGTGGCCGGGGGCGTGCCCTGCCCTCCGAAGAGCCAAAGATTGCCGGCAGAATCCGTCCAACCTACCGCTGCGGCCCGTGCTTGCGGCTCGTTGGATGCCGATGCTTTGCCAAGCGTTCCGTAAGAGCCTGCGGAGTCGCCAGTGTTCGATCCGGCCACCCACGTCCATTCGCCTTTGCTGAATTCCCAGAGGTCATTCAGCTCGCCGAGGCCGCCATCACTGGAGTCAACGCCCTCTCCTCCGAATAACCAGAAGTTTCCAGACTTGTCGACCCAAGTCACAGGGTACTGGCGAGCGCTGGGTACGTTCGTGGAAGCCGGGGTCCCTTGAGTCCCATAAACGCCCGGTTGGTTAACCATATTCGCGCCAGATACCCAGGTCCACTCGCCGCCTTTGTACTCCCACAAGTCATTTAGGTTGCCAGGATTGATGCTGTTCGTTGAGTCGTGGCCCCACCCACCAAAGAGCCAGAAATTACCGGACGAATCTGTCCATGCCCCCGCTCCATAGCGGGTTCCCGGTGCGTTCACAGGCGAAGGCGTTCCTTCGGTACCGTAGATGCCATTGGTGTTAACTTTGTTGGGCCCACTCACCCACGTCCATTCGCCCGCACTGTACTCCCACAGATCGCCAAGGCCTCCGGCGGAATTTGTAGAATCCAAGCCGGACCCGCCGAAAAGCCAGAAGTTTCCAGACTTGTCCGTCCAGGCAACTGCCGAGTTACGTGAACCAGGGACATTGGTTGTTGCGGCTTTCCCTTGCGTTCCATAATTACCGGCTTCGGTGCCCGAGTCGATACCGCTTTCCCAGGTCCACGCGCTGGCCGTTTGGCTCGCGCAAGCAACCTGAACGCTCGTGACGTTGGCGCCGGCCGTTCCTGTGCCGTCCGTCACGGTGCAGGTCTGCGCGGGGCTGGAAGGCTGAGTCAGCACCGTGACGTCGTAAGCAGCGCCGCTGGTGAGCGCCGTGCTGAAGGTGAAGCTGCCGTTGGCGGTGACCGACAGGTTGTTGCCGCCGTTGTCCTGCAACACCAAGCCGGTGCCCGTGAGACCCGAAACCGTCCCACCAATCGTGAAGGTGGTTTCACTGGTGCATGCGACTTGAACGTTCGTGACATTCGCAGTGGCCGTTCCGCTTCCGTTGGTCACGGTGCAGGTTTGCGTTGGGCCGGAAGGCTGGGTAAGGACCGTGACCTTATAGGCGGTCCCACTGGCGAGTGCGGTGCTGAAGGTGAAGCTGCCGTTGGCGGTGACCGACAGGTTGTTGCCGCCGTTGTCCTGCAACACCAGCCCCGTGCCAAGCAGACCTGAGACAGTTCCGCCAATCGTGAAGGTGGGAGCGGCGCAGGCAACTTGGACGCTCGTGACGTTCGCGGTGGCCGTTCCTGTGCCGCTGGTCACGGTGCAAGATTGCGCGGGACTGGAAGGTTGAGTCAGAACTGTAACGGCATAAGCGCCGCCGCTGGTAATGGCAGTGGTAAAGGTAAAGCTGCCGTTGGCAGTGACCGTTAAGTTGTCGCCGCCATTATTCTGCAGCACTAGCCCCGAGCCTGTGAGGCCCGAAACCGTCCCACCGATCGTATAGGTCGTGGGGGCCGGGGGCGGTGTGCTCCCGCCTGAACTCCCGCCGCCGCACGCCGCAAACCACAGCCCCGTCACTGCCAATCCCGTCCACAAGAACACACGAAGTTTCATCGCGTCCGCCGTACTTTTGCCTGCTGTCATGGTCAAAGCCTCCTTGGTATGGTTCAGACTAGGGTTGTAACGTCGGGCGATTTGCACACTTCGAGCAACTCCGGTCGGCGTGGCTACGCGTTAGCGGCCATTCTCCAGAGGATGCATTTCCCAGACGTCAATTCAAACCGGTCCCTTCTTCCACTCGCTAATGCGGAAAAACCGGACAGATTGGCTCAAATATTTTTCGGAGAACTGGCCGGACCGGGATTCGGAAACCCTACCGGACACCTATTGGGCGCTCGTCCGGCGTTGACTTCGAATTCAGGAAAAGGCTATATTTTGTGAATATCCAACAGGTTAGGGAAAGGCAGCGGTGCGTCGGTCAGCAGAATCCGTCACGCAATTGCTAGCCAAGTGGAGGGAGGGCGACCAGGAAGCGCTTCAGGCCCTGATTCCTCTCGTCTACCATGAACTGCGATCTCTCGCCCACCGCTATCTGAGAGCGGAGCGCCCAGGTCACACCCTCCAAAGCACGGCGCTGGTGCATGAAGCCTTTTTGCGGCTCGTTGACCAGAGCCCCGCGCAGTTTCAGAATCGCGCCCACTTCCTTGGGGTGGCCGCCAAACTGATGCGACAGGTTTTGGTGGATTACGCCCGCCGCCGCCACGCCGCCAAGCGAGGTCCCGAATACAAGGTGGAACTCGACGGAAGTTTCGAGGTAGCGCATGAACAAGCGCGAGGCGTCGATGTGCTGGCCGTCGACGATGCATTACTCCAACTTTCGCGGCGCGACGAGCAGCAGGGACGAATTGTGGAAATGAGGTTTTTCGGCGGGCTGACAGTGGAGGAAACAGCGAAAGCTCTGGAGGTTTCCCCAGCCACGGTAAAACGTAATTGGAACATGGCCAAGGCGTGGTTAACGCGCGAGATGCAAAGAGGCGGCGGTGGAAAAAACGAAGCAATGGGAGAAGGCTAAGGAGCTTTTCGACGCCGCGTTGCAGCGCCCACCGAGCGAACGAGGCGAGTTCCTGCGCGAGGCTTGCGGGCAGGATAAGTCCCTGCTGGCCGAGCTCGAATCGCTGCTTTCCGCCTATGCCCGTTCGGACGGACTCTCGGAACATCCGTGGACAACAGAAGCGAAACAGGAGGCGCAGTCGGCCCAGTCCATTGGTCCCTATCGTTTGGTCAGGAAGATCGGCGAGGGAGGGATGGGGCAGGTGTGGCTGGCCGAGCAATCCGCGCCCCTCCAGCGGCAGGTGGCGCTCAAACTGATCCGCGCCGGCATGTACGATGATGCGCTACTTCGTCGCTTCCAGGCCGAGCGCCAGTCGCTCGCCCTGATGGATCATCCCGCCATCGCCAAGGTGTTCGACGCTGGGGCGACCGCCGACGGCCAGCCGTACTTTGTGATGGAGTACGTGCCGGGAGAACCCATCACCGATTACTGCGACCGCAAGAGGCTGAGTATCCGCGAACGGCTGGAGCTATTCGTTAAGGCCTGCGAGGGGGTCCAGCACGCCCACCAGAAGGCCATCATTCACCGCGACCTCAAGCCCGCTAACATCCTGGTGGTAGAACAGGACGGGAAACCGGTCCCCCGGCTGATCGATTTCGGGTTGGCCAAAGCGGCCACGCCGTTGGTTGCCGGCGAGTCGCTGTTCACTCGTGTCTGGGGATTGGTAGGGACGCCGGGATACATGAGCCCGGAGCAGGCCGACCCGAACGCGGACGACGTCGACACGCGCACGGACGTCTATTCGCTGGGCGTGATTCTCTACGAATTGCTGACGGGATTGCTTCCCTTCGACACGGAGCAGTGGCGGAAGCAGCCGCTTGACGAAGTGCTGCGGCAACTGCGGGAACAGGAGGCGCCGCGCCCCAGCACCAGGTTGGGGACGAAGAAGGAATCCTCCGCCTCGGCCGCCGAGCTGCGCGGCACCGAACCGAGGCAATTGGTCAGTCTGCTGCACGGCGACCTCGACAGCATCACGATGAAGGCGCTGGAAAAGGACCGCGCACGGCGCTACGGCAGTCCCTTCGAACTGGCCGCGGATATCGGGCGATATCTCAACCACGAACCGGTGGTGGCGCGCCCGGCAAGCGCCGGATATCGCGTGCAGAAGTACGTGCGGCGGCATCGCGTGGCAGTGGGTGTGGCGGCGGCACTGGTCATCCTGCTGGCCGGTTTTGCCAGCCTCGAGGCGGTGCAATTGCGCCGGATGACGCAGGAACGCGACCGCACCGTGAGAGAGCGCGACCGCGCCAATCGCATCGCCGATTTCGCCATGGGCATTTTCAAGGTGTCGGACCCCAGCGAAGCGCGGGGCAACACCGTCACCGCGCGCGAAATTCTGGACAAGGCGTCAAGGAGTATCGAGACCGGGTTGGAAAAAGATCCGGAGATGGAAGCCCAGATGATGTACGTCATGGGCAAGACGTACCAGGGCCTTGGGCTTTATCCGCAGTCGGAAACCATCTTTCAGAAGACCATAGAGATTCAGCAGCGAGCCCTTGGACCCGACAACGCGGATACCGTAAAGACCCTGAATGATCTCGGAAGCTCGTTCATGTGGGAGGGGAAATTTGCTGAGGGAGAGAAAGTACATCGCCAATCGCTGGAGATCCTGCTGCGCACGGTCGGACCGATGAAGCTCAACACCGCCAAGGTGATGAATAATCTCGCCAGCGACCTCGTTCGCGAAGGCCGTTACGCCGAAGCCGGGCAGTATTATCGCCAAGCACTCGACACTGAGAAGAAGCTTCTGGGGCCGCGCGACCCGGGTATCCTCTCGCCCATGTCCAACCTCGGCGTGGTTGAGTATTACCAGGGACATTATGCCGAAGCGGAGAAGCTGGATCGCGAAACGCTTGATCTTCGCCGGCAACTCCTGGGGCCGGATCATCCCGAGACGCTCAAGACACTCAACAATCTTGCGACATTGCTGAATAGCGAAGGGCGGTTGGCCGAAGCGGAGAAAGCAAATCGAGAGGTGCTGGAGAGCCGGCGCAGGGTTCTCGGTCCGGAGCATCCCGACACACTACGGTCGGTTTCGAATCTGGCAGATGTATTGGAAACTGAGGGTTCCTTCCAGGAAGCGGAGAAGTTGGACCGCGGCTTGCTTGACGCACGCCGCAAGGTCCTGGGTCCTGAGAATGTCGCAACCTTGGAGACGATGCAAGCGCTGGCACTTGCTCTCTCCGACCAGAGCAGAACGGGGGAAGCGGAAAAATTGGAGCGTGAGGCGCTCGACGGTTTTCGCCGCGTGGCAGGGCCGGATAATCCCGATACGCTGGTGGCCATCATCAGCGGAGCTGCTTTTGATCGAAATGATGGCCACTATGGTGAAGCAGAAAAGTCTATTCGCGAGGTCCTTGAACCGGCGCGGCGCGTTCTGGGCGCCCAGAGCATCGCCACCCGCCAGGCCATGAACAGCCTCGCTCTGGCGTTGGCTCACGAAGGCCGCTATGCCGAGGCTGAAGACGTGGCCAAGCAGGCGCTCGATCTCGAAAACCATGCGCAATTGCCGGAGCACGTGAACAACACGTTCTCCACTTACTACCTCGCTTGCATTGCGGCAATCCAGGGACGGCGCGACGAAGCCTTGTCGCTGCTGGCCAAGTCTGTCGATCATGGCCTATGGCCGGAAACGGCGCTCACCATGGCTTTTGACCCTGATTTAAAGTCCTTGCACGGCGACCCGCGCTTCGACGCCCTCGTCGCCCACTCGAAAGAGCGCGCTCTCGCGGCTCCCAAAATCCACTAAAACCGGGGTCCGGGATTTTCCTTCGCTTGTTGGAGGGCGAATACCAGCACCGCACGCTGCGGCTGACGGACGAAGTGAGTTTGAAGATCGGCCCCGGCGAAGAATGGGTGGACATCGAGGTCCTGGACGCCAAGGACGTGCTGGGCAAGGGTTCGCTTCCAACCGTCGTTCTGGATAACGTTCTCGCCGTGCAGGGCGGAACTTAACCAAAATCGTGGCAACGCCTACTGCCAGCAGCAAAACCGCAATCCGGCAGTCTGAGACCCAGCGGCCGCCCGCGCGAAAACGAGTTTAACGAGGCGCCTGCCCCGGGTTCCCATAAAGGGCTGTGCGTTGCGCCTACGAGTTCGCATAACCCAAAATGGCGTCTATGGGAGGTTGCGGGCGGGCGGCGTCACCTTTCAAGACTGGGGGCTCCAATCGTCAGGAGGGAATGTCATTCCCCAAACATTCTGCGGTTCGAGCAGCTCAAGCGCCACGAGATGTAAGTCTTCTGCCTCGTCCTTCCCATCCAACCAAACAACACGAGCCTTCGCCACGACGCCCCCGGTACGGTTTTCAATCAGGACCTCCGTGCCCATGGTCAACCGATGAGTCGTCGCAATCTTCCCGCCATGCATGTTAACGACCTGCGTGCGGACGCTTTCATTAAACTTATTTCCGTCTGCGTCCACTCCCGAGATATAAATGTGGATGGAAATGGTCACCCGAGTGCTTCGACGGTACTGGTTAAAGTTATCTTCCATTTTGCACACTAACCAGAAGTCCCCGATGGTCTGATTATAGTGGAGAAGCGACCACGGAACAAAGGCGTTCGAGCCCCCCACGCCCGCACCCAGCTTTTCTATAGCATCCCCGAGCCTCGGAAATGCGTGCCGCGTCGCGGGCCATTTTACCTTGCATTGAGGAGACGGGATACCACGCTTCCTGGTTTCTCCACTTGGCATCACGCCGGTCGTGGAGCAAGCGGGTAGGCTGGACCTGCTGTCCAGGCTCCGCCGCTCTTCGTTAAACGCCGGCGACGGTTGTATCTGTCTTTTTCCTTCCCCTTGCGGGCCGGCGCTTGCCGATTCTCTCCCCTGTCTTCGGGCGGGCATTTTGTCGACTTGAAAGTATACACCTCTAGTTCACGATTGTGCTTGACTAGATTCATTATATATATGTATAATCATAGTGTGGTTATTAGTAATTGAGTATCACGAGGGACCTATGCCTCGCGAAAGCAATCCGCAATTATCGAATGCGTCCGAGCAGGAAGCGAACGCCGTGAGCGCTCCGGCGGAATCGCCGCCGGAAGCCGAGGTTATCCCCACCGTGGCCAATTTCCGCAAGGGCTTCATGAAAGACTCGCAGTTCGAAGTTCTCATAGGGATGGGGGAGGGAGAGTACCGGCAGATGATGAGGTCCCTGCTGGAGGATTTGCAACTCGGTTTGGAGAGCCACCTGGTCGAGCAGATCGGCGTAACGTTTTGGCGGATCCGGCGCTCGCAGCGCATGCGGGACGGCCTGGCGCTCAAGAACATCAAAGTGCCGGGTGAGGACGTGGCGGTGACGGTGCGATCCTCCCCGGCCTTCGCAGCGATGGAACCCTTCGAGCGCCTTAACAAAGCGAGGTAACCTACGATGTAATAGA
>CAZCVY010000221.1:0-11594 GCA_964501985.1 uncultured Acidobacteriota bacterium | reverse complement strand
GCGCAGGGCAAGCACAAGAAGCAGACGGGCGGACATGGCCAGTATGGCGACTGCTGGATCAAACTGGAACCCCAGGCGCGCGGGGTGGGTTTCGAGTTCGTGAACGACATCTTCGGCGGCGCCATTCCGCGCAACTTCATCCCTGCCGTCGAAAAGGGCATCGTCGAGGCAGCGGCAAGAGGGTACCTTGCCGGCTACCCGGTGGTCGATTTCAAAGTTATTCTTTTTGACGGCTCCTACCACGACGTCGATTCCTCGGAAATGGCCTTCAAGCTGGCGGGCTCGAAGGGCTTTAAGAAGTGCATGGAGCAAGCCAAGCCCTGCCTCCTGGAACCCATCATGAATGTGGAAATTACCGTTCCGGAAAACTACTCCGGAGATATTATGGGAAACCTGAACGGCCGCCGGGGCCGCATTCAGGGCATGGAACCGACAGGCAGCTCGACTGTGGTGAAGGCCCAGGTGCCCCTGTCGGAAATGCTCTCCTACGCTTCCGACCTGACGTCGATGACCCAGGGCCGCGGGACCTACTCCATGGAAATGTCCCATTACGACGTTGTGCCGCAGATGATTGCGGATAAGATCGTCGCCGCCCACAAGCCTTCGGCCGTGGAAGAGGAGGAAGAGTAGCGCCGGGACTCCGTTGCCGGACGCATTCGCCTCTTGTATTCTTCCCAGTCCCCGCATAGGATTCCCTTCGCGATGCATGTCACCGCGGAGGGAATACCCTTCCTCGCATTCCGAAAGAGAGCCGCGCATGTTCATTCCACAGGTTTATACCGTTGCCCTTGCCATGATGATTCTCAGCATGATCTGCTGGGGCAGTTGGGCTAACACCCAGAAGGCTACAGGGACTTGGCGATTCGAACTTTTCTACTGGGATTACGTCGGTGGAATTCTGCTCTGCTCGATACTTATCGGGCTGACGTTTGGGCATACCGATGCCGCGAGCCATGACAGCTTCTTCCGCAACCTTGCCGCTGCCGACGCCGCCCACCTCGCCTACGCTTTTCTGGGCGGAATCGTCTTCAACATTGCCAACATTCTGATTGTGGCGGCGATCGCCATTGCCGGCATGGCCGTGGCGTTTCCCGTTGGGATCGGGATGGCACTGGTCATCGGCTCTGTGCTCAATTACATCATCACGCCGAAGGGGAACCCACTGCTGCTCTTCGGCGGCGTGGCTTTGGTGTGCGTCGCAATCGTCCTTGACGCGCTCGCCTACCACCGCCTTTCGCCCGACACCAAGGCTTCCAAGAAAGGGATCGTCTTGAGCCTGCTGGGTGGCTTTGGCATGGGCCTTTTCTATCCTTTCGTGGCCAAAGGGATCAGCGGCGAAAACCATCTGGGGCCGTATACCGTTGCGTTTGTGTTTGGTCTGGGAATCCTGGCGATCAACATTCCGGCCAATATTCTGGTCATGCGCCGACCGTTTTCCGGCCCTCCGGTTCGCTTTGGCGACTACTTTGCCGGCGCCGGCCGCTTGCACTTCTGGGGAATCCTCGGCGGCGCCGTTTGGGGCGTGGGCACGATTTCCAACTTCGTAGCTTCGTACGCTGCGATGGTCGGCCCGGCCACTTCCTACGCGCTGGGCCAGGGCGCGACCATGATCGGGGCAATTTGGGGCGTCTTCGTCTGGAAGGAGTTCGCCGGAGCCGGGGCGGGCGCCAAGCGTATGCTGGCCCTAATGTTTGTGGTGTTCATCCTCGGCCTCGGATGCGTGGCGCTGGCGCCGGTGGTGAAGTAGCAGAAGAATTCAAAAGTCTAGAGTTAATAATCAGAAGTTGAAAGTCAAAAGCCAAGTCCCCTGGGGAATTTACATGAAACTCATGACCTCATTATTTGCCGCAATTCTCTTGAGCACCTCATTTTGCGGAGCGGCGGATGCGCCCACGAGAATACCCGTTCTTCTCGACACCGACATTGGCACCGATATCGACGATGCCTTTGCTTTGGCGCTCATCATCAAGAGTCCGGAATTCGATTTGCTGGGCGTGACAACAGTTTCCGGCGACACCGCGGCGCGGGCGCGCCTCGCGGCCAAGTTCCTCTGGGAGGCGGGCGGAAAGTGGCGGCAGGTGCCGGTGGTGGCCGGGCCTCCGGAGGCTGCGCAACCCATCGAGCAAACGCGCTGGGCCGATGGCTTCGTGAGCCCGCAGATTCGGAAGGAAAGCGCCGTCGATTTTATGCGTAGCGAGCTGCATCGCTACCCAGGTGAAATCACCTTGATCGCCATAGGCGAACTCACCAACGTGGCGACCCTGATCAAGGCCGACCCCCTAGCGGCGAAAAAGATCAAGCGCATCGCTCTGATGGGCGGCTCCATCGCGCTCGGTTACGGGCCAGGCTCAAAGCCCGATGCGGAGTGGAACATCAAGTCCAATCCTGCTGCGGCCCAGATCGTCTTTTCCTCGGGAATTCCCATCATCATGGCGCCACTCGATGTAACCGCCATGCTGAAGCTCGACGCCGCAGGGCGCAGCCGCATCTTTGGCCAAAACACTCCGATCACCAATGCGCTGGCCGCGCTGTATCATTTGTGGAACCAGGAGACCCCCACACTCTTCGACCCCATGGCCGTGGCCATGGTGCTCGACCCCGGTCTCTGCCAAACCAAGGACCTTGCCGTCGAGGTTGACGGTCGGGGATTTACACGAGTAGTTGACGGTAAGAAAGGCAATACGACAGTGGGATTATCCACAGACCCTGCGAAGTTTTTCAATTTATATTTGGCCCGTGTGGCGAAGGACTAGGTTACAGGTTACAGGTTACAGGGGACAGGTTACAGAGAAGCCGAACCATCTGATCTTCCTGGTTCCTGCAACCTACCTCCTATGACCTCTTTCCTGTAACCTGTGACCTACTGCACCATTTTCGCTTCAATCCGGTCGTGAATCCAGTGCGGGTCCCACCATTCGACGGGGTTAATGGGAATTCCATCCAAAAGCATCGTGAAATGCAGGTGGTCGCCGCCGGCAAGGCCTGTCTGGCCGCTATGGCCGATCTCCTGGAGGTTCTTCACCTGATCGCCTTCCTTGACCTCGAGAGAGCTGAGATGGCCATAAAGACTCTGAATTCCGCAGCCGTGGTCAATGACCACCGCGTTGCCGTAAATTCCGAAAAACCCCGCAAACACGACGACGCCGGAATTGGCGGCGCGCACGGGCATGTGCTCCGAACCCGCCAAGTCAAAACCGAGGTGGGTCTGATGGTCCACCGGTTGCCCGTCGTAAACGTAGGTCCGGTAATCCGCGAAGCTGGCTTCCGTTTTGCCGGGCAAGCGAAGAAAAGGTCCTTTCCACAAGAACCTTGGAGCAGTGCGCTGGGAATATGCCACCAGCTTTTGTGCGTCCTCCTGCCGCAACGAGCCGTTAATTAGCAGAAAGTTCTTGATCAAGCTTCCCTGGTCGTTCAACTCGGGAGTTTGGCTCATGATGGGAGGAACAACGTTGTCCAGAAACTTCCCGCCCGCGGTCTTATTCAGGTCAATGGTGTCGGAATGAAACTTCTTGGGAAAGACCTTGTAACTGAAGCTGGCCGAGGATTCATTCCCGGCATCGTCGCGAGCCACGACGTGCGGGACCGCGGAAATATCAGCGTTCCACGCATAAGCAAAGAGGCAGATGCGGGTTTGCGGCTCGGACTCCTTCATGGGAAAACTGGGGAAGAAGTTGTCTCCCACCTTGACGCCGGATTCGGTGGTCCCTGGCGAAACAGTAAAGACCGCCATATCGCAGCCGCCCTGATTAATATAGTGCTGCGTGCTCAACATCGAGATTTGCGGAGGCGCGAACCGCACCGGCAGGTCAATCGCCACCTCGCTAAGTCCGCCGCGGAAAAAGCGCCCCCAGGAATCATTCAGCGCGGTCACGCGCAGTGTAGCATGCCCCTCCTTCAGCGACGGAATGACCTCCCGGCCCACCAGAACCGTCCAGTGGGTCGCGCTCACGGGGGGGGAGGACCAGAACTTCCACCCCCGGTGCGGTCGCGCCGTTATCACCAAATTCGATTGGTGAACCACCTGCCCATTCTGCACAACCTCCACCGCCAGACTCTTGAGGTTATGCTTCGAGTCACTGGCGTCCACGACGAGTTGCGTTTTCTGACCCAGGCCTTTGGGTGGGTTGGATAAGGTGAGCGTGGGTCCCTGACGGCTCGCCAGTTTCCAAATGATACCGGCAAAAATCGCCAAAACCACAAACGCGAGGAAAATCAGAGCCGTCCCAATGCCATTCCCCGATTTAATACGAATTTTCGACAATTGCTTTCTCCGTCGAACCCGAAATTGGAAAATCGAAGGTCGAAAATCGGCCCGAGTTTCTGCTTTCGAGTTTCGATTTTCGCTTCTCGTCCGTAAGATTAACCTCAGGCAGAAGGTTTGATAACTTGGAGGCGCAGGCTGCGAAAATCCACCCGGTTGGTATGGCTTTCCAACCCGATGTAGCCTTGATTGGGAACTCTGCTGAGGGGGCGTTTCTCGGAAAATACAAATGCGGGGTCGTCGAAGTCAATCTTATGAATCCGATTCCCATTCAGGTAAACCGTTAAGTGCCGACCGATGCAGGAAATCTCAACTTGGTTCCATTCGCCGGCCTTTCTGCCCACGCTGTAGAGAGGAATTACCGCACCGTAGATTGCTCCCGTGCTGTGGAGATCCGTGAGCTGTCCGGCATCGTCAAGAAGGGAGATCTTCAACCCCGTGAACGTGGGGTCACCCTGCTCAGCCGATCGCAGGAAGATCCCGGTGACCGCGCCTTTCGTGAGGCGGTACTCCAGTCGCAAGGCGAAGTCCGTGTAAGGCTGGTCCGAGCGCAGCCACCCGCCCTTCCCCTCCGTCCAGAGAATTCCGTCGTCCGCGTGCCAATCCTGCTGCCCCATTTCGTGCCAGCCGGCCAAATCCTGCCCCGTGAAAATCGGGACAAACCCCGCATCATCTAATTCCTGAGCGGTTGAGGCGAGCGTGAACACCAGTAGCACCACCATGAACCCGGCGAGATTCCTCAACATCCCCGGCGACACTCCCCAATGATTGGCCCGGCGAATTGAGCCTGTGATACAAGATACTCGAAACCGGCATGATTTCACAAATCGATTTGAAGCGAGGGCTGCCATGTTGAAATTCACCTTGAAATTACTTCGTCCTAACGAACGCGACGAACTGGAAGCCTACCTGCGACTTTACCAGCGCAGCTTCAACGCCGACGAACGCGTCAGTCTCAGCGTGCTGCGGCGAGTCATGATACCCTCGCCGGCGCGCGTCAATCCGGTGCACCTGTTCGCAGCCTACCTGGGGGATCAATTGGTGGGCGGCGCCTGCACCCTGGTGTTGCCTGCTTTCAGCGTGGTGTTTGGAAGCTACATCTTCGTCGATCCCGCGCTCCGCGGCCGGGGCCTCGGCGTGCGAATCTTGCGCCAGCTTCTTCGCCAGGAGCGCCGCGGTCCTCAGGGGTGGAATTGGCGGCTCTATGGGGAAGTTACCGCCGCTTCCGGCGACCGTTGGCACGCCGCGTTGGCGCAGGCCGGGTTTCGATTCTTCCCCGCAACGTGGCCATTGGTCTCTTACCACGATCCCGGCAAAATCGTGAAGGGCCGGCTCTGCTATTTCCCCTTCCGCAAGAATCCGCCGCGCCGATTCTCCCAACCCGCTCTGCTGCTGTATATCCACGCCCTGTTTTATGGTCCGGATTCGACGCATCGCCACTTGGTTCCGCGCCTGAAGGACTTCGTACAGTTGGACGCATAGTCCGGCGCTCAGGTTACCCGGCGAAATCGTTCTCCCCTGGGGGGTGGCAGGTTCTGCCTCCCTACTATGCACCCAAGCTCTTGCTTGACCTAAGTCCTCTGCATTTTTCCGGTGCGTTGAGGGCACAGGCGGGAATCCCTGTGCCACTTGCACCGTTGCCCAAACGCTTCGGGTTCATTCGGGTTCATTAACGCTTTTCTCAGTGCTCTGCCGGGTGTAGGATGAGTGCCCGAAGTCCCTCGACGCGCGTTGCGGCGTGGCTTACACTGGGCGCGCAGTGACGGCAAGATAAGAGAGGACCGCACAATAAACGATGATTGGGTGATTGGCGCTGATCCAGGCGCCAGCAGGATTTCGTCCGTCCTCGGCCCGCGGCGGGGATTGGCATTATCCGGCGGCGAGAGTGCGGATCGGCGCGTGATCGCCGCATGATCTTGTTGACCACAACGGGGTGACAATTCGATGAAAACTTCTAAGGGCTTCTTGTTGTTTATCGCAGGATTCTTCCTGGTCGGCATTCTTACGTTAGGCCCTGCCGCCAGCGCGCAACACGAATCCGGAATGGGTTATGACGACACGCCTATGCTGCCCGGCGGCAAATGGCACGTCCACGATGCGAACCGTCCGCAACCGGTAAAGGTTACGGCGGGAATGTGCCGCGACGACAGTCGGGTAGTTCCTCCGCCTTCGGATGCGCAAGTTCTTTTCGACGGGAAGGACCTTTCCCAGTGGAAGGATGCCCACGGCGGACCCGCTCACTGGACGGTGGGCGATGGCTACTTCGAGGTGGCGCCCAAGACCGGCGACATCTATACACGCGAGGAGTTCGGCAACATTCAACTCCACGTCGAGTGGAGGACTCCTGCACCCCTCAAGCCGGGAAATGTGTGGCAGGGGAACAGCGGAGTTTTCCTTTTTGGGGTCTACGAACTCCAGGTCTTCGAGAGCAGCCGCAACCTGATCTACGCCGACGGCCAGGCGGGAGCGATTTACGGTCAATACCCGCCGCTCGTGAATCCTTCCTGCGACCCCGGCAAGTGGCAGGAGTACGACATCATCTTCAACCCCGCGCGGTTTAAGAACGGGAATCTGGAAACCCCTGCCTACATCACCGCCTTTCAGAACGGCGTGGTAATTCAAAACCACACCGCGATCATGGGAGAGACTGGACACCGCATTTTCCCGCGCTACACGGACCGCGGGCCGAAAGGTCCCGTTCGCCTCCAGGACCACGGAGACCTCGTGCGCTATCGCAATATCTGGGTGCGAGAGTTGAAAGAACAAGACTGAAGTACGTTACACGAGATACGGGATACGCGCTCCGGGACAGAAAGCGCGGGCACGCCACCCCGGCTACGCGACCCAGTTGCGGCCCTTTTCGGCGAGCAAGTTCCCACAACCCCGCCTGGGGAGTTTGCATGGTGAGGGCGTTTAGCCCGCAACGGTTATCAATTGTCAGCAGCGAATTCGCCCGCCAAGTATCGCACCTTGCAATCCACCCGTCGAAGCTTTCCGTTGGGGGTATTACGGATAACCTTCGGTCGTAGAAGTACAACCTGGCTTACTGTATATCCAGCTTCCAGCAAGACATGGTGGACTTGTTGGCGCAAGGCGTCGCGCTCAGCCGGCGCGGTTAGCGCGGTCTCAACCAGAACCACTGCCGCCCCGGACCCTTGCTCTCTACCCTCGCAACCGATCGCCACGGCGCGACCCCCACGGACGCCCAGCCGCTCGCGGACCACCTGCTCCAGATCCTCGGGATGGTAGTTCCGACCGCCGACGGTAATCAACTCCTGCTTGCGACCCGTGATATATAACTTGCCGCCGGCGAGGTACCCCAGGTCACCCGTCCGCAGCCCGCCGTCCTGAAGTGCTTGGCGGGAAGCCTCCGGCTGCGCGTAGTAGCCTTGCATCAAGGTGGGTCCGCGCACCACAACTTCACCGATTTGGCGTTCTGGCAGCCGCTCGCCGGCCTCGCTTATAATGGCCACTTCCATCTGCGGGATGGGTGGCCCCAAGGACGCAACTGGGCGCGTCGGGCCGTTCAGAGGGCTGCCGCCTCCCGTGCTCCGGGTGATCCCCGTTGCATGCATCGATTCGAGATTAATCAAATCAAAATCCGTGCCTTGGTCAAGACGGGTCATGGTCACGGCGGATCCAGCCTCCGCCAAACCGTAAGTGGCGAGGAGGCTGGTGGCGCGGAATCCGGCGGGCCGGAACTTGCGAACAAATGGTTCGAGACTCTGCGGCCAAATCGCTTCGGCTCCCACCAAAGCGATGCGCACACGACCGAGCTCGCATCGTTCCACTTCGGAGTCGCGCGTGAATCGGGCGCACAAAGCATAGGCCGACGGTGGTCCACCCGTAATGCTGGCGCGAAACTGGGACAGCGCCTTCACCCAAAGGCTGGGGCGCAAAATGAAATCTTCGGTGCGCAGAAGGGTGACGTGGCCGCCGGGATAAATCGGCGTGAGCAAGAAACCAATCAAGCCCATATCGTAATAAAGCGGCAGCCACGAAACCGCCCAGTCCACACTGGGGTCCACCAGCTTAAGATGCTCACTGATGTTCCTCGTTTGGGCGAGAAGAGCGGCATGGGAAAGCTGAACCACTTTGGCATCGCCGGTGGTCCCGGATGTGAACAGAAGCAGCGCCAGGTCGGCTTCCGAACCATCGGGTGGAATGGGCCGGACCCCAGGCTCGAGATCCCGCCTGCTGATGAGGGTCAGAGGGTTGATGTCAGACAAATGGGAGAGGGCAGCCATGTTCGCCTGCTCCTCCGGCACAACGAGCACATGGGCATCAAGAAGCCTGACCCGCTGGGAGACGAGCGAGGCGTAAGAGTCAGCAGCCGCAATCTCGCGAAAGGGAGCGATGGGCGCAGGGATCGCTCCACACAGCAGGGCACCCAGGTACGCTCCCACGAAATCGTCCGAGTTGGGCAACGCCAACACGACACGATCGCCTCTCCGCACGCCTCGCCCTAACAACGTCCAGGCCCACTGGGTTGCCCACGTCCACGTCTGGGAATAGGTATAAGCCCCAACCACATTGCCCTGCTGAACAAACCTGACGAAAAGCGCATCGGGAATTGCTTCTGCACGGCGAAGGAGCATCTCTGTGAGAGTCTTGAACATAGGTGGGGAATCACGGTTTGGTCAACAGGACGGGGTCAAACATGGGGTGGGCGAGGTGCGGTTTTTCGGCGCCTCGGTTGATGATCAGCAGAGACGAGCCGGGCTTGCCGGCCACTTTGCACTCAACCTGACTGGCCGACCACACGCCTCTCACCTGGCGCAGGCCATAGTAGATGAACTCCTTCGCCTCGCCCGAGCTCTTCACGACCTTCTCCACCTTCACCGGATAGTAGTTCTCTCGGTCAAGCCATGCGGTGACGGATGCGTAATGGGACTCATCGCCGGGGCCGGGTTCGCTGCGCAAGACCACGCAAGTACGCTCCCCGTAACGCTCCTCCCGCAGGACAGTTTGCCGCTGCCACTGCGAGTAGTTCTCGAGCAGGTCCTCGTAGGTAAAATCCGAGTCCAGCACTCCTTGATTCCACTTCTCCGCGGGCAGTTCCTTGGATGTCGGGTCACCCGCACGGCCGGTGCGGATTTTGGCCGGTCCGTGTGGCGGGATGAAAAGCAGCAAGCGGACGCGCGCCGGCGGCGGAGCCGATACCTCGCTGAAAATCCATACGCCGTCGGGGAAAGCATGGGCTCGGAAGGCAATCGTGTAACTCTTCCGTTCTCCTGAAGGCGAAATGCGCACCAGGCGACCGCTGGCCGTATAGTCCGTCGCGTCACGCAGGGCTCGAATCCGTGCCAATATTTCCTCCCGTGTGGCGCCCGGCAGCATGGCGACGGGCAGAAGCAAGAGGGCCAGGAATGTTTTGATAGGAGACATGGGTTATGGGGATGAAATACGGCCGTCGCGAATATGAATGGTGCGCTGTGCTAACTCGGCGATGGCGGACTCGTGGGTAACGATCACCAGGACCATGTTTCGCTTGGCCTGAATGCCCGTCAACAAGGCCATGATCTTGGCGGAGTTCTCACTGTCCAGGTTGCCGGTAGGCTCGTCGGCCAGTAGAATCTCAGGGTCGTTGGCGAGGCTGCGGGCAATGGCCGTGCGCTGGCGCTCGCCCGCCGAGAGCTGATTCGGATACTGCTCGAGGCGGTGCTCCAGGCCCACCTCGCGCAGCAGCTCCGTTGCCTTAGCCTCACGCTCGCGCAAGCTCAGTTTGGTTTCGAACATGGGTATTTGAACGTTTTCCAGCGCCCGTAGCGTGGGCAGCAAATGGAAGGCCTGGAAGACGAAACCCACGCGCCGGGAGCGGTAGAAATCCAAGTCGAAGGAGCTGGCCAGGCTGTGTCCCCGGAACCGAATTTCCCCGCTGGTGGGTTGGTCCAATCCGCCCAGTAGTTGCAGGAGCGTGGACTTGCCGCTGCCGCTGGGGCCCGTGATGGCCACAAACTCGCTGGCGTTGACAGCCAGATCCACCCCACGCAGGGCCTGAATGCGGCCCTCATCGTAATGCTTGGTGACGTTCGTCCCCTCCAGCACGCACTCACTCATATCGCAACGCCTCCACGGGCGAGAGCCGCGCTCCGCGTTGGGCGGGCAGAAAGCCGGCCACCAGGCCAACGACCACCGAAATGCCCAGCGCTTCCCCGCAAATCAGCGGGGGGATCGAACTGGTGACGAAGCTGGCCGTGAACGGCAGGCCCGCCAGGATGCGCAATGTAAGCCACCCACCCAGCACCCCGATACAGCCTCCCACCAAGCCCAGGATTGCAGCCTCGATGAGGATAAGCTTCATGACCCGCGAGCGTCTCCATCCCAAGGAGCGCAATACGCCGATTTCCTTGGTGCGCTCGAACACTGACATGGCCATGGTATTGGCGATGCCCAGGGCTCCGATGAAAAGCGCGATCACGGAAGTTCCCCAAGCCATCGAACGAGCCAGGACGACAAGCTGATTGTTGCGCGCACGCACGCTGGCGGGCAGAGCTTTCAGGCCGGGGAATGCGGCTTCAATGTCGGCGCGAGCCTTTTGCATGCGCTCCTGGTCAGACTCGCCCTCCGCGCCCTTGCGCAAGTGCACGTGGAAAGCCGTGACTTTGCCTCCGAGGTCGGACAGCTTCTGCAACTCCCGCAGCGGTAAGACGGCCGCGCCTGCTTCCAGGGCGGAACCGCCACGGAACACCCCCACCACTTGAAAGGGGGAGCCCTGAATCTCCATGATCTCGCCGGGCTTCTTGCCGAGGTTCTCTGCCAGCACTTCACCGAGCATCACCTCGGGCTGATCGTCGTGGAAACCGCGTCCCTGGAGGAGAGTGAGCGTGTCCATCTCGAAGGATTTGGCCGGCCATCCATAGACCAGGGCGTTGACCTCAGGGGTGAGGTCCATCAGGTTTACGATCACGGGATCAGCGGCCGCAACGAAGGGAAGGGATCGGAGCTTTTCACCCACGCTCTCATCCACGAATGTGTTCAGGAATGTTTTCTGCACCACCGCGATGTCCGTGCCCGAGCTTTCATAAAGTTTCGCCCATTGATCCTCAAAGGAACGCGAAAAACCCACCAGCGCCACAAACGCTGCAATCCCGACCCCCACTCCGCAGAGCGTGAGCACGGTGCGCAGCCGGCGTCGAAGGAGGTTCTTAAGGGCGATTCGGATGAAAGACATATCTCTGACTCCGGGCACGAAAGTCGGCCGCTTCATTGCCTACCTGAAAACGATACCGGAGTCAATATTTCGTTTCGCTGGGTCGGGTCTCAGCTTGAAGTAGGGGCGGCTTTACGCCGCCATTTGGCGAGGTAAACTCGCCGCTACGAATTCAAACTG
>CAZCVY010000220.1:0-11607 GCA_964501985.1 uncultured Acidobacteriota bacterium | reverse complement strand
GGGGTTCGACTCCCCCCGCCTCCACCATCGTTCCTATTACTTGCCGGTCATTTCAATTCGTCACCGAATGCAGGCGTGGTTCGCGGACCACGACTACATTCGATGATGCGGGGCAAAGGATAGCTCCGGGTTTTTCCTCGCGCTCGCGACGGGTGGGAACGGCGTTCATTGTTCACGCGGATTTCAAGAGTGTCCAAATCCACCCGATGAACGTCAGAACCAGGAACGGGTAGGCGAACAATGGCAGCGGGCGAGCGGTGGGCAACGTCTGTGCTCCCCAGAAGATTGTTCCCGAAGTGACCGCGAACAAAGCCGTAGCGATCAGCCCCACCCCACGAATCCAAGTGGCGAACTCCCTGGGCGCACTCGTGAGCAGCAGACCGGCGGACCATAAGGCCGTGCCCGCCGCAAACGTTGGGACACTTTCTGCCAAGGTCGTTGCCGTACCTGCAAGCATCACGCTCTCTCCAATCGTGAACACAAGAAAGCCGGCGGCGACAACGTCACTGCCCTTTCTGAACAACTTCAGGGCAAGCAGAGTGGTACCCACCACGACGCCGACCCCGTCGATTGCCCAGAATGCCGACTGAAGATTTCGTGCTGCGACCATGGTCCCCAGCATGCCGAACAGCCCGCCCAGGGCCAGCCCAATCGCGGCGATAACGTTCAGTGGGTTTTTCATGCCAGTTTCTGCGCTCGCGCTCATCTCATGTTTCTCCTCTCAAGAGTACCAGGAACCAGCGGATGCGTGACCGCGTTCATGGGCCGGAAACCTGCGCTTCCGCCACCCCACTACTTTTGCCCGCCATAGATTTCGCGGAACGCGCCATTCAGGTCATCGAGGGCTCGGGCGCAGTCGCCGGTAAAGCTTGAGCCGTGCATGACGGCGAGCGTTTTGGGCTCGAGCTCGACGAGCTTTTTCAGGTTCCGCGCCGTGAGCGGCGTGTACGGCACGTAATCCGCGAGGATCGTTGCTTGATATTCTTTCACGGACTGATGCGACCTGCCCACAACGTCAGACGAGGTGATCGGCTCGACGTCGCCATTTTGATGGAAGAGGTCCGAGCAGAGCAACGTCTTTTGCGTCTCTTCGAAGAGCACGCCGGCATCCCAGCCATGCGGCAGGTGCGGCGTCCGGCAGTAGCGGAACCGGTATTTCCCCGTCGAGAAGTTCTCGCCGTCCGCGAGGGCGCGCGACTCCCGGCCAGTGAAATCGTTTACGCTCACGAGCGCGCCGACTTGTCCGCAGATCACGCCGGCCTTCAGCGCCGCGCCCAACCAGTCGTTGAGCGAGCCGCACTCGTCCGACTCGAAGTGGCTGAAGCTAATGTGGCGCAGCTCCGATAGGTTGATGAGCTTGGATACAGCTTCGCGAATTTCCGCGTGCATCCCCCGCAGCCCGGTGTGGAATAGCAACGGCTCGTCATCTTTCACCAGGAAGTGGTTGAACTGCAAATTAGCCCAGGGAGCGTAGATCGAAATGCGATAGATATCCGGTGCAATCTCCGTGGTCTTCGCCATGAGTTCCTCCTCCTTGTCTGTGGCGGACCGCCTTTTGTACAATGGTCCGCGTTTGATACCCGGATGTGTAACGAACCGCTCTCCCGTTACACATAAAAGATGTGTTGATGGCCATCGAACTGAATGATGCGGAGCTAGTTCGGCAAATCGGCTCCGGCAGTGACCGCGAAGTCGAGGCCGAGTTGTTTCGGCGGATGGCGCCGCGAATTCGGCTTTATGGTTTGCGGCACTTACGAGACGAACACGCCGCCGATGACCTGACCCAGCAGGTTCTTATCACCACGCTTGAAGCTTTACGGGCCGGCCGCTTGCGTGAACCGGGGAAGCTCGCATCGTTCGTGCTGGGAATCTGCCGGATGACGGTGCTTGATCTGCGTCGCGGCGCCCAAAGAAAAGAACGCCTCCTCGAACAGTTTGGGGCGGACCTGCTGCCGCCGGCCCAGCCGCCCATGCCAGCCCTTGACCGTGACCTGCTCACGCGTTGTGTGCAAAATCTGAAAGAGCGCGAACGAACGGTTGTCGTCATGACTTTCTTTGACGAGCAGACCAGCGCGGATGTGGCCAGTTTCCTGGGAGTTTCCGAAGCCAACGTGCGCGTGATTCGACATCGGGCGATTCACCAGTTGCGCGAGTGCATGGGAGTTGCGGCATGAGGATTGAAGACCGAGGCGACCCAGTGCCTTGCTCGAACCCCATCGACGCGGCAGTCCTCGCCGACCATTGGCTCGCGGCGCTGGGCGATGGCGAAGAAGCAGCCGTCGAGGAGCATCTGCTCGGCTGCGACCGGTGCGGCGAGCGGATGCGCGACGTGATCGCGCTTGCCGAGGGTCTCCGCAGCCTGGCGCGCGACGGCAGTCTGCGGGTCGTCGTGAGTGATGCATTTCTTAGGCGTGCCGCGGAGGAAGGCCTGCGCATTCGTGAGTACGCCCCTCCCGCGGGAGGCAGCGTCCAGTGTACCGTGACTGCCGAAGACGACCTTTTGGTCGAGCGCTTGGCCGCGAACCTGAGCGGGGAAAAACGCGTCGATCTCTGCCTCTGCGATGAGCGCGGCGCGGAACAGCTTCGGTTGCCGGACATCCCAGTTCATCCCGGCGCAAACAGCATTGCTTTCCAAGAGTCGATCACCTTCGCGAAGGCCGCGCCCTCAAACAAAATGATCGTGCGCCTCGTCGCGTTCGATGACGCGGGCGTTGAGCGTCTGCTGGGCGAATATACTTTCAACCACACGCGCTCCTTGTTCGGCCCCGGCGCTTGGTAGTAAGTCTGACTGCCCCCTCCACCGCACTAAGTTGGTATAATCCCGGCCGGGCCGCGCGTCGAACTTTTGCCACGACATCAAAAGAGGAGGTTTCATGCTTTCTGTCGCCCTCGCGTTCTTCACCCTGCTCCCCTCACTGCGGGCACAATCCCCCGTACAGAACCCCGGCTTTGAGTCTGTCCCGGTTCTTACGGGCTGGGAGATCGAGACTCGTCTTCGGCAGGACCACGGGCGCAAGCCCACGCTGACGGCCGATCCCAACGACGCGAAGGAAGGCGCGCAGTCCCTGTTGATCGAAGCTCTGGATCCGGCCGACGCGTCCATAGAGCAGAGAATCTTCCTCCCCGTTGGTTCGTTGTGGCGCGTGCGCGTTTGGATCAAAACGGAAAACCTCGAGAGCGGTGAAGGTGGTGTCCTTGCCATCGATACACCGGGCGCGGAAATCGCGTCGAGTGTAGGCCGATCGAGCACTACACCTTGGAAAGACGAGGAAGTGACCTTCCGCGCGCCATCCCCGGGCTACATTGATTTGACCCTCGTCGGTGTGCGCGGCGGCACGGGAAGGGTATGGTTCGACGACGTGCGACTGGAATCTCTGCCGTCCGACGCGCGCGAAGAGGTTCACATCTTCGCCGAGCACGCGACGAAGCGACCGATCGATGCGAAGCAGCAAGGCCAGTTCATCGAGCTGCTTTGCAACCTGATTCCTACGATCATCTCCCAGCAAGTTGTCTCGACGAGCTTCGAGGATGCGCCGCCCTGTCACGTTGACTATAAGAAGGAGGTCGATGAACCCTATCGGCCCTGGTACCCGGATGGCGCGGTGCAGGTTGCGAAGTACTCTTTCGACGCAACGAATCCTTTCAGTGGCGCGCGCTCGCAGAAGATTGTGTTGACCGCAGCGCACACCCGAGCCGGCATCTCGCAAGACGGTTTCTACCTCAAGCAGGGGGTTTCCTACAAGCTACGCCTGCATCTGCGTGGGGATGGGAACGTCCCCGTTTGGGCTTCCCTCCACGGCGGAGGCAGGATTATTGCCGGCCCGGTTCTGCTCGGCCGCGCAGGCGAAAATTGGGCCGCCGCTGAGGCCGAACTGCGCGCCGACCGCACCATCGACAATGCCACCCTCACCCTCGATTTCGAGGGGCCCGGGACCTTGTGGCTAGACCGCGTTTACATGATCGGCTCCGACGCGGTTTTGGGAATCTGGCGGCCTGAGGTGGTGGCGGCGCTCAAGGCCATGCATCCGGGGATCATCCGCTTCGGCGGTAGCACCACGGAAGAGTATGAGTGGGACCGCGCCATTGGCCCCTGGGATGACCGGCTCACCTTTACCACCGTCTGGGGCGGCTGGGAGGAGAACTTCGTCGGCGTCGACGAGTTCGTGCGGCTCTGCGAGTACATTGGAGCGGAGCCGCTCGTCTGTGTGCGCTGGACGGGCAAGAAGCCGGACGACGCCGCGGCGGAAGTTGAATACGCCAACGGCAGCACCGAGACGCGCTGGGGCTCCCTTCGCGCCAGGAATGGCCATCCCGCTCCCTACCACGTGAAGTACTGGCAGATCGGCAACGAGGTTGATGTCTCCGACTACGGCAATTCCGTGCGAGCATTTGCCGAGGCCATGAAGAAAGCTGATCCCAGCATCAAGCTCATGTCTTCCTTTCCGACCAAGGGCTTGCTCGACGCCGCGGGAACTATCTTCGATTATCTCTGCCCCCATCTCTATGAGGTCAACGACATCGTCACTGAGGAGAGCAGTTTCAAGCACCTCGGCGACTGGATTGCCGCCAACGGCGGTGGCAAGGACATTCGCATCGGCGTGACCGAGTGGAACACGACCGCGGGCAATTTTGGCCTGGAGCGAGGGATGCTCCAGACGCTTGGCAACGCGCTGAGCATTTCGCGCTTCTTGAACTTGATGCATCGATACGCCGACTTGGTCGAGATCGCCAACCGCTCAAATTTCGCCGATAGCCGCGGCTCCGGGTTTCTGGTGACCGGCCCCGGCTGGATGTACGAATCGCCTGCCTATTACGCGCAGCAGATGTACTCGCGCGCTACCGGCGCCTACCCCCTCCGCGTCGAGCGTTCCTCGAAACTCGCCTGGCATCTGCAAGAACCTGACCTGAGCGCGAGCGTGAGCGCGGACGGAAAGAAGCTGCGAATCTATGCCGTTAACTCAACGCTCGATCCGCTCCCCCGAAACTTCGAATTGGGCGGCTTCAAAGAAGGAGTAGTGGGAGGGACGGTCACTACCCTCGAAGACCACGCGCACGCTGGCACGTCAGAAATCATGAACAGCCGGGACGAGCCGCAACGAATCGCGCTCGTTTCGCGGCCGGCGGATCTGCGCGGAGCGCGGTTTGATTTCACGTTTAGCCCGCTTACGGTCACGCTGCTCGAGTTGGAGCTGCGGCCATAGGAGCGAATGTGGCGCGGGCGTCTCGCCCGCTGGTGCGTGGGCATCCTGCCCGCGCGCCGGCGGGAGCGGGACGCTCCCGAGACAGCGGGCAAGATGCCCGCGCTACGGACGTCATTGTCATATTGTGCAAACCTCAATAGACGCGCCCGAAGAGAAGAGTCGCGCACCTACAGAACAGGTCGCTACATTCGCTCTTCCACTATTTCAACTCGATCAACTAGGAGGTCGAAATGTTAACACCCCGAGAACGCTGGCGTGCTGTCGTGGCAGGAGAGCAGCCGGACCGGGTACCCTGCGATTATGCCGGCACGCCCGAAGTTACCGCGCGGCTTCTAAGGGACTTGGGTTGCGCCTCGGAACGAGAGTTATGGAAATGTCTGGAGATCGACAAATTGATTCTTCTGGGGGCGAAACATCCGCGTGCGAAGGAAGATACCTGGCACATGCAGTCCCTCTGGAGCGTTTGGCACATCGAAGTTGCGAACGTTTCAATCGGTGACGACCTGGGTGCATACGAGGAGGTGGTCACCCACCCTCTGGCGCAGGCCGAAACGGTGCAGGACATTGAGAGATTCGGTTGGCCGGATCCGAACGAATGGGAAGTGGGTGGCTTGCGCGCGCAGTGCGAAGAATGGGCGGGCTACCCGATTCTGGGTGGTTGTTACGAGCCATTTTATCTCTACTGCCGGCTTCGCGGCATGGAGCAGGCACTCACCGACCTGGCGGTGAACCCGGCGATTGTCGAGGCCGGCATGGAGCGGATTTACGATATCCACGCGTCGGTGATTCGCCGCAGTCTTCAGGCCACGCAGGGCTTGGTGGATTACATCTACGTGGCGGAGGATCTGGGCACACAGGACTCGCTGCTGATGAGCGCGGCAGCTTTCCGGCGATTCATTAAGCCCTGGCTGCGCAAGATGATTGATTTGGCTCACTCGTTCGGCGTCAAAACCATGCACCATGATGACGGCGCCATTCGCCCTCTCTTACCGGAGCTTATCGAGATCGGCGTCGACGTTCTGAACCCTGTACAGTGGCGCTGCCGGGGAATGGACCGGGAAGGGTTGGCGCGGGATTTCGGAAGTTCACTCGTGTTTCATGGCGCAGTTGATAATCAGCAAACGCTTCCTTTTGGCACGCCCGAAGATGTCCGGCGGGAAGTCGCGGACAATATCCGCATTTTCGGGAAAGGCAAGGGTTACATCGTGGCACCCTGTCATAACATTCAACCGAACACGAGTTCGGCAAACATTGTGGCGCTGTACGAGGCTGTGCGGCAATACGGCCGCCCGAGATGCTAAGTCTTGGAGAATTCGTGCCGCGGGCGCATGACTAAAGACGCCGCCCTCCCGCCAAGCGGGAGACCGTGGGCCCTGTGTGCAGCATGGAATGTCCCGGGATACGGGAAACCGGAACGGACCCTCTTTAAGTTAGCGCTTATGGGCCTCGTTCCTGCCCGAGGGGCGACCACGAGTCGCCCCTACGACGTGCGCGCCTATAGATACTTCTGCGCCACCTGGCGGAACTGGGCAGCGCGGACGTCAACCGCATCGAACCCGTCCCGCATCGTCAACCCGAACGCCGAGCCCAAACCGGGGTCAGACACTCCGATTCCGATGTTGATGGCGCGCGCGAGCAAGGCGTCGGTTTGCGGCAGCATCCCTTTCCAATACTTTTGCTCTGGCCCGGTGTACAGCGGGCAATGGAACGGGCAGCCCTGCTCGATGGGCGTGCGCTTTTCCAGGATTTGTTCCATGTTTGAGTAAACGTGCCAGCCGGAATCCGCCACCACGCGGGTGCCCAGCTCCTTTGCCACCTGCCGGGCAATCTGCTCGGAAGGGAGAAACACGGTCAGCAGAGTAGCGCACTCGCCCTGGGGGTCCGTGATCTCGCGGAACTCGAGTCCCGGCAGGTCGGCGATTGCCTGCTTGAAACGCTGCTTGTTCGAGTGCAGGTGCCCCAGGATGGTTTCCACCTTTTTCAACTGGGCCAGCAACACGGCGGCGGCCAATTCGGTCATGCGGAAATCCAGCCCTACAAAGGGCCGGTGGCCGATTTCCACGCCCGAGCGCAGGGGGGTGTGCCCCTGGTCGTGAAGGCCGAAGAACTTGCGGTAGGCTTCCTCATCGCGGGTCACCAACATGCCCCCGTCGCCCGCCGTAATCGTCTTGTAAACGTTGAAGCTGAAGGTGCCGACATCGCCAATCGAGCCCACGCCGCGGCCCTTGTAACGGGCGCCGAAAGCTTGCGCGCAGTCCTCAATCAGCAGAAGCTTGTGCGCGTCGGCAATCTTCTTCAACTCGTCAAGCCGCGCCGGGTTGCCGAGCATATGCACCGCCATGATGGCCTTGGTGCGCGGCGTGATCTTGCGCTCGACATCGGCGGGGTCGAGATTCAGCGTGCGGTCAACCTCCGCCAGGATGGGGACCGCTCGTGCATAGATGATCGACGAGATGCTGGCAATGAACGTGTACCCGGGAACGATGACTTCATCCCCCGGACCCACCCCCAGCCCGATCAGCGCCACCAGCAGCGCCGAGGTGCCGGAATTCACGGCTACGGCGTAGGGCACGCCGACTCGCTTGGCCACTTCCTGCTCAAGCTTGATGACTTTGGCCTTGAATCGGGGATCATCGGCGCTCCCGTAACGATACAAGCGCCCCGCTTCCAAAACCTCGAGCAGTTCCTTCTTTTCCTCTTCCCCGATTAATTCCATTCCCGGACCTGGCATTGCCATCCTCCCTCATTCAGAGTTTGCCCCTGAGTGTGCGCCTCGGGGCCCTTCGTCGTGAATTGTGAAATCTGATGATACCCTGTGCAGGCCTGCGGCGCTTGATCTTACCTGCGTTCCTCGCGCACGGTCCGACAGTGTATCCCGACTTGCGGCGGTAATCAATCGAGCCGCCTTCAATGCGAGCGCGGTATAAGAGTGAAAGCACGGTCCGCACTCCAAGCCACCGCGGCGCGTGGGTGCCTGTCCGGTTTGAAACATGGTTGAGTGTCGTAAGTCATTCCCCTTTATTCGGCCCAGTGACCCCTTTTCTCCCCCCTCCGTTTACTTGCCTCCAACGTAGACCACGCCTTGCTTCATCACAAAAACAGGGTGCTGCGTTGCCTGGATGTCGGCCAGCGGATTGCCCGGCACGGCCACAATATCCGCCGCCTTTCCGGGCTGGAGGGTCCCAGTTTGCTCGGCGATGCCCAGCAAGTCGGCGCCACTTGCCGTGCCGGCCATCAAGGCCTGGGCGGGCGTCATTCCATCCTTGGTCAAAAGCCAAAACTCCACCGCGTTCTTGCCATGCGGGCCGACCGCGGCGTCCGTCCCCATGGCGATCGGCACTCCGATCTTCACCGCGTGCTCGACCGTCTGATCGATCTGTGCGAACGCCGCGCGTGCCTTGGCAGCGACGGCCGGAGGCATCTGGTCGAAGTTCTTGCCCTTCCAGTAGGCGGCGGAAATCGTCGGAACCAGATACACGTGGCGATTCTTCATCTCGGCCAGCGTGTCGTCCTTAAGGAAGCTTCCGTGCTCGATGGAGTCCACGCCGGCGGCGATGGCCATTTTCGCTGCCCGGTCGCCGTGGCAATGGGCCGCCACCTTGCGCGTCCACGCGTGCGCCTCGGAGATAATCGCGTTCATCTCCTCCTGCGTGAGCTGGACGTTATCCACGGGATCGGTCAGCGAAAGGACGCCCCCGGACGGCATGAACTTGATCACGTCGGCGCCATATTTGATCTGGTAGCGCACCGCGGCACGACATTCGTCGGCGCCATTGCAAATCCCCTGGATGGGGCCATGGGGCGCGACCAACTGCGGCGGAAACGGATCCTGATCGGCGTGGCCTCCCGTGGAACCGATTGCGTAGTTCGACACCAGCATGTTGGGCCCGGGGATCATACCCGCCCGAATGGCGTTCCGCAATCCGAGGGCGATGTAGTCGGTCGAGCCCAGATCGCGCACCGTGGTCACACCCGCTTCCAAAGTTATCTTGGCATAGTGCGCGGCATAAAGCGCCTGCTCCGCCGGAAATCGAAAGATCTGTTGGAAGAAATCCAAATACCAGTTGTCACCCGATTCTGCTTCCAGGTGAACGTGGGCATCGATGAACCCCGGAACGAGCGTCGCATCGCCGAGGTCGATGGTCCGCGCGTCGGTGGGAACCGTCACGTCGCTCCCCACGGCCTGAATTGTCTTCCCCGAGACGACGATCACGCCATGGTCCAGCAATTTGCCAGACACCGAATCGAAAAGATGGGCAGCCTTGAGCACCACGGGCTTTGGGGCGCCTTCAGCTCCCTTCGCCGATCGTGCCGTTAGCAACGCTAGCGCCAAAGCAAAGGCCCAAATCCAAATGGTCCTTTTAAATCTCATCCTGCCCTCCTTGGGTGTGATGGAAGAAGATATCATCACTCGCGGATAAATTTAAGGGACTTCGCGGGACAACCTCCCGCTGCTGCGCGTTTTCCCGTAGCCCGTGAAGTCCGTTCTGCGTTTTCACACCGGCAAGCGTGACCGCGAGTTTGCGCTCGATTTTTTTGGACCCGGACGCGTTGTTTCTGCGTTTAGGATAGGGGAGGGTTTTTGCGATGTTTTGCGTCCTGCTGGCCCTTATCTTGTCGGCGGCGCCCGCGCGCGGCTCCAGTGACCAGCCTTCTCTTTCCGCCGAGGCAATCATGGCGCGCGTGGCGGCCAACCAGGACCGCGCGGTGAAGCTCCGCGCCGAGTACATCTATCGGCAGCACATTCAGGTCGCGATCCACCGGACCAACGGCAAGCTGGCGCGCGAGGAGAAGGCGGATTACGTGGTCACGCCCACGCCCGCGGGAACGAAGAAGGAACTCACCCACATCGAGGGCCGCTACCTGAAGAAGGGGCAGTATCTGGACTTCGAGGGCAAGCCGGTGCCCGAGTCCGACAGCCTGGATGGCGACCTGGTCAACGACTTTCGCGACGACCTGGCTTCCGACAAATCTAAAGACGGTCTCGGCTGCGACCTCTTTCCGCTTACTACGGAGGAGCAGAAGAAGTACCGTTTCGATCTCACCGGCGAAGACACTTTCCGCGGCCGCAGGGTGTATCGCGTTAAGTTCGGTCCGATTGACAGGAATGACCTTGACTGGGCCGGGGAAGTGGTGGTTGACTCCGAGGAATTCGAGCCCGTCACCGTCTTCACCAAGCTGTCCCGGCGGATTCCGTTCTTCATCCGCACCTTGCTCGGCACCGACCTTCCCGGAATCGGATTCAATGTGGAATACCGGCGCTTCGACGAAGGCGTGTGGTTTCCGGTCAGCTTCGGCACGGAATTCCGGCTGCGCGCCGTGTTCTTCATTAACCGCGACATCAGCGTCTCACTCGAGAACTCCTCCTTCGAGCACGCCAGGGTGGAAAGCAAGATTCGCGACTTCAAACCCATCTCCTTGGAGCCGGGGACAGGTCACGCGCTACACTGGTTTTAGTGGGTGTGGCCACCGCTCGAAAACCAGTGTAGCGAGTGGCCTGTCCCCTTCCCCCCCGGTGTATGGCTTGACCGATTGAGAAGAAGGCGCCTTCCTGGGGTTGGAGGATTCCGCACTGCTGATGCGAGCTGCAAGGCAGGAACTAACGCTCGTCACCTATTCGCAAGGGTGTATAATCCAACCATGGGGAAACACGTGATCCACATCTCGGAAGCGGAAGCCGCTGTGACTAGTGTTGCGACGCTCCTGGCTCACGTTCGCGCCGGGGCGGAAGTCATCATCGAAAACGGAATGCGGGCCGTGGCGGTTCTTCATTCCGCCGAACCCGCGCCCCGCACGATATCAGAATGCATCGCGCAGCTTCCTGAGGACTCCGCCGCTACCATTGACCCGGACTTTGCCCGGGACGTAGCGGCGGCCGTTGAGGCCCATGGCGAACCGCTGAACCCACCCACATGGGACTGATCCTTGACTCCAGTGTCTTAATTGCCGCGGAACGTCAGGGTAGGAATGCTCGCCAGGTTTTGACCGTCCTACGCGAACACATCGGGGAAACTGAGGTCGGCATCTCCGTCGTGACGTTAATCGAGTTGGCGCATGGAGCAGCTCGCGCGGACACTCCACAACGACGGTCAGGGCGCCAAAAATTCATAGAAGAGCTGATCAGCGCGATGCCCGTCTACCCCGTGACTGTGGCAATCGCTCTCCGCGCCGGCCAAATCGATGGCGAAAATCAGGCGCGAGGATTGAGACTTGCCCTTCCTGATCTCTTGATCGGTGTGACTGCGCTCGAACTTGGTTACGATGTAGGCACGGCGAATGTCCGCCACTTTGAGGATGTCCCTGGCCTGTCCCGTCCTGCGTCTTTAACGATGAGCCATCTCACACTTATCGAGGAAACCGGAGATTGGGACTGGACCGATCGAGTCTGCTTCCTGCGCCGCGGTGA
>CAZCVY010000219.1:0-11691 GCA_964501985.1 uncultured Acidobacteriota bacterium | reverse complement strand
TTAATTCTGTATACCTACGATATCTATGAAAATAAAGGTAGTTGTGCGCCGGGGTCGACCGCGCCTAAGGCCCTTGAGGGCTCGACGCGGGGGGGCCGGACTGAAGCCCGCCGCAGCCCATTTCCCGGCAGAGCATGAAAAAAAATTAATATAATACGTTCGAAGCCGGAATATGTATGAAAACAAAGGATCGCAAGACACAATGCCCGAATAAAAACAGACTTATAGTTCCTCGTTTTCGACATTTACGTCGAATTGAGCGCTATTTTGCAGAAAATTACTGCTTTTGAACGACAAATTGTCAGACCCATTCGGTTTCGCGCCGGTTTCGACACCGGCAGAGAACTTGGGGCGCCGATGCGGTGCGGGGACGTAGCGCAGGGCCCGCTCTCCGGTTCTGCGGCTTTTCCGGCCGGCCGTGTCCAAGCGCCGATGACCTTGCGAAACAGGCCTGCGATAGGACGCCTTTGACACAGCGATGAGTGGCTGTGTCATCTTGGAGACCCACGGCGAGCCAGGGCGTTCGCGCTGCGGTTGGCACGGATTCGGTGATGCTAACAGATGAAGCTATGATGGCGAGACGTCCGCCATCGCGAGAGGCAAAACGGGCTCAGGAAAGAAGGGCCAGGAAGATGGCCTTCTGCATATGCAGGCGATTTTCCGACTGGCGATAGACGATCGAGTGGCGGGAGTCCATGACCTCGTCGGTGACTTCCGCGCCCCTCGATGCGGGCTGGGAATGCATGAAGAGGGCCTGCGAGCCTGCCTTGCGCATCAGTTGGCAACTCACCTGGTAGGCGCGGAAGACTTCCTGGCGAGTTTCCGCCTGATCCTCCTTGCCCATGCTCGGCCACACATCCGTGTACACTGCGTCCGCGCCCGCCACGGCCTCCCGGGGGTCGTGCATCAACGTGACGTCGCCCCCCTCGCGTTTGGCGTCGGCCACCACCGACCGGTCGGGCTCGTAACCCGGCGGCGTGGCAATGCGCATGCGAACACCCAACCGCGCCGCGCCGTAAATCAGCGAATGCGCGACGTTGTTGCCATCGCCGACCCAGGCAAGAGTGACACCTGTCAACCGGCCCGTGCACTCGAGCAGCGTCAAGTAATCCGCCAGCGCCTGGCAGGGATGCTCGAAGTCGGTAAGGCCGTTGACCACCGGGACCGTAGCGTGCTTGGCCAGATCAATTGCCGTCTGGTGGGAATGGACGCGCGCCATGATGGCGTCAACCCAGCCGGAAAGGTTGCGTGCCAGGTCTTTGATAGCTTCGTGCGTGCCCAACACGACTTCCTCCGGGCTGAGACAGAGCGCCTGTCCCCCAAGTTGGGTGATGCCGAGGTCAAAGGTCACGCGGGAACCCAAGCTTGGTTCCTCGAGAATCATCGCCATCGCACGGCCTTCGAGAGCGTTTCTGTACCGGTCGGGGTTGGCCTTCGCCGCGAGCGCCAGTTTCAACAGAAAGTCGACTTCGGACGGCGCGAGATCATGGAGCGAAATCAGATGCCGATGGGCCAACCTCGACCGGCGCAAAATCGGCGGCGAAGCTTTCTCCACAGGCGGCACGACATTGAGATTCCGCATAATTCCGTTCTGGCCTCAGGCATTGCGAAGCAAGAGGCGGGCCATGATCCAACGGTCCCCTTACGGATAACGTAAGCTGCTCATTCTTATGGGTTAAAGCATGCACGTACAATGGCAAGAGCGCGATATCGAGGACGACATGGGGATTATCACCCTGCGAGAGGGACACTCAAGCGGGGAGATGCTCGCAAACAGCCGAGGTGGGGAGAGCATTGGGTGACGTGGAGATTCAAGGGGGTTCACGACTTCAATCGCTTGCCCAGGTTGAGCAATACGGGCTTCAACTCCTCCAACGCGGACTCGAGTTGCCCCAGGGCTTCGGGCGCCAGCTCGAGATGGCCGTTTCGGCCCATCACTTCCAAGCGCAGCGCCGCGTCATAAGCGGCGGAAGCGGCGAAGTTCGAAACCGACCCCTTCATTTTATGCGCCGCGCGTTCGACCTCTCGCGCATCGCCGCGCTCCGTGGCCCCGCGGATGCCGATCAACATCTTCGGGCAGTCTTCCAGAAAGAGGCTCACCACATCCCGGAACAAATCCGGCTCTCCCCCGAATCGCGACAAAAGCGTCTCTTCGTTGAGGATTTCCTGCCTGGCCTCAAGGTCAAGCTCGGCGCTCGTCTTGAGCTCGGCGCGCCACACGCTGTCGATGGTCTCAAACAGTTGAGCGGCGTTGATCGGCTTGGCAACATAAGCGTCCATGCCCGCTTCCAGGCACCTCTCGCGGTCACCCTTCATGGCGTATGCCGTCATGGCGATAATCGGCAAGTGAAAGTGGGTGGTCTTTTCCCTCTCGCGGATAGCGCCGGCGAGCTGGAGTCCGTCCATCTCAGGCATCTGCACGTCGGCGAGGACCAAGTCAAAAGGCTGCGTAACCGTCAGATCCAATGCTTGGCGCCCATTGTCGGCGATCGTCACGTGGTGGCCCCGGCTCTCGAGAAGGTGGGCGGCCAACCGTTGATTCACGATGTTGTCCTCAGCCAGAAGGATGCGCAATCCTCTCCGGCTCTCGCGCAAGGAATGGCGGGTCACGACCGAGGGAGTTTCCAGAACTTGAACCTTGGAGCTGAGCACATTGACGATGGCTTCCAGCAGATCGACTTGGCGGACAGGCTTGGTCAGGTAGGCGGAAATCCCAAGCTCGCGGCAGCGCGCCGCATCCCCACGCTGGCCTCCCGAAGTAACCATAGTGATCCGCGTAGTTGCCAGTTGCGGGTCCTTCTTGATTTTCTCGGCAAGCCGGAATCCGTCCAGATTCGGCATGTGGGCATCGGTGAGGACGAGATTGATGGGATCGCCCTTTTCATGGGAGTGCTTCAGCGCCGTGAGCGCTTGGAATCCATCCGCCGCCAAGCACGTCCTCATGCCCCAAGCGGAAAGCGTCTCATCCAGCACTCGCCGGTTTGTGGCATTGTCGTCCACAATAAGGACGGGCAGACCGCGCAGCGTCACCGGCGCGGTTGGCTTGGGCGGCAAAGTTCCCCGCGCCCGTCCAAATCGCGCCGTGAAGTGGAAAGTGCTGCCCTTGCCGGGCTCGCTCTCGACCCAGATTCGTCCGTGCATCATGGCGACGAGGCGCGAAGAAATCGTCAATCCCAGGCCGGTGCCACCGAACCGTCGAGTCGTGGAGCTGTCTGCCTGCGTGAAAGCCTCGAAGATAACCTGCTGCTTCTCGCGGGGAATGCCAATTCCGGTGTCATGCACGGAGAAGTGGAGCGACGAATCCTCCGGGCCAAGAGCTTCTGCCTCAGCGCGCAGCAGGACTTCACCGCGCTCAGTGAACTTGAGGGCGTTGGAGAGAAGGTTCACAACGACCTGGCGCAAACGCGTCGGATCGCCGACCACCGCATCCGGAACCTCTGCGGCCACATCACAGATCAGTTCAATGCCCTTCCGGTCGGCCGGATAAGCGAACATCCGCGCCGTCTCCTCGAGGCTGTCACGCAGGTTGAATTCGATCAAATCAAAGTCCAACTTTCCGGCTTCGATTTTGGCGAAATCCAGAACTTCATTGATCGTTGTCAACAGAGAGTCCGCCGAAGATTTGACCAAGGTGATGAATTCGCGCTGCTCGTCGGTCAAGTCCGTGCCGAGCGCGAGTTCCGTCATGCCCAGAATCCCGTTCATCGGGGTGCGAATTTCATGGCTCATGTTTGCCAGGAATTCGCTCTTCGCGCGGTTCGCAGCCTCCGCAACCTCTTTCGCCTTGTGCAGTTCCTCCTCGCCGCGCTTGCGGGCGGTGATGTCAATCATGCTGCCTTCGATAAGCGGTTCTCCATCCTCGACCAATGTGGCGTTTTCCAGCACCCAGACCTCGCTGCCGTCCTTCCGTTTCAGGCACTGTTCAAAATTCGAAAGCGACCCGCGTTCTTGCAGCGCGGAGATAAACTCCGATCGCGCAGCCGGACTGTCATAAGAATCCACGGCGTTCTGCCGGAGCAATTCACTGGGGTCGGGGTAACCAAAGATCCGCGCGCAGGCTTCGTTGCAGTCCAGGATTTGTCCCGCGAGATTGGAGCGGTAGACCCCGGCCAGATTGCGTTGGAAGAGCAGGCGATAGCGCTCTTCGCTCTCCTGCAAGGCCTTCTCGGCGCGCCGTCGCTCGGTAATATCGCGAAGCCCCCAAACTCTGCCAATATTCCGTCCCCAAGCGCGGTGGGGCTCCGAGTGCCGTTCAAAAGTCCTGCCGTCCTTAAACTCAACCAGATCATCACGCTGAACTTCAGAGTTTTCATCCAAACTACGGAGTTTTTTGAGGAAATCGTCCGGATCCTTCAGCAGCGGCAGAACCAAGTCCAGCAACTCGCGGTCGTCTTTCGCAACGAGGTTCGATTTCGGCAGATGCAGGAGCTCAGCGAACTTGGCATTGTAAATGACGATCTTCCCGGTGCCATCCAAGACCAGAATTCCTTCCGCCGTCGAGTCGAGCGTGGCTCCGACCAGACCGGTCTGAGCCTGAACGCGGCGTTGCAGGGTCACGACCCACGCCAGAACGGCAAGGATCGCGATGCCCAGAAGACCTCCCAGCGCCAAAGCGCGTCGGACCGTCCACCATGACGGCTTGCGTAGAACCGCCAGGTCGGAGGGCGCATCAAACTGAATCTTGAAGGCAGTCGGATCGCCCCCGACGTTGTAATCCACTACACAGATCCCGGTCACGTCGAGCAGCGTGCCGTCACGCAAGGATTTCAGTTCTCCTGCGGTTAGGCTCGTCTTTGAAACTGCGGTGAAGATGTTCGTGCCTTGACGGAGGACCAGCACTCGTTCGTCGGGAGTAAGAGCGCTTTGCACTAAGGTTCCTTCCATCTTGACCAATGCCGAGTCGAAGCCGCCATCGAGTGCTTGGGCTGCCGTAATGGTTCTGGGAGTGGGCACTGGGCCGCGCCCCTTTACCTGGAACGTGGCGTCGTCCAGGACCGGGTGGCGGTCCTGAATGCCGAGAAAACCAAGAACATCGACTCGGTCTCCCGGCGTTAGAGGCGCTCGTTGTTTGCGCTGGGTGTAAAGGCCACCGGTCGAGTCCGTGACGTAGACGGACCCATCCGGGACGACGAGAGTCACGACGCCCCGCACGTGCACGCGATGACCGGATGGCTGGTCAAGGCTGAAACTCTGCAAATCGGAGATCGACCGGACCGGAAGCGACTGAGGATTCGCCTGGGCGGGGGCGATGACCTGAATCTGTTTGAGATCCGGCACGTAGAGCATGATGCCGATTTGCTGATTCTGGCGATTGCGTACGGCGCCACAATTGCCGCGTAGCCGCACTTCGGAATCGACCAGCTTCTGCCACTCGCCGGACTGGAAGTCGGGCGTCTGAGCGCTAATCAAGCCGCCTTCCATACTGATGTCAAGGACTAGGTTGTGGGATTGGGGGTCCACGCCCGCATTCCGGACAATTCCCTCCGCCTCGACCCATTGACCATCCTCGTGCGTCGAGGACATTTGTCCGTAGGTCACGCGAGGGGCCGACGGGAGAGCGGTAGTACCAACGACTCGCCAGTGCGGAGAGGCGATTTGGGGTGCAAAATCCGGCTGCTCCGTCACGCCTGTGAGTTCTAGAAGTTCACCGGGATGCAGAGCGGTGGCACCGGGAGGGAGGTTCACCCAGATCCCCCCCGTGTCGTCGTGCAAGAAAAGGTCCGGTGGCGCACCGCCGTAATCATACGTAACGACCGTGCGAAGGCGTACCGGGTAGCCCTTCATTGCTTCCGCGCGGCTGAGCTCCAGAATCTGTCTTACCGTGGTCAGTGTCGGCAATTCCGGATTTGCAGCCAGGCTCTTGGCCCCAGCGGCATCTAGAACGCAGACGAGTACGGCCACCCAAATGAACTTTCGGAGCAAACCCGCGCGCGACGTTTGATAGCAGATCGAGGTTGCGTCGTACGCGCACGCACGCAAATGGGGTTTGGATGGCGAGTGCCTTTTGGCTTGAATGGCGCGTTGTGCCATAACCTAGATCTTTCCGATGAATTATCTGATGTAGAGTCCCGACCCCCGAAAACATACTCCTGACCAGCTCCGATTGCAACTATCAGGCGTGATTTGCTGAAGGATTTTAGGAACAGTAGAAGAAAATGGGGGCCGGTATTATTAAACGGTAAATTGCAAAGCTAGAAGCCTAAAGTGGCGTCTTTCTCCCTTTGCACTTTTGATCTTCGCTGGGGCGTATGCACCTCCTCACAACGACATCGTTCCCTGCGAGGAATAAGCCGTACTCAAGTCGACGATTTGTTGGGGCGAGGGATTCTCCGATGGCCGGAACGACCGCTTTAGTCCAGAAAGAAGATAAATGAACCACTTTTGAATTTCCCCGTCGCTAACCGTCGCGGGATTGATTTCCCGCCGGCAGATGAAGTTCTCTCTTCTATTCACGGAGTGTCGAAAGAACGGCAGTACGCCCTTTTTCCATTGGTAGTCTTTGCGGGACGAAAACAACAGAGTCGGCCTTCCGCCCCACATCGCGAGCGACATAAGGTATTCGACATCGCCTCGAACAAACCCCACGCGAAAGGCTATGGCGTGCGGGCGAGCAAACATTTGTCCATATAATAGTCCGTCTTGCGCACAGGAGTTGATGGCATGGCAGGTGCCGTAAATGCGTTCAAGTAAGCTCGTCCGATCGATTATTGACCAACTTCTATTAACCTGAGAATCATCACTTATATTATTATGCAAATTGAATCTCGTCAGCACATCCCCAACCCACGAAGATGACGCGTTCATCAATTCACCCTCGCCAGTATTTCTTGTCTGCGGCGCGGAACCCGCCGTCGGCCGCATCCTCTGGCCACTATCCTGATGAATCACAAACCGCTGCCTCCCGTTCCGGTCTGCCGTACGCGCTGCCAGTTCGCTCAGTAATCTCATCGAGGTTTTCTCCGAGGCACAATGGTTCTCGCACGAGAAGTGCAGCATGATACATAAATGAGATACGAACATCAAGAGACTTATTGTCTCTATGGTAAATAATTTTTGGGTTCAAGATAGGTTATATTCGACCTCACTGCGGCGCGAGGATTGCGAGGTTGAAGGTCTTTTTGAGCTCCGGATCGGTTGCGGCTGTCGGTGGGACACCGCAGGATGTTAAACGACGCGGTGTCGAAGCCACGGGCCAGCGCTTAGAGTCGGCTAGCCCGCCTGAGCGAACTCTTTTAACTCGATCTGCATCGTCAGATTCATCAGCGGGGTGACCTCGCGAAAGACCGCAAGCATGGATTCTACCAAGTCCAAACCCGTGGCATTGCGGACCTCCTCTTCCGTCATGGGGTAGTAGAGTTGGAATCCTGCCCACTTATTCTTCGGCGCTGCGTCCGATAACCGGCGGAGCTTGGAAACGCTGGGAAAATTCTCCTGAGAGAACTGCGCCACTTCCGATTCCCAACTGCCGGCAAAGAGGTGAAAACCTTCGCGCAGAACCAGGCGATGAATTTCACGCGCGATGGGGCTTCCCGGCCGCAGACCTTTCGCGAGGCGGTGCCAATCCCAATCAGAGCGCAGTTCGCATTCGCGGACCGAAGCCGGAGCCTTCACATAACCGCGCTCCACTTGCACTCCGCACTTAAAGACCTTTTCCTCGGTCTCCACGGAAATGAAGAGCTTCGAACAGCCAAAGCTGACGTGCGAGGAAAGGGGTTTGGCGTCCCTGTCGGCGCGAGGCAGGAAGGCGATCCACTGCCAGAAGACGCCCCGGCCCCAGCGCTCCGTAACGAATCCTTGCTGATAGCGAGCCTCCAGCGCCAGCTTGAGAATGCGAGTAATGCGCTCATTCTCTTCCAAGTTTCCCACGTGGATGCCACGGCGGAAATCCAGGAATTCTGGCCTAAAAGCAATCGCGGCGGTGGGCAGAGGTAAGATCGCGTGGGCGTTCTTTTTCATTCCGGCTCCTCCGGGTAAGGGGAATCGGCATGATTGTATCAACGATGGCGGGCATTCGCATCCCGCCGTCCGCTTAGCGGCGGGCCTGCGGGATATTGTCCAGCTCTGGGATGACATTAAGCCAAACAAAGCGGACGAAAGACGCAGGTCGACTCCTCTAATAGTGCGAGAAGGCGCAGCGTGAGCCCAGTACTGCGCCTCTCTCACTCTGATTCCGCCCACCCCCGCGCCTTACTGCGGCATCGGCGGAGGAGTAAAGAGCGTATGGAACAACCAAAAACCCACAATAACCAGCAGCATGGCTAACGAAAGGAACCCCAACGTGCGAATCGGAATCGTCAACCTCTGGGTCTTCATCTCGATGACCGTTTGGGCTTGAATGGCCGTTTCTTCCCTCGCATCATCGGTCAAGGGGATCCAGTCACTTTCCCGCTTGGTGAGGCTCCTGCGGTACAGGAGCAAAACAGCGAAGATAACGGTAATCAGTCCCCAGGCCGAACCCATAGCAATCAATGTATTCATAATCCATCCTCCGCAAAACTCGGACACAGTGTCGCTGCGCGAAAGCTAGTGTTCGATGGAGGTGGACTGCAAATGATGGTCCAATAGGTCCATCCAAAGGGTTTTGACCCGATTTCCCCGGATTATTCGTACTCTCGGTTAGTTTCGGACTCAATGACCGAAATAACCCAGCGAGGGACCAGCCATGCAGGGCCCACAAGTTCTCTACGTGTCAGCGCTCGCTCCTTCGGGGAAAGCAGGTCGGAGGGGGGGACCAGATCGTTCCCCCTTTGCGGGCAAGGGCAACTAATGGGCGCCATCGTCGCGATGCTCAAGTTTGGCGTCCGCAGTTGCAGAACCAGCAGGGTTAACCGACGCGGCGGTGGGTGCTGGTGCAGCACTGGCAGTCTGCTCCGGGGTTCTGTACTTAGGCTCGCTCACGTAACCGTGGACGGAGTCTTTGTCGATGTGGTTGATCACCAATTCCAACGGCAGAGGGTACCCTTGGGGGTAGAAGCTCACCGATTCATAGAGATTGATATGCTTTCGGGTCATCTCCTTGTCGTCAACCACCAGATCTAAATCACAGTACTCGTGCTTCGAGTCAGCTTTGCGCAGGGCGATGCTGACGGGGCCGGTGTGGTGATAAGTCTTCGATTTTTCAAAGCTGAACTCGTAATAGTTGCGCTCGCCCTTTTTCTGAAGGACCACCAATTCATCATGGTTGCGAGCGATGTCGCCGCCCAAATCGGTGCGGGCGGATTGGATGTTTCCTTCCAGTTCGGCTTTGGCTTGATCAAGATTGGCTTGGGTATCGGCAATCTGCTTTTGGCTATCAGCCAACGCCTTTTGCTGGTCGCCGAGTTGCTGCTGCACTTGCTTCCATCGCGGATCATCGGCGGGCGCGCGGCGACCGTTCAAGGCATGCTTGGTACGCCGGGGAGTTTCCGCGGCGCGGGGTGGGAACTGCTCGTTTTTCACAGGCTGAGCCTTTGCCGCTTCCTCCTGAGCACGGGCCGCATCCTCCTGCGCCTGGGCAGCGCTCAAAGCGTTGACTCGGGCTGTCAGGGCATCAGCCTCGATCTTGGATTGGGCAAGCGAAGCTCGCAGGTCCGCTCGTTCCGAAGCCAACTGCTGGGCGTTGTTGTGCTGCAACCAGCCATAACCCACCGCGATGCCCGCAACGAGTACGAGCAACAGCACGGCGAGTTTCAATCCCGTGGAAGATGGTTCTTCGACGATCTCTGTCCGGGAATATTCCGGATTCACGTTAGGCTCTTGCGCATCTCTTGACGGCATTCGCGCCTCATTATTATTCATAGGTTCCCTCTCTTCTCGATATGGCCCGTAGGAATAGGCGCAATCTTGGAAGGCAGCTCGAATGCCATTTCCGCGAAATCATAAATCCTTAAAGTTGAGTGCCTTAGATAACGAGGACGAAACCCGCGGCGCACTCGGCACGAAAAAAATTTCATGGGTCGAGAAAAATATTCAGCCAAAGGAGCCGGACCGTAGCATGATAGGGGCGCGAACCACGAGCGCTTGATCATGAAACAGGAGGACCATCCATGAAGCGTCGTTCTTTTATGCAGCTTGCCGGCCTCGGGGGAGCCGCGGGACTCGCGGGTGCGGCCTCCCTGGTGAAGGCTGCCGCGCCACCTCCGCTCAAAATCACCCGGGCGCGCTTTTACTTGAACCCCCTTTCGCCCGTGCTCTTCAACCAAAGCTTCCACATCGTAACGATTGAAACCGACCAAGGCATCACCGGTGTGGGCGAAGGCGGCAGCAAGGACACCTTCGAGCAATGCGCTGCCATGATCATCGGCGAAGACCCTTTTCGCATCGACCACCTTTGGCAAATGATGTATCGCGGCTACTTCTACCCGGCTGGCCGCGAAAAGCTCGACGCTTTGGGCGCCATCGACCTGGCGCTGTGGGACATCAAAGGGAAAGCGCTTGGCGTTCCCGTGTACGACCTGCTCGGGGGAGCTGCGCGCGATCATGTGGAGTGCTACGCCACGGGATTCCCCTCTCACGGGAGTCTGAAGGAATCGGCGCGCGCTTGCATCGAAGCTGGCTTCCGCGCGTATCGCTATGCCACGGCCGACCCGCCAGCCGGCCAACCCTTCAACGCGCACGTGATGGTTGATCAGACCTACCAGGATTGTGTCGAGATTCGTGAGGGCGTAGGCAAGCAGGGCGATTGGTCGCTCGATTACCACACCCGCCTGGATTTCCCCGATGCGGTGCGCCTCAGCACTCTGATCGAGCCGCTTGCGCCCTTGTTCGCGGAGGACCTGATCCGCTCCGAGAATCCCGGCGTCTATCGCGAGTTGCGCCAGCACGTCAAAGTTCCCATTGCCGTGGGCGAACAATTCGGCAGCAAGTGGGACGCGAACGACCTGATCGAACAGCAGCTCATCGACTACGCGCGTGTGACGATTCCCAACGTCGGGGGCATCACCGAATACATGAAAATCCAGGCGCTCTGCGAGACCCATTATGTGGGCCTCATTCCGCACTTTACCGGTCCGGTTTCCGAAGCCGCGCTGGTCCACGCGTGCTCGGTGTTTTCCGGCCCGGCGCTCATGGAAATGACTGGCGATGGCCATCATAGCTATCCCCACTTGCCCGAATGCTACGACTTCCGCAACGGCAAGATGTGGCCCAATCGACGCCCCGGCCTGGGCGTGACCCTCGATACGAAGCCGCTGCAACTGGTGGCGGAAATCACCGAGCGCAAGCGCACAAACCCCATGTTCCAACGGCCGGACGGGTCGATCACCAATTGGTGAGACAATCGCCGTGACCGACGGAAAAGCCGCAGGGCCGGAGAGCGGGCCCTGCGCTACGTCCCCGCGCCGCATCGGCGCCCGAGGTTCTTTGCCGGTGTCGAAACCGGCGCAAAACCGAATGGGTCTGACAATTTGTCGTTCAAAAGCAGTAATTTTCTGCAAAATAGCGCTCAATTCGACGTAAATGTCGAAAACGAGGAACTATAAGTCTGTTTTTATTCGGGCATTGTGTCTTGCGATCCTTTGTTTTCATACATATTCCGGCTTCGAACGTATTATATTAATTTTTTTTCATGCTCTGCCGGGAAATGGGCTGCGGCGGGCTTCAGTCCGGCCCCCCCGCGTCGAGCCCTCAAGGGCCTTAGGCGCGGTCGACCCCGGCGCACAACTACCTTTATTTTCATAGATATCGTAGGTATACAGAAATAAGTTGCTTGTT
>CAZCVY010000218.1:0-11795 GCA_964501985.1 uncultured Acidobacteriota bacterium | reverse complement strand
TCGGCCGAAGGGGCGAACTCGCCGTCCGGCTGTCTTTGGGAGCCAGCCGCCTGCGCCTCGTTCAATCCCTCGCCATCGACAGCCTGGTACTCTCGTGCGCTGGCGGCGCCGCTGGCCTTCTGCTGGGTAGTTGGGCCAGCCATTTGCTTCACCATTTGACCCGAGCGGCGGGGTCCCTGGGTCAAGTTCAGGGAGCTCATCTCGACTCTCGTGTTTTGGCCTTCACTGCCGGCGTTTCCTTATTGACCACCTTGCTCTGCAGCCTGGTGCCCGCCTGGCAGGTCTCGCGGTTTGACCTCCAAACGACGCTACGCAGCGGCAGCCGCAGAGCCTCTGCGACCCATCCCCATCGGCACCTCGCGGGGACCCTTGTGGTCTCGCAGGTGGCACTGGCAGTGATTCTTCTGGTCGGGGCAGGCCTACTCCTGCGCACGTTTTCTCATCTCCTCAAGGTTCAATTAGGATTCCAGCCGGAACGGGTTCTTACGATGCAGATGCTCATCCTAGGAGATGAATCGCAACGCGCCAACAAGGTTGACGCAATTCTCGACCGGATTCGCTCTCTCCCCGACGTTCGCGCCGCAGGCACCATTCAATTTTTGCCGCTCGGCCCCACCAGCGGCACGGGATTCTACATCGAGGGGCAGCCTGAACCCGCGCCATCGGAGAAGCCCGTCACCGAGGCTTCGCTCGTCAGTCGAGGATACTTCGCCGCGATGGGCATTCCCCTCCTCGAAGGCCGAACGTTTGACGAGCGTGACCGCATTGGCAGCCCGCGTGTGTGCCTTATCAACGGATTGTTTGCCAGGAGGTTTTTCCCGGGCCAAGACCCGATTGGCCGCCGAGTTATCGTGTCGTGGACCAACCAGTCACCCACCGAAATTGTAGGAGTGGTGGGCGACATCCGGCAGGACGGCATTACCGACGGCCCTAAGCCTACGGTCTTCATGGCTCAGGCCCAGGTGCCCGCGTACATCACCCATCTGGTGGTGCGAACCTCCGTTGACCCGAACGGGCTTGTTAACGCGATTAAGCAAAGCGTCCATGAGGTCGACAAAGGTCAATCCGTGGCAGAAATCAAAACGATGGACGAGTATCTCTCGGAGTCGCTCGCGAGGCCACGGATGTACAGCGCCATGGTAGCGGCGTTCGCCAGCCTCGCTTTAATGCTGGCGGCCATCGGGGTCTATGGCGTGATTTCATATTCGGTTGGCAGGCGCACGCACGAGATCGGCATTCGCGTGGCGCTCGGTGCGCGTCGAAGCGCCGTCTTGGGACTGGTCATGAAGCAGGGGTTGCGCCTGACCTTAACCGGAACGATCGTCGGGATCATCGGCGCCCTGGCGTTCACGCGCTTCTTATCCAGCTTTCTTTATGGGGTGACCGCCACCGACCCCTTGACCTTTTTTGCGGTCTGCTTGCTGCTAACCGCCGTCGCTCTCTTAGCCACGTGGCTCCCCGCCCGCCGGGCCGCCAAGGTCGACCCTATGGTAGCGCTGCGCTACGAATAACGGCTGATCGTCGATCGATTCAGTCCCGCACCCGGCCGCCGTAGCGCGCACCTGTATTATTAGGTCCGCGGGTTTTCCCTGGCAACGTGGGGAGAACCGCGGAGCCACAAAACAGGTCCGCTCTACAGGCGCATTCCGGCAGCGGCATTTTGTAGCCTCTAGGTCTGGTAGATTTCTATTGACTTTCCCATATCCGATGGTACAATAACTGCGTGTTACTATGGAGTGCAGTTGTGTCCGCGCGCAAGTCTCCCACCTTCTCGAAGCTGAGCCCGTCCAAGCGACGAAGTCCGCACGGCATAATTCTGGCACCGGGATTCGACGGCCCAAAATATGAGACTCGGGCTTGGGGGCTCGAGGCGGGCGGAAGGGAACGTGCACTATGGAGAGCTGACCGCCGAACGTGGGGGAGGCCAACTGTCAGCTCCGGAAGGGTTACACGATAAGGAGAAGAGAGAACGGACCCAAGATCGAATCACCGATCCATCACGGAGGGGCAAGGAGTTTGGCTTTAAACGGTGCGGTGCCCCGAATGTCCGGTGGCCCGATCGCCATGGCTCTCCATTATGTAATAGAAACAAAAGGTGGTTAGCGTATAGCGGCAAAACGTCTCAATCTCTATTTCATTCAAATACAAAGGGTTAGCATGAGAGTCGGGAGCCGAGACGAAGAAACGGAGGCGGCTCTCCATGATGTTCAAGAAACAAAATGGGTTATCGCTGAAGGGCAAAAATCTTGGAAATTCTATATTATAGAAGCTAAATGAGTTATTCGATCACCGGTGACCAGGGCCTGAACATAAAAGGGAATTCAAAAATGGCGGTGAATGTCCCTAAGTTGTTGAAAACACATATAGAAAAAATGCCCGTTTTTGACCTCTCCATGATGTTGATGAAAACAAGACAGTTAAAGCTGTCTCTCCATTATATTTCTGAAAACAAATGAGTTCGTTCGCACCGTGAAAACGACAGTCAGCGGAGGATGAGAAACCCTAAACTGCAACTTGACATGTTCTTGAGCCACTTATAGATTGCAAACCATGTCTGACTGGATCCAATCCGAACCTCAACTCGAAGACCGGCTCTCTGAGCCTAGCCCGGAGGATGTGGAATTGTTCCGGCGCCTCGATGGCGACGTGATCATCATCGGCGTGGCGGGCAAGATGGGCCCGACCTTAGCGCGGCTCGCTGTGCGTGCGGCTCGATCTGCCGGCCCGAATCGGCGGATCATTGGCGTTTCACGGTTTTCCCCGCCCTCGCCGGAAATTTCACTGAAGCAGGTCGGAGTGGAAACAATTCGCGTTGACCTGCTCGCCGCCGGCGCGGTCGCCGCACTGCCCGACGCCCGGAATGTCATTTTCATGGCGGGGCGAAAATTCGGGTCGACCGGTGCGGAGTACCTTACTTGGGCTATGAACGCATATCTGCCGGTGCTCGTGGCCCAGCGCTATCGCCACTCTCGTATCGTAGTTTTTTCGAGCGGCAATGTTTATCCGCTCGTTCCCGTGGGGTCCGGCGGCGCTACGGAAGAAACCCCTCCCACACCCGTCGGTGAGTATGCGCAGTCAGTCCTGGCGCGCGAACGCATCTTCGAATACTTCTGCCGCCGCGACGAAACTCCGGTCACAATGTTGCGGTTGAATTACGCTATCGATCTGCGCTACGGGGTTCTGCTCGATATTGGCAGCAAGGTTTTCAAGGGGCAGAGCATCGACGTCACCATGGGGGCCGCGAACGTGATCTGGCAGGGGGATGCCAATTCCGTGGCGCTTCGCAGCCTCGCGCACTGCCAATCTCCGCCTTTCATCTTGAATTTGACCGGCCCAGAGACCGTCTCGATTCGCGCGATCGCCCACCGCTTCGGCGAAATCTTCGGAAGGGCGCCGGTGGTGGAAGGCCAGGAAGCGGCGACGGCTCTACTGAACAACGCCGGTCGCTGTCATCAAATATTTGGCGCTCCCTCTGTTACGGTTGAGCAGATGGTCGAATGGACAGCGCGGTGGATTATGTCCGAGGGGCCAACGCTGAACAAACCCACGCATTTTGAGAGTCGGGACGGAAAATTCTAGTGACCCCACAACCTCTTATCGTAGGATTCCTCGGCCTCAGCCATCTGCATCCGCCGAGCTACATGCCGCTGTTTCAGGCCATCCCGGGCGCCGCGGTCGTTGCCGTTGCCGAGTCGAATCCCGTCGTCCTCGATCGATTCCTCAAGGACTTTCCCGTGCGGGGGTATTCCGATTGGCGCGATTTGCTGGAGCGCGAATCGGTGGACCTGGCGGTGATCTTTCTTCCCCACGCCGATTGCCCCGACGCTGCCGTCGCGTGCGCCCAGCGCGGAGTGCACGTGCTGGTGGAAAAGCCCATGGCGGCGAGCGCCGAGGGCGTGCGCCGAATGATCGCCGCCGCGGGGCAAGCCGGGGTGGTTCTCTCGACGCCCTACGTGTGGCGTTATCATCCGGTTGCCCTCCAGATGAAGAAGCAGATTGAGCAAGGTGTAACCGGGCGTATCGTCGGTTGCGAAGGGCGCTGCGCTGCCGGACGCCTCGGCCGCTACACCGAGGCCCACGCAGGATGGATGCTGGAAAAAGCTCGCAGCGGCGGCGGGCCTATGTTGAACCTTGGGGTCCATTGGATTGACCTCTACCGGTGGCTGCTGGCGGACGAAATTTCTGAAGTAATAGCAAAAAATGTACATGCTAATAAGAATTATGATATCGAAGATAATTCTTTCGCTCTCTTGACCTTTTCCCGGGGAACCGTTCTCGCCCTCGACATCAGTTACACGGTGCCGGCGTCGTATCCCTTCGGACGCGACCTTTACCTCGCCGTACGCGGCGAGATGGGTGTGCTTTCATGGAGCCCATCCTTCGAGGGCACGCGCGAACGCCTCTTCGTATGCAGCGACAGCGGCGAGTTCGCCGAGACCGCCCGCCAGCAGCTCGATTTTGATCTCCCGCAACGACCCGGCTACGCGGGCACGATGGGCCACGCCTTCCTTTCCGATCTTGTGGAGTCGATTCGTGCGGGTAAGCCGCCAGCAATAACGGGCCAGGATGGACTTAAAGCTCTTGAGGTGGTTGAGGCCATCTACCAATCCGCTGAGAGCGGGCGCAGCGTGAAGGTCGAGGGTTAGGGATTAGGGTCAGGCGCTAGCGGTTAGGGATTCAGGAGCAGGTGATTGGTTGACGTTGTGAATACTGGCGGAGAGGCAGGGATTCGAACCCTGGGTACAGCTTTTGACCGTACAACGGTTTAGCAAACCGCCGCCTTAAGCCACTCGGCCACCTCTCCGTCGTTTTGCTTCGACTAGATTACCATGAAATCTTCCTCCCGACCATCGCATACGCCAACATTACGGCAACGCTTCGGGAAAGCACGGTTTGCTGATCTGATGCGGTGCGCGGCACGGACAAGTTCACCGTTCGGAAGAGCGCGGAAACGGCGCACCTCACTCGTCGCGCAAGGCTACGAGGGGATCGACGCGCCAAGCCCGCCGCGCCGGAAGTACACATGCGGCGAACCCTGCGGTGGCGAGGACGACAGCAATTGCACTGAGCGTCACAGGATCGTGCGTCGACACGCCCCAGATTTGGCTCGAGATGAAGCGAGTCAAAATCAGGCTTGCGACCTCTCCGATGATGATCCCTGCGACGATCAAACGAAGCCCGTGCTTGAGCACCATTCCAAGAACGTTGCCCGGCTGGGCGCCGAGAGCCATCCGAATTCCGATCTCGTGCGTCTGAAGCGATACCGAATATGCCATCACACTGAAGACGCCCACGATCACCAGCACCAGGCCGATGGCTGCGAACACACTCAAGACCAGAAGACCGAACTTGGGCTGCGCGTAGGCATAATCTTTGATGAAAGACTCAATTGGGCGGGCCTGGGTGACGGCCACATCAGGGTCCACGGACCACACCGCCTGGCTGACGCTCTTCACCATGGAGGCGGGATCTCCGGCGGTCTTCACCAGGATGCCTCTACGGCCGTAGAGGGCAAAGGTATAGGGAATGAATCCCTCGGGTCGTGGTGGATGCTGCAAGTCGTCGTTTTTGAAATCGCCCACCATGCCGATGATCTCAAAGTAAGCATCGTGGGGCGCGTCGGAAAGCTGGTCAAAGGTATTGAATTTGATTTTCTGCCCGATGGGGTCCTCCTCTCCGAAGTAACGTCGCGCCAAAGTCTGGTTGATCACGGCCACTTGCCGTGCCGAATCAACGTCGGTCTCCGAAAGCAATCGGCCCCGCAGCAGCGGGACTCCCACGGTTCGGAACCAGCCCTCGCTGCACGCTTCGACCATCGCCTCCCAGCGCTCGGTGTGCGACTTTCCCGGTATCGTTACCTCGCTGAAGGGCCCGCCGAATGGCGGGTACGAGGCAGCCTCAGCGGCGTCCACCACCCCCGGCACGGCGACGATCCGTGGGAGGACTTGTTGGAAAAAAATCTTATTTTCCACCGCAGTTTTGTAGTGTCCCTCGGTAAAGACCAGCCGCGCGGAGAGGAGATTCCGCGGGTTGAAGCCCAAGTTGACATCCTCAATGGCAAAGAAGCTGCGCATCATCAAACCGGCGCCCGCCAGCAGCACAATCGCCAGCGCTACCTCCGCCACTACCAGAGCAGCGCGGAAGCCGCCATGGCGGGAGTTCGAGTTTACGCCACGGCCCGAGTCCTTGAGCCGCGGGTGCAATTCCCCGCGAACAGCGTGCAAGGCTGGGACAAGGCCGCAGAGCACGGTGGTCATCAGCGTGACACCCATGGTAAAGGCGAGGACAGCCCAGTTCAATTCAATCACCGATTCGCTGGGCAAGGTGTCCGGAGGCATTACGGCAATCAGTGCCTTGAGCCCTCCCCACGCGAACAGGTAGCCGAAAATCCCGCCGACCGCCGCAAGCACGAAACTCTCCACCAGGAGCTGGCGAATCAGCCGGCCGCGGCTGGCGCCAATGGATGCCCGGATAGCAAACTCTTTCTCGCGCGAGGTCGCCCGCGACAAAAGGAGGTTGGCAACGTTGCTACAGGCGATCAAGAGCAACATCCCGACGGCGGCCAGCAGAATGAAAAACATCTTCTTAAAGTTGCCCACCACGTCGCTTGCCAGCTCGTCAGTCTCAACTTTGAAGCGCTTGGGATAATCATTCGGATAGATTTTTGCGAGGCGCTGGGCGATCACGTTCAAATCCGCCGCCGCGGCTTCAAGGGTCACGCCAGGCTTGCGGCGTTCTTCCGCCACCAGATACATATGCCTGCCGCCCTCTATGGCAGCATCCGGGCCACTTACTCCGGTGCGGCTCAGGGTAAGGGGCAGATAGATGTCACCGCCAAAATATTGGAAACGCGGTGGCATGACACCCACCATCGTCCTGGAAATCCCGTTGAGCGTGAAGGTGGTCCCAAGAATGTTCCGGTCGCCGTGGAATTGTTCCTGCCACAGGCGGTAGTTCATCATGAATACGGGAGCGGCGTCAGGCTCACCATCCTGGGGCGTGATCCACCGGCCGAGGAGTGCGGGTACACCCAGGAATTGAAAAGCATTGGTGGTAACGAAAACCCCGTAAAGTTGCTGCGTTCCCTGGCCCCGGCTATAGAGAACGTCCCCGCCGCCGGTGCCGGTCATGTCCGTGAAAACGTGATTCTGCTCACGATAGTCGAGGAACTCCGGAATCGAGAGCCCCAGGCGCCCAAATTGTCCGGATTCATCGAGGTCATGAATCCGGAAGATGCTGATGTGTTCAGCGTCCTTGTAAGGGAAAGGGTGCAACAGCGCGTTATCGATCAGGCTGAAGATAACAGTGGTGGCCCCAATGCCCAGAGCCAGGGTGAACACGGCCACGGCCGTGATGGCACGGGCATGGCGAAGTTGCCGGATACCATAGCGCAGGTCTTGCCCAAGGCGTTCCAAAGATGTCGATGCCCACATATCGCGCACCTCCTCCTTCACCAAATCCTCGTTGCCGAAAGCGCGGCGCGCGGCGTAACGCGCTTCCTCCGCGGGCAATCCTTCGTTCTGTTGTTCCTCAGCTTCCAGGTCGAGATGGCTGCGCAACTCGCGGTCCAAGTCTGCTTCTCGTTGCTGGCGCTGCCGGAGCAGGGAAGGCCACTCCCGAATCCGACGCCAAAGGTCCGCACCCGGTTTTGGGTCTTCTGCCATGCATCACTCTGTGCCGGCAACTGGCCACATGACGCGGGCAATGGCGCCGGCAAACTGTTTCCATTTCGATTCCTCTGCCGCGAGCTGTTTTCTGCCTGCAGGTGTGAGCCGGTAGTACTTGAATTCCCGGTTGCGGTCTTTTGCCGTCTCCCACTTGGCCAGGATCAGCCCCTTGCGCTCCAGCCGATGAAGGGCGGGATAGAGCGAGCCGTGCTCGACCTGCAGCACTTCGTCACTTGTCCGCTGAATGTGCTTGGCGATTTCGTGCCCGTGTGCATGTCCGAAAAGAAGAGTGCGAAGGATCAGCATGTCGAGTGTGCCCTGTAGGAGCTCGATCCGGTTTGGGGATTCGCGTGTCATTGTCATGGTAGAGATTCTACCATCCATCATGGTAGACGTCCTACCGCGAATTTGGTTAGCAAATGGTTTGGGGGTTGAAGGGATTCGCTGGGCGAGGCCAAGGGGTTCAATTCCCCAGGCCGTCAAACTTTGAGGAAAGCCGGGCCGGAAGGGCGGGAGATTGCTCAATCGTTGCCTTCCGCCCCTTGGAGTTGAATGTGGGAAATCTCGACAAACACCGGGGGCGGTGGAAACTGCCCCCGGAGGCTGCCGTTTCAGAACCCGATCCGAATGGTTTTCACTTCGAAGGGTCTTACGGGTACGACGACTTTTGTACCCTGGATTTCAAATGATTTCGGAGTTACAAATTTATCCCATTCCATCATATCGGTTTCACGCGCAGAGCGAGGGCTGCGTTTAAAGTTGAGGACAGCGCTGGCGGGCTTGTCCTCAGTCTCATAGAGTCGGACGATATACTCGTTGGTGTCTTCGGCTTTCTTGACGGATTCCACGATCACACCTGCGGGGGATACGTCAAGTGCACCGTAGGTGGGGGCGAGCTGCCCCGCGTGGGAGGGTTCGGGTTTTGCCAATAGGGGTGCATTGAACTCAGCGCCCAGCCGGGTGGCATTTGCCTCCTGCCATCCACCGCGATGCGGAACCAGCGCGTACTTGATGTGATGGATACCTACGATCGGATCGTCCGATTGGTCCGACCAAGTGTCGGACGTCGGGAATTCCGGGTACCCGCGGCGTGGACCGCGGATCAGGCTCATGCGCAGCGTATTCTCCTGGTACGAAAATCCGTATTTGGAATCGTTGAGCAGTGTGACCCCGTAATCCCCCGGCTGGTTGCTGACGTCGGCCCAACGCTGACCCGAGACTTCGGTTTTCGTGCGATCGGCGATCTCCCACCGCCGCGGTGGCGCCACGAGGCTAATCCCCGGGTCCTCTTTCAACGTGTAATCGAACCGTTGGATGGCGCCGAAGGGAATCTCGTAAGTTGCGTAAGCACTCTTGAGATTGAGCGGAAACGCGACCTTAGCGAAGCGGTACTTTTCATGCCAGTCGACGCCGAGTTCGAAGTCCACGCGGTCCGCGTGGCTGTAGAGAACGATATTCTCTACAAAGTCAGATTTGCCAAACGACTTTTTCACTTGCACGACGGCGCGGACGGGGCCGGTTTCGAGGACTTTCACGCTCTCGGCTTTGTCGAGCTTATTATCGGCAGCAAGATAAATGTTCCACGCCGGCTCGCCTTCCGGGGCCTTGGGGGGCTTGTCTTCCCAGACTTCCAGCGCCGCGCCGGGATTGTCCTCGCTCAGGAAGTTCGTCTCTGCGCCTTTCTTCTTCAACGATTTCAGATCGCCGGAGTCGGGATCAATCGCCACTTCAACCTGGTCGTTTGCCAGCGTGAGCCCGGAGACCGTGAGGTCACCTTGAAACTTGGGCGGTTCTTCGCTGGCCACAATGCGGTACTCCTTGTACCCCATGCCCGGCACTTTGTCGGCGAAGAAGAGCGCCTTGGGCGCGCCGGCTTCTCCTGTGAGCTGATAGGGTACGGGGTGGCCCGCGGCGTCGAGAATTTGGAAAGACTTGAAGCTGGCGAAGTACGCGGCGTCCAACGAAACGAGGTCGGTTCGCTCCCAGGGCAGGGAATTGAAGATCAGAACGGCGTGCCCCTCGCCTTGCGTGTTGACTCGCTTGGCAATAGTCGCGAGTGCGGCGTTAGTCAGCCTCTCGCCATCATGCTTGATGTCCCCGTAATCCGTGGCGGCATCCTGGTAGACTTCCGCAACGGCGGAGCCATCGATGTTGTCGTGGACTTGCCCAAGGAGCACCTTTTCCCAAAGTTTCTGAAGCTGTTCCTGGGGATAAGGCTCGCCGAATTGGGAGGCGATCAAGGAGAACTTTTCGGCGTTCATCAGCAGCACTTCGCACAGGCGATTGTCGCGCTTGACCTGTGAGTCGGTGGTATAGGTTCCGCGGTGCGTCTTCACGTAGAGTTCATCGTCCACCACGGGTAAATCCTTGCTCTGGGGGAGAGCCTGGACTTCATGGAAATAATCCACGGCTTTGGTGAAGCGCACGGTGGGGTAGTCGGGGTCGTGCATCAACTGCGCGGCGCGATCCATCATCGCCGGCATGGGCCCTCCCCCGTGATCGCCCTCTCCATACAGGATCAAGAGCTTGTCGACATGGGCACTCGACTCCAGGCTCTTGAGGTATTCAAGCATTTCGGCCGGCTGGACCGACTGGGAATAGGCACCCAGCGTGAGGAAGGAGAGAACCCGCGAGCCGTCCGGCCCCTCCCACCAGAAGAGGTGATAAGGGAAGGGGACGGGCGGGTCATTACGTTCGATCTGCCATTGCAACTTAAAGGTTACGAAATAATCGAGCCCGCACTTGTGATAGATTTGGGGCAAGTTCCAGTTGAAACCGAAGGTGTCGGGCAACCAGGCCGTCTTCACGTCCACGCCAAACTTTTCTTTGAAATATCGCTTGGCGTAGAGATGCTGGCGCACGAGGGACTCGCCGCTGGGAATGTTGGTGCTGTGTTCGGTCCACGCCCCGCCCACAACCTCCCATTCACCCGAGGCAATCTTCTTGGAGATTTCGGCGAACAGGTCGGGGTAGTAGCGCTCCGTCCACTTGTAGGCTTGTGCTGCGCTCTGGGCGTAAATCATGCCCGGGTGCTCTTGCATCATCTTGAACACGCTCTCAATCGTCCGAGGAAGGATCTCGTGGATCGTCTCGCTTCGGGGCCAGAGCCAGGAAAGGTCGGTATGGGCGTATCCCACCAGGTCGAGTTCCCCCGGGGGCTTGTTCTGTCCGGGCATGCTTACCGTCAGGCAAACCAGCATTCCTGCGATCAAGACTGCGTAGCAATGAGAACGGAACTTAGACACTGATGCCTCCCTATTCGCGCGCTTGCGCAAAGTACTCCGTCGGGGCCGACGGAAAAAGACGCTGGAACGATGGTGTGGAGGCCTTCGCTTTCCGCGGCCCCCTCTTTCTGACTAATCCCCTCCAAGTCCAATTGTGGGGCGAACACAAATGGTTTGGATTACTGCTTAGAGGAATAGTTCACCCGCACCGTCAGGATTTCGTAGGGATGGATTGGCGCGGTGACCGTATCGTTAACGATATTCAACGCCAACCCCTCCGGCTTTTCCATCAAGTTCGTGAGCGTGGCTCCAGTCGCGCCCTTCGGCAAATGGATTTCGACGTCGCCAGACTTTCCGGCCCATTCGTAGACGCGGAAAATCAACCCGTTATCATCCTCAGCTTTCTTCAGGGCGGTCAGGACCACGTTTTCCGGTTTCACGGTTACATAGGTATGCTCTGCCGGCAGGTTGCCCGTGTGCGCTTCCACCTGCATCGCCTGGAGTTTGTAATTGTATTCGTAGCCGTGCCGCACCGTGAGCGCCTGCTTCCAGTCGCCGCCATGCGGATACAGAGCGTAATGGAAGTGCTGATGTCCGCGGTCGGCATCGGGATCAGGCCAGGTGGGCGACCGCAGCAGCGAGAGGCGCAGCACGTTGTCCTTGTCGTCGTAGCCATATTTCGCTTCATTCAGCAGACTGAAACCGTGTTGACCATCGCTCAGATCGGCCCAGCGCAACGCCGGCACTTCGAACTGCGCCTGCTCCCAGGTATTGTTGCGCGTGGTCGTCCGCCGGATGCTGCCGTAAGGAATCTCGTAGGTGGCCTTGTCGCTGGTCGCGGCGAGAGGAAACGCGGCCTTCAGCAGCACGTGGGTTTCATGCCAATCGATGTCATTCGCCACAT
>CAZCVY010000217.1:0-11839 GCA_964501985.1 uncultured Acidobacteriota bacterium | reverse complement strand
GAATTCCACGGTCGCTACCAATTAAGAGCATTATTTAGTGTAGTCAACTTAGCAGTTAGAAGCTAGAAGTCAGGAGTCAGAACCTATGATGTGACTCACGACATTTGGCTTCTAGCCCCAACTTGCCATCTTTCTAATGAACTCGTTTTTCCCACCCTCGGGGAGGGCCGCCAGGCTGAGGACTTTTCGGATTTGATCCCGGGTAGCGCCGCTTGTTCTGTACATCTCCACGTAATCGGCAATCGTTACCCTCGCGGATTCGCGAGAGGGAAGGGGGTAAATCGGGTCTCCCACCTGGATGACGCCTTCCTGAAGCACGCGAAGATAGCAACCGGTGCGCCCGCTTTCCGAAAATGTCTTGGTGATGCTGGGTGTCTCGAGCGCCAGTGCCAGCTTGAAGCAGGGCATGCGCGGTTGGGTCACTCTGAAACGCGCAGTCCCAATCTCGAACTCGTCACCGATGGCGACGTCGTTCTCCCCGAGTCCCTCCACCGTCAAATTTTCACCGAACGACCCTGGACCCAGATCATCGCGGCTCAGGGCTTTCCTCCAGTACAGGATGTTGTCCCAGGAATAGAGATACACGGCCTTGTCGGAACCGCCGTGGACCGAGAGGTCGGCCTGTTCGTCGCCTTCAAGGTTCAGCTCGCGAACCACGACCGGCCCGGTAACGGGAACTTTGAATATGCCGGTTTCAACTTCCTGCCCGTGGATACTCACAGCACGCGGCAACGAGACGTTGATAGAAATGACCTTCATAGGGTTAGAAGACGTAGCGGCGAGATTACCTCGCTGTATGATGGTGTTCTTTCGCTCCTACCTCAATTATACCCGCTAGCGATCATAACGGAATTTTGACGAACCCGCGCGGTTCCTATAGAATGAACATTGGGGTTTCCTTCCGTAAGATGAGGGCAAAGTCGAGAATTTGAGATGTCTATCAAGAAAGTAGTACTGGCCAAACCGCGTGGATTCTGCGCCGGCGTCGACCGTGCCATCGATGTCGTCAACATGGCGCTTCAGCTTTACGGCTCCCCGGTATACGTTCGCAAGGAGATTGTCCACAACAAGTACGTCATCCGTTCCCTTGCCGCCAAGGGTGCGGTTTTTGTCGACGAGCTCACCGAGGTTCCGGATGGCGCAGTGGCAATTTTCAGCGCGCATGGTGTTGCGCCGGAGGTTCGAGCCGAAGCCGCGGCGAAAAACCTGAAGGTCATTGACGCCACTTGCCCGCTGGTCACCAAGGTTCACATGGAAGCAGTTCGCTATGCCCATGACGATCGCTCCATCATTCTCGTGGGCCATGCCGGCCATGACGAAGTGGTCGGAACGATGGGAGAGGTCCCGGGCCGGATTCAACTGGTCGGCAGCGTCGAAGAGGCGGAGAAGGTGCAGGTCCCTGACCCGGACCGTGTTGCCGTGACCACCCAAACCACTTTAGGCGTTGATGACGCCAACGTGATCATCGAAGTCCTTCGCCGCCGATTCCCGAACCTGACAGCCCCCGCGAGTGACGACATCTGTTACGCTACCCAAAACCGGCAGACAGCGGTCAAGCTCCTGGCCGAGGATGCCGACTTGGTTCTGGTTTTGGGATCCGATAACAGTTCCAATTCCCGCCGCCTTCGCGAAGTTGCCGAGGGCGCCGGCGCTAAGGCTTTCCTGATCGATGATGCCTCGGAGATTCAACCCGAGTGGTTGGACGGTGTCGAAACGGTTGCCATCACCGCGGGCGCCTCCGCGCCGGAATACCTTGTTCAACAAGCCGTCGCCTATTTCCAGTCGTTGGGCGTCGAGCATATCGAAGAGGTCATGGCCATCGAAGAAAAGGTCACTTTTCTTCTTCCCCCCGAACTTATTCGCGAGATTGGCGTGCGCGGCTGAGCCTGCTCGACGAGCCACTGATTACAATCCCCAGAGACATGGAATAATATCCGCCCTTTTTTTCAGCCCCCGCATTCGGGCCGGAATTCAAAGGCCGCAGGGTCCTACAAACCCAAGCAAAGGGACGGGTAAAAAAGCCTTGACATTAACTATGCTCGTAGTAGAATTACATACGAAGATAGGAGATGGCGAATGGCCGAACCCAAATTGACCAAGCTGGAGTTGCAGATCATGGAGACCCTGTGGACGCGGGGTCAGGCCTCCATTCGCGAAATTCAGGAGGCATTTCCGGAGAAGAAGCGCCCCGCCTACACCACCATTCAGACCACGGTTTATCGACTGGAAGGGAAGAGCGCTCTGCGACGCGTCAAGAAGGTCGGCAACTTTCACATTTTCGCTCCGGCCATCTCTCGCGACGCGGCGCAGCGAAGGCTGATTGACGATCTGCTGGCGCTGTTCGGCGGTCGCCCGCAGCCCGTCATGGCGCACCTGATTGAAACAGGCAAGCTCACCATTGACGATGTGAAGGAAGCCGAGAAGACCCTCCGCAAGCTGGAGAGAGCGTAGAGCCGGGTTTTAGCCCGGCACGTGCCGCCCTAGCGGGTGGCGCTATGTTTCCCCGTTGCCGCCCAGAGGGCGGCGGTACGTTCCTCAGACCTGGCACCAACGGGTCAGAGTACTGGCAAGCGTAAAAGAAAGGACCGCTCATGATTTCCCACAACTTGTTAGCAATTTGGTCGAGCACCGCGCAGGCCCTGGGCAACCACTTGTGGCAGTCGACGCTATGCCTCGTCATTGCGGGATTGCTGACGCTGACCTTGCGCAAGAACCACGCTCGGGCGCGCTACGGACTTTGGTTGGCGGCATCCATAAAGTTCCTGATTCCCTTTTCGCTCCTCGTCAGCCTTGGGGCCGAGCTGGCTAGGCCGCGCCGTGCCGCGGCAATGCCAACCACCTTCTATTTTGTCATGGAGGAATTCGGCAAGCCTTTCGTCGCACAGGCGCCGCCAGTAATTTCGCCCGCGGTTCACTCGGCGGCCTCACCAAGCTTTGTCCACCTGCTCCCGGCGATCCTTGCGGCAGTCTGGCTCTGCGGATTCGTGTCGGTCCTCGTCGCAGGTTTCGCGCGCTGGCGGCGCATCTCCGCAGCCTTACGGCAAGCGGTGCCCTTACGCCAGGGGCGCGAAGTGGAAGCACTTCGCCGCGCGGAATGTGTGGCGGGAATAAGACAACCCATCGAGCTGCTATCGTCGCCGTCTTCTCTCGAACCCGGGATTCTGGGCATTATCAAGCCTGTTCTGGTATGGCCGCGCGGGATCTCCGAACACCTTCAGAACGCCCACCTGGAAGCCATCCTCGCTCACGAAGTGTGGCACGTGCGTCGGCGCGATAATTTGGCCGCTGCGATCCACATGCTTGTAGAAGCGGTCTTCTGGTTTCACCCCCTGGTTTGGTGGTTAGGGTCGCGGCTGGTGGAGGAGCGAGAGCGCGCCTGCGACGAGGAAGCGCTGCGCTGCGGCAACGAGCCGCGGGTTTACGCGGAGAGTATCCTCAAGGCCTGTCAGTTCTGCGTCGAATCTCCCCTGGCGTGCGTCTCGGGAATTACGGGCGCCGACCTCAAGCAGCGAATTGTCCGCATCATGACCCAGCGCTCGACGGAGAAGCTCAGTTTCACCAGAAAGCTGCTGTTGGCCGGAATAGGCACTGCGGCAATCGCCGGACCGGTGTTATTCGGACTCGTTAACGCCCCGCGGGTGCATGCGCAAACACCCCCGGCAAGCGGCAACCCAACCAGCGGAGCGCCCGTGCCGTCCTTCGAGGTTGCCTCCATCAAGCCCAATCACTCTGGCGACATGCGCATCGGGATAAGGTTTCAGCCGGGCCGATTCACCACTACCGGCGCGACGGTAAAGCAACTCATTGCCCTTGCGTACGACGTCAGAGACTTTCAGGTCACGGGAGGGCCAAGCTGGATCAGCTCGGATAAATTCGATATCGACGCGAAAGAACCGGATGGTTTCTCCGCTGAGCTGGAGAAGCTTCCACTCGACGAGCGTCACGAAAAGATGGGGCTGCTGATTCAGTCGCTGCTGGCGGACCGGTTCGGGCTTAAGGTGAGCCACGCGACCAAGGAGTTCCCAGTTTATGCGCTGGTTGTCGCCAAGGGCGGCCCCAAACTTCAGGAGGCAAAGGCCGACGACATCTCCCCCAATAGCATGAAAGGCCCGGATGGCCACCCGCTCGGACATGGGAATTTCATGCGCATTGGTCCGGGCGAACTCCAGGGCCAAGTGGTTCCCGTGACGTTTCTGGCACAGCAGTTGGCGCAGCAACTGGGCCGCAACGTACTGGACCAGACGGGGCTGAAGGGCAATTACGACTTCACGCTCAAGTGGGCGCCCGATCAAGGCTCGATGGCGATGATGCAAGGGCCTCCCGGCGGAGGTCCGCCGCCGGGAGGAGGGCCACCACCCGACGCCGCGCCACCGCCCGATGCTTCCGGGCCATCAATTTTCACCGCGGTTCAGGAGCAGCTTGGGCTGAAGCTCGAATCGACCAAGGGCCCCGTGGACATCCTAGTGATTGATCATGTCGAGCAGCCGTCGGAGAACTAGGCGCAGGGTCAGGGGCTGGGGCATATAGAAAGGAATTATCAATGAAGACGCGAAGTGGATTTGCATTGACCTTCGCTGCCGGCCTGCTCCTCGTTGCCGGTGGGGCCCTTGGCCAGACGGCTTCCACCAAACCTGCATTTGAAGTGGCTACGGTAAAGCCCTCACCTCCCCTCGACATGAACAAGATGCGGGAGCAAGTGCAAGCCGGACGGATGCCGAGGTTCGGACCGCACATTGACGGGGCGCAAGCTACGTACACCTACATGCCGCTCAAAGAGCTGATTGCCAATGCCTATCAAGTGAAGGCCTATCAGATTGCCGGTCCGTCATGGCTCGCAACCGAGCGATTCGACATCGCGGCGAAGCTGCCCGACGGCGCGACCAAAGATGATGCTCCCGGAATGCTTAAGGCGTTGCTGGAAGAACGATTCAAGTTGGGAGCTCATCGCGACACACAGGAACAGCCTGTGCTCGCCCTGGTGGTGGCCAAGGACGGGCCCAAGCTGAAGGAAGCGCCTCCAATCGCGCCCGTTGATGAGAACGCTCCGTTAAAACCCGGCGAGGTTAAGGTCGACACTCCCACCGGACCCATGCGGGTCAGTCGCAATCCCGACGGCTCCACGACGATGAATATGGGGGAAAAGGGCACCATCACCACGAGAATGGATATGGAGACCCAGTCGCTGAGTTTGGAATCCAGTTCGGTGACCATGGCAGGATTTGCCGATAGGTTGACCACCGTTCTCCAGATGGGCGGCGGAGAGGGCCGCCAGGTGGTGGACATGACGGGCCTCAAGGGCAACTATCAGGTGACCCTCGAAATCTCCCTCGCCGATATTATGGCGATCGCGCGCGCGCAAGGTTTTAACCCGCCGCCCGGCGCGGCCGCCAGCGGGGCCCCCGGCGGTGGGGCGCCCGGCGCGTCGCCAGCCCCGGAGGCGTCCGATCCCGGCGGAGGGGCCACTGTTTTCGCCTCGGTGAAGAAACTCGGCCTGCGGCTGGAACCGCGCCGGGCCCCGGTGGAACGACTCGTCATCGACAACGTGGAGAAGACTCCCACGGAGAATTAGCGGAGAGGGTCCGATTTGGCGCAACGCCCATAATCAGAATTGTGTGCGCAAGGGCAATTTCGGGACGAGAATCCGAGCGAACTTTGAACTTTGAATGTTGATGAGAGCACAGCGCCGGCGGACTCACCTTCTTCTCCCTCTCCTTTTCCTCTTGCTAGTTTTTCCGAGGCTTGCGGCCGCGGGGGAGTTCCACGGTCAGGTTACGTTCACCGGACTCCCGGTTCCCGGGGCGACGGTAACGGCCACTCAGGGCGCGAAACACCTGGTGACCAGCACCGACCAGCAAGGCGCCTACTCATTTCCTGACCTGGCAGAAGGGAAGTGGGAGATTCAAGTCGAAATGACGGGCTTCGCCCCGCTCGAGCAGGAAGTGGTGATTGGACCGAACACGCCCGCGGCGAAGTTGGAATTGAAGATGGCGCCGCTGGATGAAATCAAAGCCCAACGCGTAGTCGGGGGCCACGGCGTGCCCCTGCAACCGGTTCCGGCCGCTGGAACCGCGGCTGCGGAAGCCAAGAACGAACAGCCCAAGCCATCGGTTGCTGCGGCGCCGGAGAAGGAACAGGAAGACCTCAGCCAGCGCGCCGCCGACGGCCTGCTGATCAACGGCAGCGTCATCAACGGCGCCACCTCCCCCTTCGCGCAGATGATGGCCTTCGGAAACAATCGCAACGGCGGCAGAGGGCTGTACAACGGGGGACTGGGACTCATCTTCGGCAATTCCGCGTTGGATGCCCGGCCTTTTTCCTTGAGCGGCCAGAACACCCCCAAGCCCGCCTACAACCGCATTACGGGGATCGCAACGCTGGGCGGCCCGCTGAAGATTCCGCGCCTGCTCCCTCACGGGCCCAACTTCTTCGTCGCTTATATATGGACCCGCACAGCTAACGCCTCAACGCAATCGGCTCTGGTACCGGACTCCGCCGAGCGCAGCGGAGATTTCTCTCAGACTTTGAATGCGCTGGGGCAGCCCGTCGAGATCTTCAATCCGGCCACCGGCCTTCCCTTCCAGAGCAACACGATTCCCCAAATCAGTCCGCAGGCAAAGGCTTTGCTGAACTTCTATCCGCTGCCGACCTTTAGCGGCGATCCACAGTACAACTATCAGATTCCTATCCTCAGCGAGACACACCAGGACGCGCTGCTGTCGCGCTTGAATTACACTATCAACGCCAAGAATCAGCTCTACGGCGGCTTTGCCTTTCAAAGTGTTCGGACGGCCAATCCGAACCTTTTCGGCTTTCTCGACACCACCAATGTGCTGGGAATTAACACCAACATCAACTGGTCGCACCGCCTCAGCCAGCGGCTCTTCGGGACCCTGGGCTTCCGTTTCAGCCGTTTGGCGACAAGAGACAAGCCCTTCTGGGAGGATCGCGAGAACGTCTCCGCCGCGGCGGGAATCGCGGGGAATAACCAGGACCCGGCCAACTGGGGTCCGCCGACCCTCGCATTTTCGAGCGGCTTCGCCGGACTTTCCGATGCGCAAAGCTCGTTCGATCGCAACCAGACCGACGCCGTTTCCTATTCCCTATTGTGGAGCCGCGACCGGCACAATATCTCGATGGGTGGCGACTTCCGCCGCCAACAATTCAATTACCTGTCCCAACAAAACCCGCGCGGCACGTTTACGTTTACCGGCGCGGCGACCGAGGGAACGGTGAGCGGCGCTACCGTCGGAGGCCTCGACCTCGCGGATTTTCTGCTGGGAATCCCGGACACGAGCTCCATCGCCTTCGGCAATGCGGACAAGTATTTTCGCGAGTCCGTTTACGATGCGTTTTTCACGGACGATTGGAGAATGAGCCCGCAATTCACGTTGAACATGGGAGCACGCTGGGAATACGGAGCGCCGATCACCGAGCTTTATGGCCGCCTGGTGAATCTGGACATCACTCCGAGTTTTGCCGCGGCGGACCCGGTATTGGCAAACCATCCGGTGGGGCCGCTGACGGGCGAGAGGTATCCCGACTCGCTCATCCGGCCCGACAAGCGCATGGTCGAACCGCGCGTGGGCATTGCCTGGCGGCCGATTTCGAGATCGTCGCTGCTGATTCGCGCTGGTTATGGAATCTACTCCGACACCTCGGTGTATCAGACCATCGCGCAGCAAATGGCCCAGCAAGCGCCACTCTCGAAAAGCTTGAGCGTGCAGAACAGCGCGGCGTGCCCTCTCACCCTCGCGAATGGATTCAGCCCGTGCTCCTCGGTCACGTCGGACCTCTACGCCGTCGATCCGAATTTCCGCGTTGGCTACGCGCAGAACTGGCAGGCCTCGCTTCAGCGCGACCTGCCGGGCTCGCTGCAATTGACGGCAACGTACCTGGGAACCAAGGGCACGCGCGGCGTGCAGGAATTTCTGCCGAATACTTATCCCATCGGCGCCGCGGACCTCTGCCCGACTTGTCCCGTGGGATTTGCTTATCTCGCCTCGAACGGCAATTCCGCTCGCCAGGCGGCGCAGGTCCAGTTGCGGCGAAGGCTGCACAACGGACTCACCGCGACCCTCCAGTACACGTATTCGAAATCCATCGATGATGATTCCGCCTTGGGGGGACAGGGTGCGGCTCCTGTCACACAAATTTCCACGCCGGGAAATTCGTCTTCGGGTGGAGGATTGGCGATCACCACAACCCAGAACTCCGGACCGACATCCCCGACGATCGCGCAGAACTGGCTGAACCTCGAGGGCGAGCGCGGACTCTCGACATTCGATCAGCGCCACCTGCTGAACGTGCAGGCGCAGTACACCACCGGCATGGGGCTCCGCGGAGAAACTCTGCTGGGCGGCTGGAGGGGCACGCTCTTCAAAGAGTGGACCGTGCTGACCCAGATCACCGCCGGCAGCGGCTTGCCGGAAACGCCGGTATATCTTGCTGCCGTTCCGGACACTGGCGTGACGGGGAGCATCCGGCCGGACTACACGGGCGCGCCACTCTACGCGGCCCCCTCCGATTTGTTTTTGAATCCGGCGGCTTACACGGCGCCGCTCGCGGGCCAGTGGGGCAACGCCGGAAGAGACTCGATTATCGGGCCGGCCGAATTCACGTTGAATACCTCTATGGCGCGGACTTTCCGGCTCGGCGGCCGCCTCAATCTCGATTTTCGCATCGACTCGAGCAACCTGCTCAACCACGTCACGTTCACCACTTGGAACACGACGGTCAACAGCGCGCAATTCGGATTGCCTAACGCGGCCAATGCCATGCGCAGCTTGCAAGCCACTTTGCGTTTGAGGTTTTGAGCGATGGAACTGAACAGACAAGCTGTCTCACGCAAAGACGCAAAGGCGCAAAGCCCTAATTGGAAGGAGCCCTCTTTTCCCTTTGCGAGCTTTACCCCTTTGCGTGGACTACTGCTGCTTTTCTTGATTGCGCTGACTGCCGCGGCCCAGCAGGTGGGGCAGAACGCGACCCCTGAGACCACCGGCACCGGCACAATCCGTGTGAGCACGCAGCTTGTGGTGGAAGCGGTCGAGGTGAAGGACAAAAAAGGAAATCCGATTGAAGGCTTGTCCGCGAAAGACTTCACGCTGACCGAGAACGGAGTGCCGCAGACCATCAGTTTCTGCGAACCCCAGAAGCTTCCGCAGACTCCGCTCGCTACGCCCCCTGCTCCACGGGAGCCCGAAAACATCACGATCTACGACAAGCTTTCCCGAACCCGGATTACCACCGAAACTCCCGGGAAACTTCGATACAACGACCGCCGCCTGCTGGCGCTGTACTTCGATATGACGGCGATGCCGCCCGCGGACCAGTTGCGCGCGCTGGGCGCGGCGAAGAAATTCATCCGCACCGAGATGACCGCGGCGGACCGCGTTGCCATCCTGCGATACTCGGGCGGCTCGGTGGATGTCCTCCAGGATTTCACTGACGATCGCAATCGCCTGCTGAGCATCATCCAAACCATGATTGTGGGAGAAGGCCAGGGCTACGGCGAATCCGCGAGCGACGCCAGCACCTCCGACATCGGCTCGGCCTTTGGCCAGGACGATAGCGAGTTCAACATCTTCAACACCGATCGCCAGTTGGCCGCGCTCCAGACGGCCGCGAAAATGTTGGGCCAGCTCAGCGAAAAGAAACTGCTGGTCTACTTCGCCAGCGGTCTGAGGTTGAACGGACTCGACAACCAGGCGCAGCTCCACGCGACCATCGATTCCGCCATCCGGGCGGGCGTTTCCTTTTGGCCCATTGACGCGCGCGGCTTGGTTGCCCAGGCCCCCCTCGGCGACGCCACTCAAGGGTCGCAGGGCAACATCGGAATGTACTCCGGAGCCGCGGCGCTGGCGCTTACGGGCAACTTCCAGCAATCGCAAGACACCCTCTACGCGCTCGCAGGCGATACCGGTGGAAAGGCCCTGCTCGATTATAACGATCTGGCGAAGGGTATTGTGCAGGCGCAGGATTCCGTATCGAGCTATTACATCATCGGGTATTATACAACGTTCACGGCACAGGACGGAAAGTTCCGGCGCATCAAGATTTCGCTCAACGGGGATCTCTTCGCGAATCTCGATTATCGCCAGGGCTATTATGCCGGCAAGACCTTTAACAAATTCACCGCCGCCGACAAGGAACGCCAGCTTGAAGACGCCTTGATGCTCGAAGACCCGATCAGCGACCTCACCATCGCCATGGAGGTTGATTACTTCCAGTTGAATCGGGCCGAATACTTCGTTCCCGTCGTCGCGAAGATTCCTGGCCGCGAGCTGGCTCTGGCCAAACGCGGCGGTGCCGAGCACACCCTGATCGACTTCATCGGCGAGATCAAGGACAGCTACGGCTCGACCGTCACTAACGTCCGCGATAAGGTGAACATCAGGCTGAGCGACGCCACGGCGCTCGAATTGGCCAAGCGCCCGATTGAATACGACGCGGGCTTCACCATTCTTCCCGGAAAGTACACGATCAAGTTTCTCGCCCGCGACGACGAAACGGGCAGAATCGGAACGTATGAAACCACGTTCGTCATTCCCAATCTGAACAAGGAGGAGAAGCGAATTCCCATCAGCTCCGTGGTTCTCAGCAGCCAGCGCATCGAGCTGAAGGATGCTCTCTACAACGCGATCAAGGCCAAGGACCGGGAAGAGTCGGCCAACCCGTTGGTGCAGGACGGGCAGAAGCTGATTCCCAGCGTCACGCGCGTGTTCAGCAAAAGCCGGGACATGTACATCTACCTTCAGGCCTACGAGCCGGCCGCGGCAAGCACTCAACCGCTCGTCGCCTACGTGAGTTTCTATCGCGCCCAAACCAAAGCGTTCGAGACCCAGCCGTTGGAGGTGACCACGGGCGTGAACAACCGGCTCAAGACCATGCCCCTCAGCTTCAGCATCGCGATCAAGCAGCTTCCGCCGGGCGACTATAACTGCCAGGTGACGGTGCTCGACCCCGCGGGGCAGAAAGCAGCGTTCTGGAGGGCGCCGGTGGTGTTAGTGCCGTGACCATCCCGGCCTCTTGATGACCATGAGTGTGACGATTTCTTCTTCGAAGTTGTCGCATCAGAACCAATGCCTGCCTTCAGGAGCGCGCATGCGCACGGCGGATGTAGCGCGGACGTCCCGTCCGCTGTCGCGGGAGCGTCCCGCTCGCGCCAATAGCGAGGGCAGGATGCCTTCGCCACAGCGGGCGGGACGCCCGCGCTACGTCCTCGCGCGACGTTTCATGTTATATTGAAACTTCATCAGGACTCACAACTGATCGAGTTTCCGAATCAACCCTTGAGGAGTATTGTCTTGAGTGAACACAAACCCCCGGAAGCGGCAAGCGGCGACGACCGCCGTCAATACGTAAATTTCGGATTCTATAAAGTCGACCCCGCGTGGCGACGGCTGCCGGCAGAAGACCGCAAGCGTGGCAAGTGCCAGTTCATCGACGTGGTCAAAAGCTACGACCAGGATGTGATGACCATCGCTTACTCGATGATCGGAGTGCGCGGCGATTGCGACTTCATGCTGTGGCGCATTGGCTTCGACCTGCTGAAGTTTCAGGAGATGATGGCGAAGCTGCTCGAGACCGAGTTGGGCAACTACATGACCACTCCCTATTCGTTTTTGTCGATGACCAAGCGCTCCGTCTATGTCGGCAAGCACACGCACGCCGGGCAGGAAGGCACGCGGCTGAAGCTGATCCCCGGGCAATTCCGTTATCTCTTTGTATACCCCTTCGTCAAAAGCAAAGCGTGGTATCGCCTCACCAAACACGCGCGGCAGGGGATGATGGACGAGCACATTGAGATCGGCCACCGCTACCCCACCGTGCGCCTGAACAC
>CAZCVY010000216.1:0-11920 GCA_964501985.1 uncultured Acidobacteriota bacterium | reverse complement strand
GGCAGCTTGCTGCCGCTTTCCTCCCCGCGAGGTTGCTCGCGGGATTTCGCAACCGCGCCCATCCGCCAAGCGGAATGAAAAAATGGCCGCCAGCAAGCTGGCAGATAAGAAAGCGGCAGCAAGCTGCCGCACTCCAAAGCTTCGCAGCGTTGATCAGGTAAAGATCTTGTCCCCAGTCCCCCAATGGGGGTGGCGTCCGATCGAAAGCGGAAGCTCCTTCGCCGCGTAGATTGCCGAACTCTTCTTGTGCCTCGCGAGATAGAAGGGCAGAAGCCCTTTGAGTATCGTACTGAGCTCAGAATCCGGGCAGATGAACAGCCAGGGATTGACGTCGGTGACGGCCACCTGCAAAGCCGTAGCAACGTCGACCGCGTCGCCGGGGTCATAATCGGCATACTTCAGTGTTAAACGGCCCTCGCGGAGCGTCATGACAATGAAGGCGATGACCGTGCCCTGCCGGATGACCAGCAGGGGAATTTGCCGGAAGTCTTTGGCAAACACGGAGAAGGCGTAATTCTTTTGCGCTGCCTCGTCCTCAGCGCTCGTCGACATCCACGGGAAGTTCAGAACCCAATTCCAGTATCCGGTATCGCGAGCCAGTGGGTCGCCCAGGGCTCGAGTGTTGACGAATGACTCGAAAGGCTCGTCAAAGGTACCGACGGTTCGAATCTCCAATCGGCGGTCCTGCAGCTTCCGGTGAAAAATCATCCGGTTCTTGGCCCCGCTCATCCACCTGACGGGCGGGCTCAGAAATCCAATGGAAGGCGGAGGCGCCATGATGAAGTATAGGCGGTCAAACCTGGCACACTCGCGGAACAGTTTTGTCGCCACCCAGACCCGTTCCGCGTCATCGGAGGGGTTCGAACCCGCTATTCTATTGGCGTATTTCCGCATCGCGGCAAACAAGATCATGGACGCTGAAGCCTTATAAGCACTTCCCGCTTCAACCCACCACGTCGTCGTCCATCCAAACCTCATGAGCTCGTGGTGATCATTCCTCAGCACGTCAGGCAAAACGCCAATGTACGCCACCATTCGGCCCTTATTGAGTGCCGTAACCAGGATTGTGTCACTGTCTTCGGCCCGCGGATTTGAAAGGTAGGAGAGGGCCCGGCGTTTTGTGATCGGCAGGTGTGGTTGCGCCCAAAATTGCTCATCCGCCAGAAGTCGCTTCAGGTCTTGTTGAGTGTAGGCGACAATTTCGATATTTCTCATTCGGCACCCGGGGCGAAGTTCAATGATAAATTCCGTACGCAGTTGCTGATCTTTACATCGACATCCGGGCAAAGCTCAGCTTTCCCCGTGTCACGATGGTATCCTCCACGCTGGCGATTCCCTCAACTAGCGCTGCATCTTCCGTCATCTTGATGATTCGAACCTCCATGATCAAAGTATGGCCCGGCAGCACTGGCACCAGGAACCGCATATCGTTTACGGCGGCCAGCGCCATGAACTCCCTTGGGTCCATGCCTTTTCCCGTGGTGTGGCTAAACAGAATGGACGCGCTCTGCCCAAGGGCTTCAATGATTGAGGTTCCTGGCATTATCGCATAACTCGGGAAGTGTCCAAGGAATTGAATCTCGTTGCCGGCGACGTTCTTGAGGGTTTTGATGCGGGTCCCGGGTTCCAACTCCAAGACCCTGTCCACCATGATGAACGGGAATCGCTGCTTGAGATGGGCTTTTACTTCTTCAAAGGTCATAGTCATAAGTAATCGTTTAAAAGAGGGGAAGTAGCGCGGGCGGGAGCGGGACGCTCCCGCGCCAGCGGGCAAGATGCCCGCGCTACGTCGTGTTTGTTACGTCGGGAGTAGTCACCGCCTGCGCAGCACCATGCCCAACGCACGGGGAAGAAAACGGCCGCCCGGAGTAGAAGTGCCGGCGTCACAGATTAATCGGGTGACTCGAAGGCCTGCTTCCTCCGCCATCCGGATGGGTTCGCTTTCTTGATGAAACTCGAACGTGTGGTCCCGTTGAGCTGATTCCAAAGCAGTGCTGAAAAAGATCAGCCCATCCTCGGCGAGATGATGCGCCATGACGGCGAACAAAGGGCGGGGGTCCGACAAATGCTCGGCCAGCATGGCGGCAATGATCCCCTGATATGCTTTGGGGCTCTCCGTGGACTTTAAGTTCAGGGCATCCTTGACCTCAAAACTAACCTGCTGACCATGACCGGAAACCTCGAGAAGCCGATTGGCCACCGCGACCGCCGGTGGACTGATGTCGAAGCCTTTCAAGCGGAGGTCCGGCCTGGTTTCGGCTGCCAGCAGGCTCAGCACTCCATGGCCGGAGGCCAGCTCCAGCACATTCCCCCCGGTCGGCACCGACTTCAAGAAATCGTCCCGGTATAACGCGATGTGGTTGACCATGGAAGGCCAGAAGGGATAAATCAAAATCGCGGCCCACATGTACGGAACCATGTAGCCTTCGTCCTCGTAAACCTCCGCGATGATCTCCGGCATGCTTTCGGGTGTATACCGGCCGTTCTTCTCGTAGAGTTGTTGGGACTTCCATACGCCCATGCAATACTTGGCATAACCCTTCGCGGCATCGGCAAAGGCGCGGTCACCGTAGGCTGATTCAGCCCAGCGGGCGAGCGGGTTCAACATCCAGGAGCAGAGTTCTTCATTCGCCTCGAAGGTGGCGCGGGCGGCGGGAGCAAACATCCTGGCATTCGCCTCCAGGCTTCGAAGGAATGCTTTAGCATCCGACATGATTCATCCAATCTTTCGGGGCGTGTTCAACTGGTCGAACTCACGTAGCGGACAATTCGGACCATAGGCCGGATCAAATCAACTCCATCCCAAGGTGGGGCAAAGACGTGCATGCGCCCCAGCTTTACGATTCTGTCAACACCTCTTCTCGCCGCGACCGCCGCGAGTGATTCCTCGCGCGCCGGGTCCGCCATGGCCAGCCCGAGGGTTTGCACACTTCCATCGAGTTTTTCCAGGGGGTCCAGCAGGTCGTCAACTTCCAGGACGGTCAGCGTCTTGCCCTGGGTGGGCTTGGGAATCTCCGACCCGCTTCCCAAAAGGATTGTCCAGTCCGGGCCCGGCGGAAAGACCGCACGCTTCGCGGCACTGTCCAACAACCAGGAGGCGCGCGCCTGGCATATTGCTGTGGTCAGTGCAGCTTGGATTTCCCTTCTTGGGTGGAGCCGGTTCTCCGATTCGAAGGCTTTCCGTAGCGACTCTACAAAATCCCACGGCGAACAACCCGCCTTCTTTTCCAGGAAGAGAACTTGCGGGGATGAACACGCTTGCTGGTCAAACTGCCAGACGTCCCGAGCGATCCGCTTGCACCAGGACTCCTGCTCCCGGGGGGCCGACCAGGAATCCCTGTCCATCGCCGCGATGGAGATCCTTGGCCCGAAGATCGCGAGCCTCCCCCAGTGCGGAAAAGGCAGGCTGCGTACTTGTAAAACTGCTTCCTCGCCGCCCCATGCCATCGCCCCGTCGACAGATCGAGCCACCGCCTCGTGCAAATCCCGCCGCGTATGATCGAACGCGAGCATCCGCACGCGGCCCGCGAGCGCGCGGGTGTCAGTCTGCTCCAGCTTTTGCATGATCATTTTGGTGGGCTCAACCAGGCCTGACGGTACGCGTACGAGCGAAGCATTGCCTCCCAGCAGGGCGCAGGTCATCGAGAGGACCGGCTGGATTTCAATGTTCCCCGCGGGCCAGTGGCCGACGATGCCCAGGGGAAAGGGTTTGAGGCGGGCGCGGCCGTCCTCCGTCCACCCGCCGCAAAGCGCGCTGCTTCCCAATTCCCGCGCGATGATGGGTTCAAGAGTCCCGCGCCTTAACCACATCCGCAGGAATGGGACTCCGGGGATTCCGGCAGTTTCCTCTTCCCCCAGAGCCGTCGCCCATGCCTCGAATCCATCCAGGACCGTGCTCGTGCTGATCTCGGGCCCGGCAAGGGCAGCACGAAGCTCCGTCGCCAAGGCTCGGACCTCGCCAGCGGAGTCGACGACGTGGACGATCTCACTCATGAGGGTATCCGGGGCTTAGGCAGCCAGTTGTCTTTTCCGTTCGATATTCCCGCAGCCGCGTATTTCCGCCTTCGGGACTCGCCCAACAAACCGGAAGCAGGTTCCCCGTCTGCCGCAACGGCAACCGTCGTAAGCCACGATCTCGGCGATGTCCTCGGTCAGAAGCAGGTGCCCCGGGAAGCTCGTCGGCAGCACGCTGCACACCTGAACGATTCCCCGCTCGCCTTCGCGAACCGGGCGAAGCGTCAGAGGATCGCGCACCAGAACATCGGCAAACGCCGGAACATGCTTGTTGCCTTCGCGGCAATCAGGATAGATTACGCCGACGTTCTCCACCATGCCGTAGAAATCGATCACCCGGTCCGGGCGGCACCCAAAAACGCGGGCCACCCCTTCGTTGAACGATTTCTTGTCGACGGCTTCGTCCTGGAGCAGCTTCCACCCGCCGCTGTGCAGGATGTGTACTCCGGACATTCCGAAGCTGATATTATCTTCAAGCAATGGTTTAACTAAGTACTTCCAAAGAATATAGGTGAAACCATAAACCAGCACCGGAGACGTGCCTTTTCGTTCGGCAAAATGGCGCAGCTTGTCCCACTCGAGGGTGAGATTCCCATCCTCATCGGGTTTCAGGCAATAAGTCACCTCGCTGGCAAAGGGCTGAAGGCCGCGGATGGCAGCGCCCCGGGCGCCCAACTCCGATCCCACTTCCGTCGAGCTGGGCACATCGACAACCAGATAAGGCCGGCGGGCCGAACCGATAAAGTCTTGGGTGATGGCAACCACCGCTTTGGTCATCCGCCTCGCTGTCGGCGAGTCCAGAGCAATCCTGCTCGGCATTTGCCCCGTCGTGGAGCTTGACGCCAGGATCCTCTTAATCTCTTGCGGCTCCACCAAGGACAGAGGGGGTTGCGCTTTCAGGAGTCCCACCGGCAAAAAGGGCAGATCGGCAATCTTGTCTGCCGAACGCACGCTGACGGGCCAGTGCTGAAAGTAACTCCGGACCGCAGGATTCCTGTGGCCAGCGTAATCCAGTTCGTCCTTCAGCAGTCCCAGGAGCGCCGCTTGCTGCTCGTCACGGGGCAGGGAATAAGGTGGTACGGCGAGCAACCGGTCGATCCTCGTCCCAATGTCATCCAAAGGTTCCATTTCCATTCGTTGAAAGGGAAGTTCGCGAAATCTTGCCGCTTGCTGTCTTGGGTATTTCCGAAACGATTTGTATCGAATCGACCGTCCAGTGTACGGGCAGGGTGCGGCGAATCGGATTAATGACCTCGCTGGCTCCCTTGTCCGGGACGATATACAAAACCAGCGCCTCACCCGCCTCGGGGTGCGGGACCGCGGTAGCCGCACATTCGTAAACGCCAGGAACAGCCGCCACCCTTCGTTCGACCTCGGCAAAGCCTACGCGCACTCCCCGCATCTTGAGAAATGCACCCTTGCGGCCGTCAATCCAGATATACCCATCGGCGTCCAGGTGGCCCAAATCGCCCGTTCGCAGCCAGCCATGGTTGAAGACGCGAAGGGTGTCTTCGGGCTCATCAAGATAGCCCAAGGTGATGGAAGGGCCTTTGACACAGATCTCACCGATTTGGCCGGGTGGGAGGGCCTTACCTTCCTCATCGGTGATACGCACCGTCAGATTATCCAAAGGACGCCCAGCACTGCCCAGCTTCTCGTCCAAATGCTCGGGTTCAAGGCAGGATATGCGCGCGGTCGCCTCGGTTTGACCGTACATCACATAGAGCTGTGGCTTCGGGACCGCCGCCCGCATCTCGGCAATACGTTGCGGGGCCAGAGGGCCTCCGGCCTGTAGGAATCGCCGTAAGCTGGCCATTTTGATGGAGCGGATATGCGAACGGCGCAGGAGAACGTGATAGGCGGTGGGGACGCCGGCGAAAGTGGTGCACGTGTATTTGCCGATGGCATGAAGCACTTTGTCCGGGAACATGAAACGGCGGTCGAAAACGACCCCTCCGCCTTGGTACAGGTGTGTGTGCAACACGCTTGCGCCAAAGCAGTAGCTCAGCGGCAGGATGAGCATGGCGCGTTCATCGCAGGACAAACTTTGACTGCGGATGATGGCCTCAGTATTGGCGATCAGGTTCCCATGGCTCACCATGACGAACCTTGGAGCGCCGGTGGACCCGGACGTTGCCATCAACGCTGCCAGGTCAGAAGCGACTCGCGCCGCCGGCGGTGTCGCCGGGGGGGCCTCCTTGGCCAAGTCCCCCTGCAGGAACATGGTCGATCCTTTGGGAACTCCTCCAAAAGCTCCCTCGGTCCAAACGGCTTTGGCGGCAGTTGCCTTCAGGAGCATCGCCGAGGACGCTCTTAGCGTGCGGTCGTCAACCGGCACCGCCACCAGACCCGCGTACAAAGCTCCCAAGTAAACGAGTGCGCTGGAGGAAGTCACCGAACAACCGATCAAAACTCGATCGCCCGGCCTCAGTCCAGCGGATCGCAGGGAGGCTGCGTACGCTCGAATCAGCCGCGGCAATTCTTCCGGACCCACGGTGTGCCCTGTGGCGGCATCAATGAGGCATGAACGCGGCCCCAGGCGCTCTACCAGCCGCCCGGCAAAATTCCCATTGGCGGTGGCTTTCACTTCACACTTTCTTGGCGAGTTTTGTTGTCACGATGCTCACGATCTCGCGAACACTTTCCATTTCCATCAGATCATCTACATCCAAGCTGATCTCGAAGACCTGCTCCAAGTTGCTGGCAAGAGACAAGTGCCCGACAGAATCCCAACCGGGGATGTCGCTGGCTTGAGTCTCCATCGATACCAGTTCCGGGTTGATGTCAAAGGTGGTTTGAAAGGCCTCCCGGATTTTGCCTAAGATGTAATCCGAATCGCTCATTGGCCCCTTTCGTACATTATTCTAACTGCCCTCTGCTGCCTGATCGCTCCGTCGCGGAAAGGCCGTGGTCGGCTATTCTTTAGGATATGCAATTGGGGGGCTAACTACTCAAATTATCTCCCCCTTCGCAGAGCTTGCCTAATAATAGCAGAGTATTTCGGTTCATAAAATCAGGCGTAACGCTATTTGGGCGGGCTCCGGTGCCGGCGGGAAGCCGGCGCTACGTCATGATTCCCGCGCCATTATCGAGAACCAGGGTATGGCCAATGACCGCTGAGGCTGCATCGGAGCATAGGAATTGCGCCCCGCAGGCAACTTCTTCAGCCGTGGCCAAGCGCCCGGCGGGGGTACGCCGGAGGGTTTCAGCGATGCGCGCCTCGCTGTTGGGCATCGCCTTCCAGGCATCGGTGAGCACTGCCCCGGCGGTTAGGATGTTGACGCGGATGCCGCGTGGCGCCAGTTCTGCGGCCAGGTGCCGCGCCAGCGCCTCCAGCGCGCCCTTGGACGATCCTACCAGGGAATAGTCCGGCAGGGCACGCTGGGCTCCCCAGGAACTGACCGCAACGATGCTCGAACCGCTGGAAAACCGCGGCAGGAGCAGCTTGACCAAATTGAAAAAGGCCCGGACATTCAGGTTAAAGGTCCAGTCGAATTGGCGCTCGGTCAGATCCGCGATGGTGCGGTGGGCCCCGGTGGCAGCACAATGGACCAACCCCGAAAGCTGCGAATTTCCCTCTGGCAGCGAGCGCTCCACCATTTCCAGGCCTCTTGGGTTGGTCAGATCCGCACGGCACAGCGCTAGGGTCAATCCCTCCTCTCCAGCGAGGGCTTTCAATTGTTCGGCGGACTTTTCGTCGCGGAGATAATTCGCGATGACCGCAGCGCCCGCTCGCGCGAAGCGGAGTGAAATGGCCCGGCCGATCCCGCGGGTTCCTCCCGTGACCAAAATCGTTTTATGGGACAAGGAAAACAAATCGATACAGCTTGCACTCATGCGGATTCAGTTCCCGAGTTTAAGAGAAACGGCCGTGACCCATTTTAAACCATCGCGAGGCGATATTGCACCGCAGTATTGAACCCTTGCCTCCAGCCTCGATTATGATGCCAGGCTCAGGTCCGACACGGAAATGAGGGCGCAACCAACCCGGCGCTTTCCCTCTGGAAGGGCTAGGGAGTAAATACGCAGCAAGGTTAACTCGCCACCCGGAATCAAGGGCGCCTGCAAGAGCGCCTTAAAGGTTTCGGGCAAATCGGCTTGGTCGACCAGGAGGCAGACTCCCCCAAGGCTAGTGTCCAAAACCTCGACGGTGCTGCTCCTCCCCTCCGTCTGCACAATGCCCAGTCCAGGGGATCCCTTCAGCCGCACCCGCTCAAACCTTCTTCCGTCGGGGCGGCTGGGAGAAATCTGATTTCCTTCTTCCGTCAGAGCGTTGGCCGCAGACGCAGGCGGATAGAGAAAGGGATGATTGTGTTGGGCGCTTTGTTCAACCGGGGCGGGGCGCGATGCAAGCTCGATTCTCGGCGCACTTGTAGGGGGTGCAATGACGAGTGTTGGTGACGGGCCGTGGGCTTGATGTTTGCTGGCGTAGAGCCTGCGGTCGGCGGCCTCGCAAAGGCTGGCCGCGTCCTTTCCATCCTCAGGAAAGATGGCAATTCCGTAGTCAATCCCCACCGGCACGCCAGGGGCAAGGGACCGAGCGTACTCTTCGAATTTCCGCGAGATGCGTTCGGCGAGCACCTCGGTCCCAACTCGGTCGCCTTGGGGAAGAAGGAGCGCAAATTCGTCCCCGCCGATCCGGCACGAAATGTCAGATCCGCGGATGGTGGCAAGGCTGGCGCGGGCGACGCTGCGCAGGATCGCATCCCCCGCGGCATGACCGAAGGAATCGTTCACGCTCTTGAATTTCCGCAGGTCAAATAGAAGCAGGGCAAACGTCGACTTATAGCGCGTGGAGCGGTCGATCTCCTGGTCCAGGTACTCCTCAAACATGCGGCGATTGTTCAGGCCGGTCAGGGGATCGGTCGCGGCGTTGTGACGCAGCTTCTTGAGATCGTCGTACTCCAAAAGGACGGGAGTCCGCAGGATGCTCAGCTCCTCAAAGTAATCCACCACCGCGGTGCCAAGTTTCACCTCCCGGCCAAGCTTCTCAATCAATTGACTTCGGCGGGCCAGGATCGCTTCCCAGTGATTTACGCTTTCCTCCTCCGAGACTTGTCGGCCCACGAGGCTCTGGAGAAACTTCTGCAGGAACGCGGCCTGCATGCCTGGGTCAAGCTGCTTTAAAGTGTCATACACAAGGACAAGCCAACTCTCCGGCATCCCTTCCTTGCCCTTGGACATAGACTCACCCCCCTCGGTTCGGGTTCACCGACTACCGGTACATCCTCCGACTCTCAACAACGATTTAATGCCTGATAGCACATGCATTTTGCATACCAGCTCCGCATCGTTACGTTTTATTGTAAGCGGATTGTTTTTCAGTGTGTTGACGGATGTGGGAGCGGAAGAACCGCGTTCCAACGCCCTTTGTTTTCAAGATGTTGCCGCGTTCGCGCAAAATGTCCGAATACAGGGCGTGGGAAGATCAAGCCGCGCTGCCCTCGGTCTAGGAAGACGCTGTCACTTCTAAGAGACTTCGCATTCCGCAATAACGTCGGGCTGTGCACAATTCGGTCTGGGAATGGAAGTTTCTCTTCTGAAACCGGCTCTCGGGCGTTGCATAATCGACAATGGCCGCCGGGTCCCAACGCAGAGCCAACTCCGTCAGCAATTTTGAGCACGCTTGCTTCTTGCGAGGCATTCCTGAACGATCGCACCAACAGTGCTCTCCGATGAATCCCATGTCCATCGCTCAAGAAAGCGCTTGTGGGCTCTCTCTGCAAGGGCCTCACCCAGTGCTGGGTTCCTCAGCAGTTGGGCGCACGCCGAGGCAAACTCGTCCGCACGGTTCGCCAGAAGAAGCTCTCTTCTGTTCTCCACGTCGTATCCAAAAGCGCCGACCGGGGTCGCCACAACCGGACATTTCCTCGCAAATCCTTCCGCCACTTTTACTCGCGTGCCAGCACCGACTTTGATGGGGACAATCATGGCAGACCAGGATGCAATTTCGTGCGCCGGATCCTCGAGCCAACCCAGCCCCGTGATGTCGGGACCCAGTTTAGTCAGATAACCTTTGCTTCCGCGGCCCACGAGCCGAAGGTGGGCATGGGGGAATTCGAGCTTGATCGTAGGCCAAACATCACGGATGAACCACTTGAGCCCTTCTTCGTTGGGCGTGAATGTGCAGTTCCCGATTAGGCCAATCCTCGGCGGCGCCGCAAGGGCGCGAGCGTGGGCCGCCAGAGGATGCGCACCATTGGGGATGACATAGATCTGCTCTGGCCTGCCCAGGTAGCTTCGGTCGTCTTCGCTGCAGACCGTGAGAACGTCGAATCTCTTTGGGAGGACCCGCTCCCGCCTCCGCCAGATCCACCACATTCGGAGGTCCAACAACTGCCTTAGCGGATTGGCACCGGACTTTGCCTTCGACTGGTACTCGCGGCTCGGCAGATCATCCACATCCAACACGGAATGGGGCCAACGGTCCATCCGAAACCAATGGGCCGTCCTGATGGTGTGAACCCAGACAAGTTGATGCTGTTGAATCAATTCCTGCAGACCCTTGCGATCAGATTCGGTAACAACATAAGGGTCGGTTGCCATGTAAGACGGGTCAAACTCGTGGCGGAGCCTGTCAGGAAGTCGGCTGCGGGACCGACCCAACGGGTCGGGCACAGGGCGTACGACTCTGCGAACGTCGAATTCGCCCTTGGTTCGCCGCACCGTTTCTTCGTCTTCCACCTCGGTGGGCACGATCACGAAGGCTACATCCCCAAAGCGGCTCAACAGTCTTCCAACATTCAGCACGCGCTGCTGCGCACCGTAGGCCGCTGCCAGGGGCCAGTGGGAGGTCACAAATAGAATCTTTGGTCGGCCTTGCGGGCGATCGAACGACATGCTTCTTGGACCAATTTTTATGGGAAGGAAGTAGCGTGAGAATTAGCTTGGGGTGCCGGCTTGGCGCGGCTTCCCCTCGGGATGCGCGCCGGCGATCCCGTCAGCCGCGGCGGGCTGCGCTTTTGGGCGCCGCTCCCATTGGTAGCAAGCCACGATGGTCCCGGCGAGGTGCCACACGTTTCGCCTGCACGAAAAACGGTCTGGCGCTCCGATCGAAATCAACCATTGCAGCGTCCACCTCACCAACCTGCGGACGAGTTTGACCGGAACACCGCTGAGAAGCCACCCCATGTCGGACGGTGGGCCCAAATCCGCTACCTCCGAGCGACCGTACCAATACCACCACCTCAGCACATACCCCTTCGTCATTCGGGACTCCGACACCGGGTGATGTACCACCGCACACGGCTCATATCGCAGCCGCTCGCCCCCGCCAAGCAGCCGGTTAGCGAACTCGATGTCCTCGCGTCCTTGCAAGTTGCTGGCGGTGCGACCGAGATCGACCCGAAAGCCGCCGTATTTTTCGAACGCTTCGCGGCGAAAGGCCATGTTGGCCCCGTAGGGTGGACGCGTAAGGGGCCCAGCTCCCGTGGCCGGATCGAATGCCACAAACGGCCCCATGGTTCGAGGGTCGTCGGTGGACAGCCAGCTAGGAATCGCTTTGGCCCACACCGGAATGATGCGTCCCCCCGCTCCTGCCCATTCTCCACCCTGCAGCGCTGAGGTTAGATTCCACAGCCAGTCAGGCTCAACTATGGCGTCGTCGTCGGTAAAAACCAGTATATCGCCCTGTGCATTTCGAATCCCAGTATTACGGGCGTAGGAAAGGCCCTGCTCTGGCTCACACAAATACCTGAAGTGAGCGGGGTCGTGGAGGCAAATGCTCTCCACCACTTCACGGGTCTGATCACTCGAATTATTGTCTACAACCAGGACTTCCCATTTGACCGTCTCGGGGACATTTTGGGCAGCGATATTATCCAGAGCCTTGGCCAAGGTCTGGCAGCGGTTATAAGTGCACACGATGACGGTGATATTCATCCTAAGTTGACTATACTAAATATTG
>CAZCVY010000215.1:0-11921 GCA_964501985.1 uncultured Acidobacteriota bacterium | reverse complement strand
GGAAATGGTCGCGCAGCAGGCGCGCGCCGTACTCCTCGCTGAACACCCACTCGTCAAGCGGCGTTTGCGTAACCATCGTGCTACCGGCCGCCCGGCCGTCGAGGGGAGTGGCCGTTCCCGAAGCAAGCAACAGCTCGCTCGGGCGCATGCGGTCGAGTTCGTCCCGCAATCGCGGCAACGCTTCGTCACCGCAAAATTCCGTCGCGCGGAAATCGCCCGTGGAAAGGTCCACCAGGGCCAAACCCGCTGCTCCGTCGCGCCGAACCACCGACGCCAGGTAGTTGTTCTCACGCGGCTCGAGCACCTGGGAGTCGATTGCCGTGCCCGGCGTCACCACGCGCGTGACCTCGCGCTTGACGAGCTTCTTGGCCGCGCGGGGATCTTCCATCTGGTCGCAAATGGCCACGCGAAAGCCCCGCCGGATCAGCTTGGCGATATATCCCTCGGCCGCGTGGTAAGGCACGCCGCACATGGGAATGGCCGTGCCTTTCTCCTTGTTGCGTGCGGTGAGGGTGATCTGAAGTTCCTTCGCAGCAACCACCGCATCTTCAAAAAACAGTTCGTAGAAATCGCCCAAGCGAAAGAACAGCAGGGCGCTGGGGTGGCGCTGCTTGATGGCGCTGTACTGGCGCATGAGAGGAGTGGAGAATTCTTCCATGGGTTCGGAGGACTCGCAGGGCCATTATAGCTTGCGCGGCGGGGAAACTCACCAGCGGTTCTCCGTCTTTAGTTGTCAGTAGCCAGTCAAACCTCCCTGAAAATTGATGACTGAAGCAATAAGGCATCAGTCTTCGGCTACGCGTAAATGCACCGGCAAAAACTTTGCGGGCTCCACTGAAAACTGACAACTGATAACTTCTCGTCAGGCTGGCTTCTCGAAGGAAAATAAGGTCTGCGGCGAAGGGATATGGCGGATGTCGGCGAGGTTTCGGTATTTTTGGTCAAAATCCAGGCCATAGCCGACCACAAATACATCGGGGATTTCAAAGCCCACGTAATCCGCTTCGACGGGGATGATGCGGCGCGAGTGTTTGTCGAGCAAGGCGGCAAGCTTAAGGCTGGCCGGGTCGTGCGCTCCTAGCACTTCCTGCAAGTAGCTGTAGGTGCGGCCGGTGTCGAGGATGTCTTCAATGACCAGCACATCGCGACCTTGGATGCTGACGTCGAGGTCCTTGGTGATTTTCACTTCCCCCGAGGACATGGTACCGGAGCCGTAGCTTTGAATGCTTAGGAAATCCACCGTACAATGGATGGAAATATGCCTCACGATATCCGCCATGAACACCCATGCGCCCTTCAGAACCCCCACGAGATGCGGAGTCCGGCCCTCGTAGTCGCGGGAAATGTCGGCGGCGAGTTCCGTGATGCGCGCCTCAATCTTCGCCGCATCGAATAGAATGGGCAGGTCGGACCCGATCGGAGGAATACTCATGTGTGGTCACCGTTGACGCTTCGGAGAGCAATCTGCTAAATTGAAGAATTGCATTTTGCACTAAAGGAGTTTCCGTGGCAAGTCACAAATCCGCAGTGAAGCAGATTAAGCAGACCGAGAAGCGCACCGTGCTGAATCAGGTGCATACTTCGCGGCTGCGTAACCAAATTCGCAAGTTCCGCGCCGCATTGAAATCAAAGGACAAAGCGGGTGCGCTGGCGTTGCTGAAACCCACGTTGACGCTGATCGATCATTCGGTCCACAAAGGCGTCCTGCACACCAACACCGCCGCGCGTTACAAGTCGCGGCTGACGCTCGCCTTCAATGCGCTGGCGTAGCGCAGGGATTAGGGGTTAGGGGTTGGGGGCTCGGAGTTACGCCGCTTCTTGGCGAGACTTCAACCCCCGGATCAATCCGTTGAGCATCTTGCCGATTTCTTCAATCGCCTCCGAAGCCACTCGGAACTCGTCAGGGTTGAGAAAGCCCAAGTTGCACCCAATGATGAGGTGGGTTTCCAATTCCATCAACGATCCGCGGGCAATTGTCACGAACTGAGCGTACTCCTTCGTCGAACCTCTCCCCCATCCCTCAGCGAGATTGGCAGGGATTGAGACTGCAGCTCTCTGGATCTGGGAGCTTAGACCGAATCGCTCTGTCCCCGGAAATCGCGCGGTCAATTTGTATAAATCAGTCGTTAAGGCCACGGATCTTTTCCAAACATCTAGATCCTTGTAACTGTGAATCACAGCTCCCTCCCCTAATCCCCAATCCCTAAACCCTAATCCCTATCCTTCCGTCGGCAGTGGGACCTCTCCACCTACCGCTCCTTCTCCGGCGGATTCCTTCCCCACCACGATTTGCCAAACGAGGAACTCCAGCAAGATCCTAGAGTCCTTCCACGAAGATTTGATCCCCAGATCGGCGCGGCGAACGGCGCGCATGGCCTGTAACAATTCGTCACGGGGATAGTTCTTCTGGGTCAGCGGCGCAATCTCGGAGGTCGAATACGGATTCGCCCCGCGTGACCAGCCTCCGCGATTTCCGAAACTTGAAACTCCGCGGAGGGCTTGGCGGAAGAGGTCGGCAATGCACCACAGAATGAGGGTTTCCGCCACCTTACTCGCCAACAACTCCCGCAGCGTGGCCAGCGCCACGCCGCACTTGCGCTCGCCGATAGCGCGCAGCAGCTTTCCGATCTCGTGCTCTTCGTGAAACGCGACAATCACCTCTAAATCCGCTGCCTCCACGCGTTTCATGTCGGGGCGCGCGGTCAGAAGCTTTTCGAGCTCGGTGCGCATCCAGAGCAAATTGACGGCCGAGGGCCCGGTCGCGGAGCGTGAGTCCTGACTGATTTCAAACTTCCCGGCGATTTCTTCGGCCAGGCCGTCGGCAATCGCCACCCCCGCGTGTTGGAGGAATCGTTTCACCCAATCGGCAGCCTCCCGGCGGTCCGGGGAACGCAACTCCACAAGCTGCGCCTTTTTTTCCAGCAACTGGACGAAGCGCCGTCGCCGGTCCGGTTCCGTGGCCAGAAAAACTACCGTGGAGAATGAGGCGGGGCGCTCCAAATACGCGCGAAGCGCTTCCACATCCTCGTCCCCAGCTTGCTTGAAATCATCGGTGTCGGAGATAAGCAGAAAATTGTGGCCGCCCAGCATGGGCATCTGCTCGGCGCCCTCGAACGCATGGGGAAGTTGGCCCGTCTCGAATTCCAGTTCTGCCAGGCACCACTGCCGCGAGTCCACCGGAATGGAGTTCACCACGGCCTTGCGGCATTCCTCCTGAAGGAAACGATCCGGGCCGCGCAGGAAATACGCCGCTCCCACCTGGCCTTTCTGCAATACGGTAATGAACTCAGTGGGTCGCATCGGGAAGAGTTTAATGGCTAAGAGCGGAATGCGGAAGCGAAAAAGCGACAGAGGCGCGCAGGAACAGGCGAGAGCATCTGGACACTCAGGCGCCATCTCCGCGACCTGTGGCGATCGAAGGATTCCGCTGACCACATCAGCGCAAGGTTATCAAGAGCTGGCGTTCCCCGACCGGTCCACCGCTACAACCGAATAGCCCTCTGAGCGATCATTGCCGGGTCCGGCGTCGATGAATTCATTCGCCACGGTCGAGCCAATCCGGGAGCCATGATGATAGATGCGGTAGTAGCAAAGGTCGGGCTCGGTATTGGGCGTCCAACGCAACCGACTGGCGCCGGCGGACGCGCCCGAAGCACGCGTGTCGTGAACGCGGGCAACTTCGAGTCCGCGCACGGAAGCCGGCGGCGTATCGTCATAGGCAGTGGTATAAACAGCCAGGGTGCCGGCCTCCACGATGTCCGCCAGCGCTCCCTCGTGCAACGAGAGCTTGGCCGAGGGCGCCTGAAGGTCGCCGTCCTCGGTCACGGGAACGTGTTTGGGATCGTACTCGTATTTGCGGAAAACGCCGGGCTGGCTGGAGCCGGGAAGCACAAGCTTTAGCGGCACGGCCCGGGTGTCGCGGTTGATGACGGCGATCGACCAAGTCTTATCATCGTCGTGTTGGATGGCCACGACCCGCAGCTTTTCCTCTTCCGTTTTGACGTGATACACCGTGGCGGGGCCGCGAAAGAACTTCGTGAGAAGACCGAAGGAGTAATAGGGAGCACGCGTAACACCGTCATTGGTGAGCCACTTAAAAACGCCCCACTGGTTAATCCCATCTCCGCCCTTATCATCCGGATAGTCGGTAAACGTCCAATAGCTCAGCGCATAGACACCCGCATTGATCGCCGCCATCGCGGCCTCGGCAAGCTGCAGGCCGGCCAGAGGCTCGAGGGGAGTGCCGAAGTACCGGCACGTGTCCCAGCGCACGCCATACTTCAACTCTTGATATTGCGCAGGTCCGAATTCACCGAGGATGAAGTCCTTTCCTTTGGAACGCGCAAGATCGACTGCCCAGCTACAACGCCCTTTGAACCACGAATAGAAATCCAGATTGCCGGGTTCGTAGTCATTGAGGTAATGGTGGCCGCCATAAATCCCCGTGATGTCGTCCATGTGTTCGGCGGCCCATTCGAGCGTGGGCCAGTACTCGACCGGCGAGGCATCGGTGGCCAGCATCTTAATGTTCAGCTTTCGCCGCTTGATTTCGTCGAAGATGCTCTGCTGGTAGGTCTTATATTTGGGCATGTCGGTGTGCATATCGCCCCATTCGGCCAACGAGAGCTCGTTTGTGCAGCAGTAGTATTTAAGATTCGATGCACCACGGTTGAGGAGGTATTCGAGATCGTTCACGACAGCCTGGGCGTACGCGCGGAGTTCCTCGTCACTGCCCGTTTCTTTCAGCCCGCCGGTGGTAATGTAGATTTCCGTGCCCGCGGCTTCCTTCATAAAGACCAACTGCCGGGCCATCGCCTCGAGCGCCTGCTCGTCGCGCACACCCGGGTGGCCGGACTGCCAGCGGTGGAAAAGCCGGGCGAAACGCGGATTCAGCTCGCGCCAGCGCTTGGCCAAAACCTGCTCGAAGAAGTCTGGTGTACTCACGTCCAGGAACATCTCAGCGTGAAACCCCACGCCACAGAAGTGCTCCCGCACCGGGGTAGTGGTGACAACGATTTCGGTTGGATGCGCATTGACAGTTTGTGGCCCGCCTGGGGGGCTGGGAAGTGCTGGAGACGCGGACACTGGATGTGCAGCGCATGTTCCCGCACTCAGTAAACTGAGGCCCGCAGCCCCCTCCATGCCCCGGCGAATGAAACGACGACGTGTGTAACGACCCATAAAAACCCCCTCGAAGCGAATCGGATGATCACCAGGAACCTGCTCGGGAAGTATTCTCCGGTTGGGAGCGGCGGGCAGTTCTTGAAGACCTTTAGCCGGCGGAATCTATACACCTAATCGGGCGGCACCGCAAGGGAAGGAAAGTCCGAATGGTGAAAGGTTGGGCGTTCTCGCAATCCGATGCTGTATTGATGGGGTCGCCGATAGCGTGGAACTACGGTCACCAAACCCTCTCAAAAGGGTGGGGACTGCTTGCGCTTTATTCCAAATGAATGACGGGAATCTCGGGATGGTTCCCGGTTCGCATCGTGGGCCCCCATAGACCCGTGCCACTCGTCGTATAGAGGGTATAATTCCCTTCATTATGCAAACCATGGTAATACCTTCCAAACATAAGCCGGGTGATGAACTGAAGCGGGAAGATTTGGCCTTGATGAACGTGGCCGGAAAGCTGGAGGTTGATGCCCGCGGCCTTCGCCTCAGCAACTTGGGTGGGGCTATGGTAGAGCAAAACTGATGGCGAAGCTGGGTCGAAACCAGGAAGCTTGGCCATCTTCTCCGCAAAGCCCAACGCGTGGCCGCGCTCCGGATAGCTGATTCCGATTACCTGCAGTCCATCGACGACCACCCGCTCATCGGCAAGCACCTTCACCGGAGTATTGCGCAGTGCCGCCAATGAACGCTGCACCCCGAGGTAAGTTTCGTGGTTCCCCGTCACAAAGTAGATTCCCTGCGGCGCTACAAGCTTGTTGAGGGGAGCGACTAATTCCTCGAGCTTGCCGTCGGACCCGTCAAACAGGTCACCGGTGATTAACACCATCGCGGGATCTTGCGCGTTGACTTTGGTCACGACGCGAGAGAGGAAGTCTGCGCCCAAGATTCGCCCCAGGTGCACGTCCGAGAGTTGCACCAGCGTCTTGCCCCTCCAACTTGGCGGGAGGTTGTTGACGCGAACTTTAAGATCCACCAAGCGCGGGTGGTAGGCGTTCCAGACACCGTAGGTGGAGTAAAGAACCGTCAGTCCCACTGCGCCGAGTCCGAGCCACAACGGGTTGGGCCTCCGGCCGACAAATACGGCGGCACCCCAAACGGCCCACGTAAGTGTGAATGCGGTCAGGAGTGTGAGTCCTACCCCGAGCCACAGGGATGAACAGAAATAGAAGACGCGAGTCAGAAGGCCGTCGGTCCAATGGGCCAGGAAGGCCGACGCGATGAAGCTCAGTGGAAGGGCGAAGAGCAGCAGAGCCAACCCCGCGCGATGCTCGAATGCCATGAGGCCGAAGAAATATAAGGCTGACGCGTAGACAAAGTAGTGGCTGAGAAAAAGGATCGCAAGGGCGATGAGGATGAAGAGCGGAATGAGAATGAGGCCTCTCGGGAGCAGTGGTCACGCCGCGCGAGACGCGCATTTTGCATTGTACACACCCGGCGGGGGAAATGCCAAGGGCGGGAAAGTGTTCCGCACTTGCAATCGACTCTGAACTCGGACCCGTCATTATCTCCTTGCCGCCCATCCACCCGGACGCCGCCGACCTCGGGCTGTAATGCCAGGGTTCTCGTTGACGGGCGCTCGATGTGCCGTTACGATGGCTGAGACTTGGGACATTCATCACCCACACCAATTCCGGCTTCAGTTACCGCCAACGCGCGTGCGATCACAGCCCGCGAAGACACCCTGGCGCGCCGGCTTAGCCCTCGCCAAGTGAGCATGATTGCGTTGGGCGGGGCGGTGGGTACCGGCTTTTTCCTGGGCTCGGGGGTCTCCGTGCGCCTTGCCGGCCCCGGTGTGATTCTTGCATATGCCCTGGGGGGATTCATCGCTCTGGTGATCGCGTGGTCTTTGGCCGAGATGGCAGTGGTTCACCCCGTAGCGGGCTCCTTTGGCGTATATGCGGAAATCTACCTGCACCCGTGGGCCGGGTTTACCATGCGCTACTCCTATTGGGTAGGGGTGAGCATCGCCGTGGGAAGCGAGGTGGTTGCCTCGGCCATTTACTGTCATTACTGGTTCCCCCGCGTCCCCGGGTGGTTGTGGGTAGGCGCATTCTCAGTGAGCCTACTGGCCGTGAACGCTTGGACGGTTTCAAGCTTTGGCGAGTTCGAATTCTGGTTGGCCTTGATAAAAGTTGTGACGATCGTTGCCTTCATTCTCATCGGAGCGGCGCTCCTCTTCGGATTTGGGCCATTCCCAGCCCGCGGGTTACACAACTACACCGGTCAAGGCGGATTCCTCCCCAACGGCTGGCGCGGAGTTTTTCTGGCCACTTCGCTCGCCGCCTTTAGCTACTTTGGCGTGGAAGAAGTGGCTGTGGCGGCCGGGGAGGCACGCGACCCCGCACGCTCAATTCCTCGCGCCATGCGCTCCGTGTTCTGGCGCCTAGGCCTCTTCTACATCGGCGGCATCACGATACTCGTCGGGCTGGTGCCCTGGCCCGTCGCCGGGCTCGATGCCAGCCCGTTTGTGCGCGCTTTCCAGGCGGTGGGCATGAGCGCCGCGCCTTCGCTGATGAATCTCGTCGTGCTGACGGCGGCGCTATCCAGCGCCAATGCGCTGCTTTATCTTTCCGCTCGTATGATATTCTCGCTGGCGCGGGGAGGTTATGCCCCCGAGGCTTTGGGTTACACAACGAGCCGAGGCGTCCCGATTTGGGCGCTCGCCGCTTCCGGATGCGGTATGGGGTTGGCGGCGGTCGCCGAATATTACATACCTGGCCGTGCTTACTTGGCATTGGTGGGAACCTCGCTGTTTGCCGGACTCTACGTGTGGATCATGATTCTCATCACCCATTTACGTTTTCGCCGCATTCGCCGTCATGAGTCCTCCGCCCATTTCATGCCAGCCTCCCCGATCATGAACGTGTTGGCGCTGGCGGGGTTGCTTGGGGTAACACTCTCCACCTGGTTTGCGCCGGGCCTGCGCATCACGCTGATGGCGGGGGTGCCATGGCTAGTGTTCATTTCTCTGGCGTACGGAGCGTGGCACGCCAGGAAGCGCGCGTAGCCCCAATGATCCGAATCTCGGGGAAAATCGCGGAGGAGCTTTTTCATGAAGGATCTGTTGGCTTGGCGGGAAGAGTTTCCAATTCTCAAAACCAGCACGTACCTCATCAGCAATTCCCTCGGGGCGATGCCACGCGGCGTGGAGAGTGCATTGCAGGAATACGCGCACACCTGGGCCACGCGAGGTGTGCGCGCGTGGGAAGAAGTTTGGTGGGAAATGGCGCTCAAGTTCGCAGACCTCCTGGCGCCGCTTCTGGGGACAGAGCCGGGAACCATCTCTCTCCACCAGAACGTAACCCAGACGCAAGCGGTCATCGCTTCTTGCTTCGCTTTCGATGGCCTCCGGCGGAAGGTGGTGCTGCTCGACAAGGAATTTCCTTCCGTCCTGTATTTCTGGTATGCGCAGCGGAGTCGGGGTGCGGAAATCGAACTGGTGCGCACGGATGAGGACCCACTGTGCGCCCCCATTGAGAATCTGCTCGCAGCAATCGACGAACGCACGCTCGTGGTGCCGGTGTCGCATGTCCTTTTCAAAAGCGGGTGCGTGCAGGATGTCGAAGCCATCATCGAGCGCGCGCATCGTGTGGGGGCATACGTGGTGCTGGATGCGTACCAGTCCGCCGGGGCACTGCCCGTTGAGGCCCAACGGTGGAACGTCGATTTCATGGTCGGCGGCGTGCTCAAGTGGTTGTGCGGCGGGCCGGGAGTGGCTTACCTCTACGCGCGTCCTGATTTGGCACACAGCCTCAAACCCACATTCACCGGCTGGTTCGCGCAACCGCACCCCTTTGATTTTCAAGTCGGTCCCGGCGATTATCGCGACGACGCTTATCGCTTCGCTAATGGCACCCCGGCCGTCCCCGGATTTTACGCCGCGCGACCGGGGGTCGAGATCATTCGCCAAGTGGGGGTCGAGCGGATTCGCGAGCGCTCCCTGGTGCTGACGCAACGGATCATCGACGGCGCACGCAAGCGCGGTTGGCGCGTGGCCACACCCGGCGACGACTCGGGACGCGGTGGCACCGTGACGCTGGATGTGCCTCGCGGGCCGGAAGTGCTGAACGAACTGCTACGGCGCGAAGTGATTGTGGATTACCGCCCCGGCGCCGGGATACGGCTCTCCCCGCATTTTTACAACACTGAGGAGGAGATTGATCACGCGATTGCGGAAATCGCCGCGATCCTGCAAACTTAATCCTATTCTCACCGCACCTGTGCTCGCCCATAATGTTCGGCTCTCCAGCTCAGGCATGTTCGGGGGAATCCACCTGCGCGGGGTCTGAGCTGGCAGGTTCAGGTGGCGGCATATGGCACTGGCCGTCAAAGAACCCTCCGGGGTCGATCAGCAGGCACGGGGTGTAGATGTCTCCCAGCAGGATACCGTGCTCTTTGATCTCCAACCGCTCTTTGGCGTGAACGGTTCCTTTCACTTTCCCGGTAATGCTCACCACTCGAGATTGGATTCCACCCTCCACTTCACCCTGGTCGTGGACCACCACCGCGCCATCGGAAATAATCTCGCCCTTGAAGTGGGCGTTCATCCGAATGAGCCCACCCGAAACCTTCATCTTTCCTTCCATCTCTACGCCGGGCTCAAGCCAGCCGACCCAATCCTCCGGCAAGTCCGAAAGTTCGCGACGACGTGCTGCGGGTTTGCTCATGCCGAATGCCATTTCGACCTCCCAAGCGCAGTGGTTCGTTGAAAGCAACACAACGCGAGGCCCCGATCGCTAGCCGCCAGCCAAGAAGCACGATCCACGGCCTGACTTACTGCCTTTTGACAATCCATTCGTAAATACGATTCAGGTCCTCCGGGGAAAAATAGCTGATCTCGATTTTCCCGCGCTTTTCGTCGCCCTGCACTTTGACCCGCGTGCCGAGGGTGCGTTCCATTTCCAGCACCGCCGCGCGCACGTTGGCGTCGAGCTTGGGAGCATTGCTCGAATCGGCCTTCTTTTCGGGCTTCGACTCACCGAGAGCCACAAGGTTTTCCACCTGCCGCACCGACAATCCCTGCTTCACGATCAAAAGCGCCATTTGCCCTTGCGCGGCGGCGGAATCGAGCCCCAGCAGCGCCCGCGCGTGGCCCGCGGAAATCGCCCCTTCCGCGAGCATTTGTTGCACTTGCGGAGGCAGGCGCAACAACCGCAGGGTGTTGCTAACCGTCGAGCGGTCAAGCCCCAGGTGCTCAGCGATTTCTTCGTGACTCAGTCCGTGTTTCTGTTGCAGGGCCGCATAGCCTTCGGCTGCTTCGAGGGGATTCAGATCCTCGCGCAGCAGGTTCTCCGTCAGCGCCAACTCCAACGCGTCGCGATCCCCGATTTCGCGGACTACGGCGGGAATCACTGTCAGCCCTGCCTGGCGCGCCGCCCGCCAGCGCCTCTCGCCCGCAATCAGTTGGTAGCGTCCGTCGGCACGACGCAGCAGCACCGGTTGCACCAAGCCGCTCGACCGGATGGAGTCTGCCAACTCCTTCAGTTTGTCCGCGGAAAAAGTGCGACGGGGCTGGAAGGGGTTGGGGTCAATCTGGTCAACCGCAACCTCCAGCAGTCCCGCCGGACTGGTCTCGACGGTTCGTAGCAGCGCGTTAAGGCCCTGCCCCAACGCCTTCCTCGTCATGATTGATGACCTCCTTGGCCAAATCCAAGTAGCTCGTGGCGCCCTTGCATTCCGGATCGTAGAGAAAAACCGGCTTGCCGAAACTCGGCGCCTCTGCCAATCGCACGTTGCGAGGAATGACCGTAGAAAAGACTTTGTCGCCGAAGTATTCGCGCAAGTCGTCGCGCACCTGGCGCGAAAGATTGGTCCGCTCGTCGTACATGGTCAGCAGGATTCCCTCCACGGCCAGGTGCGGATTGTGCGATCGGCGAACGCGGTTCAGGGTATCGACGAGTTCAGAGACGCCCTCCAGGGCAAAATATTCGCACTGCACCGGGACGATGACCGAGTCCGCCGCCACCAGCGCGTTCAGCGTCAGAAGATCAAGCGACGGCGGGCAGTCGAGCAGAATGAAATTGAACTCATTACGAAGATCGACCATCTTCTTGCGCAGCACCTGCTCGCGTTCCGGTTGATCCACGAGTTCCACGGGAGCGCCTACCAGGTTTTTCTCCGAGGGGATCAGGTGCAAGCCTTCAACTTCACAAGTCATGACCAGGTTTCGCAGCGGTACGTCGTGCATCAGGGCGTGGTAAATCGATCGGCGCGCCGGGTCGCGGGGGAATCCCATGCCGCCCGTCGTATTCGCCTGGGGGTCGCAATCGATAATCAGCGTCCACATGTCTTGCTGCGCCAGCGAGGCCCCTAAATTGATCGCCGTCGTGGTTTTGCCGACTCCACCCTTCTGATTAACTATCGCAATGACTTTTCCCAAATCCTTCCCCGGCGTTCTGGATTTGCCGTGAATCTAACAGACCCCGCCATTTTCCGCAAGTTGTGGGGGCATGTGTCCTCCCCCACCTCCGTCCCCGACGGAAACTGCGCATAAAACGCTTTCACTTCCTCGCCCTCGTGCTGCAGCCGGCGCTTTTGGTTGCGCGGGTGTACGTCACATCCGATAAAATGCTGCGGACTCTTGAATGCGTCGGCGACGTGGCGACACGGCGTGGATTGTGGAGAGGTTCTGCGGGGATTCTCCGGCGAAAAGCCGCAGGACCGGAGAGCGGGTCCTGCGCTACGTGGCGGCGAAAAAGTGCGGAGCGGTTTGGGACCATGGGCGCGCGGGCGGACAATATATCGCT
>CAZCVY010000214.1:0-11975 GCA_964501985.1 uncultured Acidobacteriota bacterium | reverse complement strand
CGGAAAGGCGAAGCCTTTCCGCAGAGCAAGCGGCAAAGCCGCAGGTCATTTGCCGATGAGATAGCGGGAGGCAATTCATGGCAGTCAAAATCGAGAAGGGCGGTTGGATTCTTATCTTCTTAATCGGCCTGGGGCTGGTCGGCTACAGCCTGAACCGGTACGGCTTGCTCGACTTGCATAAGTTTCTTGGATCGCGATCCGGAAGCTCGTCGGGGGCGGTCGTCGACACGACGAAACCTCTGCCGCCTCCGACCGCGGAAACTCCGGCGACCACGCAGGTGCGCGTGCGTGTCAACATCTGGGTCGGCTGCGCGGGCGGCTTAGTGGCCAATGGCGGCCTCGATACCGCGCAGGGCTCGATTTACGACAAGCTCGGCCTCAAGGTCACGTTCAAGATTATTGATGACTGGACCGAGGGCGCAACGGCGCTTGCCACCGACAACGTCGACGTCATGCTGACCACCGACGACGTTTGGGCCAAGGACTACGCCCAGTTTCAGGAAAAGGGTTTCGGCTCGCACGCCTTCTACATGGTGGACTGGTCGCGCGGAGCTGACGGCCTGATCGGCCGGCAGGGCATCAACAGCCTTGAGGATCTGGCCGGGAAGACGGTGGCTTTTGCTCCCTACACGCCTTCGCATTTCCTGCTGTGGAACGGGCTGGCAAGCTCCGGGTTGGGAACCGAGCAGCGCAATGAGATCTTCGCCAAGGCCGTCCACACCAAGGACGGCATCGAACCTGCCACGCTCTTTGCTCAACAGAAGGTGGATGCCGCGGTCGCCTGGGATCCCGACATGAGCGACGCTGTGGCCAAGCGCCCGGGCGCCAAGAAGATTTATGACACCCGCGTGGCGAACCGCTTGATCGCCGATATTCTGGTGGTGAGCGACCGATTCGCCGCCGCGAATCCCCAGACGTTGATCAAGTTCGCCGATGGCTGGCTGCAAGGAGTGCAGTTCATCAACGAGCAACCCGCGCGCGCTTACACCCTGATCGGAACCGTGCAAGACTTCAACATTCCCACCGACCTTGCCAAGACGATGCTCGGCGGCGTGAAGCTGGCGGATTACGCTGATAACGTTTCCTTCTTCGGAACTCCCCAGGCGGAGTCCGACTACGCCAACATTTTCAAGATGGCCCAGGAGATGTATCGCCAGGAGCGGCTGATTAAGCACATTGCGGACCCCGAGGCAACCGTCGACCGCCGGTATATCGCCGCCTTGAGCGGCAAATATCCTACCACTTCCACGGAAGCGCCCATCGAGTATAAGACGCCTGCCAAGGGAGCTACGCCTATCGCCACGCAGCATCGCTCGATTTACTTCGACTCGAACTCGGCGAACATGAGCGTGGATTCCCGCGCGGTGGTGGACGAAATCGCCAGCTTCATGCGGGCCTACGAGAACACCGTGGTCGACATCGAAGGCAACACCGACTCGACCGGTTCGAAGGCGCTGAACATGCAGCTTTCGAAGGACCGCGCCGACGCCGTGAAAGACTACTTGATGAAAAAGTACGGCTATCCCGCGTCCCGCATGCGCACCGTGGGGAACGGACCGGACCGGCCGATCGACACCAATGATACCTCGGAGGGCCGCGAGAAGAACCGCCGGACTGACATCAAGGTCTACCCGAATCCGGGAGCATAACCCGCATCTTCCATGAATTTCTTGGAGCTGTTGAGGGAAGGAAAAGATTTAACACAGAGATCACGGAGAGCGGGCACAGAGACCACGGAGAGTTTCTGAAGTGTTGTCCGTGTCCTCTGTGATCAGGCGCTTCGGGAAATCCAAAGATCAAATACTCCGTGAACTCTGTGTGAACCGTTCATAAGTCCGCGTCCCGCGCATCGTTTTCAGGAGCAGCCCGGGCTAACGCGCCGGGGCGAAACGCTGATGGCGAATCTGTTCGAAATCCGCAGAGAAGTCTCACCGCGCACGCGGCTGGCCCTTTCATTCGTGAGCTGGGGCATCATCATCATTGCCTGGTTCGCCCTGACGCAATGGGACATCCTGCCGCCCTTCACGCTGCCCCGGCCAATGGGGGTGATAAGCGCTTTCGGCCGCCTATGGGTGGAATACAATCTGCTGGGCAACGTCATGCAAAGTTGGTGGCGGATTGCACAGGCCTTCTTCTGGTGCGCCTGCATCGCCATTCCCTTGGGCCTGCTGATGGCCAGCTTCCGGTGGGTCCACGATCTGATCAATCCCGTGGCGGCTCCGATGCGTGCCATGCCCATCACCGCCTTCCTGCCGGCTTTCATCGCTTTGTTTGGCATGGAAGAAACCATGAAGGTGGCCTTCCTCTGGTTCGGCATGTTTTTCTACCTGTTGGCCGTGGTGGTGGAGGAGGTCGATAAGGTCGATAACAGTCTGCTCGAAACGGCTTATACGCTGGGCGCCAAGCGGCACCAGGTTTTATGGCTGATGTTTCGGGCCTCGTTTCCTGGCATCTTTAGTTCCTTTCGGATTCTGTATGACATCGGTTGGACCTACGTGATTCTGGCGGAGATGGTCAATGCCCGCAAGGGTGTGGGGTACATGGTGGAGGCCGCGCGCAAGGTGCTGGATTTCGAGAGGGTCTACGCGGGCATCATCGCCATCGGCTTTGCTGCTTTCCTATTCCGATTGCTGTTGACGTTCCTCGAGCATCGCTTGTTCCCTTGGCACAATGTATCGCACATGGCGAGCGCGCCCATAGCGGCAGTTGGCGCGAGCGTCCCGGCGAAAGCCAAAAAGGTCCATGCCCAATAAAATCAAAGTCAGCCTGCAAAACGTTTACCGCTCCTTTGCCAGCCCGAGGGGCGAAAGGGTCGAGGCCTTGCACGATGTGAGCCTCGAAGTGGAAGACGCCTTCTCGCCCGAAGGCCGCGATATCGGCGAATTCCGCGTGCTCCTGGGCCCCTCGGGATGCGGGAAGTCTACCCTGTTGAGAATGATTGCCGGTCTGGACCATCCCGACAGCGGCCAGATTATGGTGAATGGGAAGCAGGTAGAAGGGCCGGGGCGCGACCGCGGCATGGTTTTCCAGAAATACACGTCCTTCCCGTGGCTCACCGTGGCTGACAACATCGCCTACGGCATGAAGATCAACGGCGTGCCGGCGGAGGAGCGGGCCAAAACCGTCGCTCGCCTGGTCGAGGCCGTGGGGCTCTCGGGGTTCGAGAAAGTGTATCCGGACACTCTCTCCGGAGGGATGCAACAGCGCGTGGCCATTGCCCGCACCCTGGCGGTCAGGCCGGAAGTGATTTTGATGGACGAGCCTTTCGGCGCGCTCGACGCCCAGACCCGCACCGACATGCAACTCCTGCTGCTGCGCGTTTGGGACGAGACTGCCTGCACGGTGCTCTTCGTCACCCACGACGTGGAGGAGGCCGTCTACCTTGCCGACCGCATCTTTATTCTCAGCGCCCGACCGGGTACTATAGTGGAGGATGTTCCGGTCCCGTTCGGTCGCCCGCGCGATCCTGCCGTCAAGCAGAAGCAGGAGTTCCATGAGCTCCAGGACTACGTTCTGGCCTGCTTGCGGCGAGCCCCAGGACGCGGCCAGGTGCGAGTGGGTGTTTGATGGCTGAGGACAATTCTCCCCTTCAGGGTAGCCCAGGGAAGCCAACCTCCTTGTTGCGAAACGCGGTGGAGCGCGGCGCCGAAGACCTGGGTCTCGACCAAATCAACTTCGTCAAAGAAGCCCTCAAGTGGCAGTACAACTGGATTGGCTTGGGTGGCGCCGCCCTTTTCGCCATGGTCTCCGGCACGGGCATGCCTCTGGTACTGGCAGCCGGGCTGGAATTGATTTACCTTAGTCTGGTTCCCCAGAGCAGCGCCTTCCGGCGGCTGGTCCGCTCGTGGAAGTATGCGGAGGACAAGCGGCGGCGCGAGATCAAGCTCAGCGCCATGTTCAACGACCTGCCGGTGGAAATGCGCAAGAGCTATGCCAACCTGAACTCAATGTGCGCGGCCATCCGAACGAATTACAGCCGTCTTTCCGCCACTTCGCAGATGTTCCTGGAGCAGATGGAGCAGAGGCTTGACGGCCTGCTCCAGGCCTACTTGCGATTGCTCTTTGCGCGCTTCCAGCATATTGAGTATCTGCGAACCACCGACCCCAATGTGATCAAGCGCGACCTGGAAAAGCTGCAGCACTCCATCGAGTCGGATCCCCCCAAGGTGCAGGAAATCAATCGCCGGCGTATCGAGATCCTGACCAAACGGCTGGAGAAATACGCCAAGGTGGGGGAAAACCAGAAGGTGGTCGAGGCGCAGTGCGCGGCGATTGAGGACGTGCTGGAACTTATCCGCGACCAGTCGGTCACGATGCGCGATCCGCAACAAGTCAGCGACCAACTGGATAACCTCGTACACGACGTGGAGCAGACGGAAGAAACCGTACGCGAAGTCGAGGCCGTTTTCGAGATGGCGTCGCCCGAAATGGGCGACACGCTCGGGCCACTGCCCAGCGATTCGACCGATTCCAGCGTGTCGTCCGCCACGCGCCCGCGAGTGAGGAACTGAAGCATGGCGATATCTCCTGCCGGCAATCCGCAAATGGAATCGCTCCCCGCGTGGGCGCGGCAGCTTTCCGAAAAATATTACTCGCGCACCATCGCCCTATTCGTTCTCTACGGTAACGTTCGCGATTTGGTGCCGTTCCGCCGCGGCGGCGCAACGGAGTTTCTTCCCCTCACGCGCTTTCTGAATGAAGCCCTGTTCGGGCAGCGCGACCTGATCATGTCCTACGACAGGGGCGGTGGGCTGACTTTTGCCAACCCTGCCATGCAGGCGGATTTCAGCCGCGCCATGACGGGCTACGACAGCTTTCACGGCACGAACTACGCCGCGGCCCTTCCGCGCAATCCCGATGGCGTACTAAACCTGCTGGACAACTACCTGCGGCTGCGCATCGCCGACGGCAAGCGGATCGCCCTCGCCATCGATTTCGCCGAGACCATCGCCCCCGCTGGGGATGTTTCCGGCATGTCAGCCGACGATCGTAATGCGCTGGTGATCCTCAAGCGTTGGGCTAACAGCCCGGCCTTTCAGCGCGCCGACGTGACCATCTGCCTGATTGCGGAAAACCAGATTGAACTCAATCCCGGAATTGTGCAGCACCCGGGAGTGGCTTCGATTGCGATCCCCATGCCCGATGAGCAGGAGCGGTTGGAGTTTGTCCAGCAACAGTTGGCCAACGCCCCCTTGCCGGAGGGGTCTGACGTCACGCCGGCGACTCTGGCGAAGCTGGGCGCCGGGCTGAAGCGCGTGCAACTCCAGACTCTGACTTCCCAGGCCGTCCAGAATCGCCAGCCTCTAACCCAGAAGTTTCTGTCGCGCCGAAAAAAGGATTTGATCGAGGCGGAATCCGGGGGCTTGCTAGAATTCGTGGAGAGCCGATTCGACCTCTCCATGGTGGCGGGGAGCGACCAGGCGAAAAAGAAACTCCAGGACGCTTCCGCGGCCATTCGCGCGGGCAAAACGGAAGTGTTGCCCATGGGTTACGTCATTTGCGGGCCAGTGGGCACGGGCAAGACGTTCCTCACCACCTGCTTTGCCGGCGAAGTGGGGATTCCGGCGGTGATGCTCAAGAACTTCCGCAGCATGTGGCAAGGCGTGACGGAGGGCAATCTCGAGCGCGTGCTGAATCTCCTGAAAGTGATGAGCCCCATCGCCGTCATCGTGGATGAGGCCGATGCCCAGCTTGGCAATCGCGCCAGTTCCGGCGATAGCGGGGTCTCGAACCGAGTGTTTGCCCAGATCGCGCAATTTATGGGGAACACGGAACTGCGTGGGAAGGTGATCTGGTTCCTGCTCACTTGCCGGCCGGACCTGCTCCCGGTGGACTTGAAGCGCCAGGGCCGAGCCGAGGAACACATCGCCCTTTTCTACCCTGAGACCGAAGAGGAACGGTTGGCCATGCTGCGGGCCATGCAGAGGAAGACCGGAACGCAGTTGAGCTCGACCGAGGCCGACAAGCTTTTCCTCGAGCACGGGGCCCAGCTTTCGGGCGCCGACATCGAGGCGGTGTTGATTCGCGCGCGCATGAAGAGGGCTCTCGAAAACGATGCGGCCGTGGATGCGGACGACCTCAAGTCGGCGCTGGAAGACTTCATCCCATCCTCCTACCCCACGGAGATCGAGCTGCAAAACCTCGTGGCGGTTTTGGAATGCACGAGTAAGAAGCTCCTTCCCCCAAAGTTCCGCGACATGGACCGAACCGAAGTCATCCGCCGGGCAAGGGAACTCACTGCGTTAATTCGGGAATAGGTCGGGAAATCACCCGCCCGTTCCAGAACGACCCTCGCCCGCAGGGTTTCTATGCCGGAGCAACCGCACAAATTTCGAAAGTACGTATTGGGGCTGGTGGTTTTGGGCGCGTTGGGCAGGTTGCTCATGACTCTCCCGCCCCTCGACCGGCCGGGCGACCCGTCATACCTCCAAATGGCCCAGGACATTCTCCGGTTTAATTTTCATGCCTGGGGCGACCGCACGCCCCTCTACCCTTTGGTCGTTGCCATGTGCGGCCTTAATCTTCCCGTGATATGGGTGGCACAATCGATCCTCGGGATCACCGCGAGTTTGATGATCTTCGATATGGCCTACCGGCGGACTCGCCACGGCCTCCTCTCATTCGTCGTTGGCCTTGTGTGCAGCCTTATTCCCGAAGTCATCATTTTCGAAGGCGGAGTCATGGCCGAAACGCTGACGAGCTTCCTCCTCGTCACTTCCGTTTGGCTCTTCACTCGATGGGACGGCGTTCGGGAGGACAACATCCGAAAGTCATTGGCGCTGGGATCGATCGTCGCTCTGGCTGGTTTGACCCGCCCCCTGATGATTTGCCTAGTCCCGGTATATTACTGCTTTTTGATTCCGGTCTGGCCCCCCGCGAAAATGCAGCGGCGCGAGGGACTCAGAACAACATTCTTTTTTGCCCTCCCAATATGCGTTTTTATCTTGGGTTGGTGCGGATTCAACTATTTCAATAGCGGGTATTTCACGCCCACTACTCGAGCGGGCCAGCAATTAATGGATCAAGTCGATCCCTACGTTGAGCTGGCCCCTGACCGGTTTGCCATGCTGCGGGATGCCTGGATCCAGTCTCGCCAACGCTCGACGCACACCCCTGACGAAATTGAAGATGTCTATTATCGCGGCGCGCTCCCGGAAGTGGAAAGGCAAACGGGGAAAACGGAAAGCCAGGTGTCCCATGAATTCGCCTCGCTCGCGCTCTACCTGGAAATCCATCATCCTCTTCTTTGCCTACGCCGCGCCGAGCTCGGTTGGATAGAGTTCTGGGGGGAACCGAGTTCTGAGGAGGTCGAGTGGCGCCAGGGCGGCAAGGCAAGGCTGACCGAGTTCGCGATGGCGATGGCTAACCTGCTGGTTCGTGAAATCAAAGGCGCTTTTCTTCTTCTGGCGTTGCTCTCCATTCCATGTGCGCTTTTTCGCGTGAAAGCATTTTCAAGACACGAACACCTTATTTTCGCTGTGGCCTTGATGGTCTCAGTGTGTGCGGCGTTTACAGAGTTTGGAAGTAACCGCCGGTTCTGCGTTCCCTTCTACATGCTCATTGTCTATACCGTGTTGACGCGTGGGTCGATTTGGATCACCGCAACCTCATCGGAAGGGGTCCGGGCTCACTTCTGACCAGGTTCTACAGAGGCTGCTTACTTCAGCACCACCAATTGCTCTGCGACCGCGGCGGGGATCCTCATTGGGCACACTTGCGCAAAGGGGCCATTCTTTTCCCCAACGAGAACCTGTAGGACCGTGGAGAACTTCACCTGGTACTTCCCGGGCAGATCAAATGAGTATGCATCTTCGAAGAGGAATGTCTGTTCGAAGTGTTCTCCTGGTTTGAGGACGACGGAGGGGATTTGGGTGGAAACATCCCAGGTATAACTCAACGCTGAATGGTCGGAATGGCTTAGCTTTTCAGCCGGATATATAGTCATGTAGGAAGAGGGCGGATTTTCCCGGATCGCTTCCACTCCGACGTCCGCGCCCGAAGGCCCTCTTTCGGGAAAGCGTATCGTGTAGGCCGAATTATTCTGGACGCTGAGGACAACGGGCACTGATGTGCCCGCTTTAACGATTCCGGAACGCTCAAATTTGAACTCGGCCTTAACCTGATTGAAGATTTCGTTCTCTTCAACCATCACCTCTACAGGCTTGGTCTTTTGTTTTGAACATTCATAGACCAGCGCATACTTCCCTGCCTGGGTTTTGTCGCCTAGATTTATTCCCCCTCCGGAAAAAGTCGCACCCGTGAGTCTGTCTGCCGTTGGACCAATAGTGCGCGTCTCCGTGGAACCATCAGGTTTGGTAATAAGTAGCCTGCATGGGCTATTGATGACATCTTCGGGGATGGGGGTGCCGTTCGTCGAACGCACGCCCACCCAGAAGCGAACTTCCTCCCCCAGCACGTATCTGGGTTTGTCAAGGCGGAGCGTAGCCTCAAAGCCAGGATTTAGGTCCTGCGCTTTTACCTGCGAAGTCGAGACGAGTAAGAGCAGCGAGCTTAGTAGAGGTAATAACCTTGCCGCTCTATCACGTATCCAACGGGATTTCATGACGGACCTCCATCCCTAGAGTCACCCAATCGCCAAGGGGCCAGAGGTGGCGGGAGCACATCTATTTCCGTACTCTCACCGCGCGTAGCCTGCGCCATACAGACCGAGCGGGCAGGAAGAGAATCAGCGCCCAGAGCAGCAGGAACGGCCCTACGTTTAAGCAGAACAGGACAACGCCCACCACGCTTTCGGCCGCCGTGCGGAACCCTTCCACTACCGCGTTCCCCAGGCGTCCGCCGAGCGAAGGCGTGATATCAAGATGTTCCCTGTACTCCTCACGTAATTCCACCTGCAAAGTGGAAAAGCTCACGCGGTTCTGTAAGTTCTTGATTTCGGCTTCCATGCGCTCGATGTGCTCGCGCACGCGGGCTAGCTCCTGCTCCACCTCCAAAACGTCGGAGAGTTTGCCGGTGTGCTTCTGGAGGATGTCGAGGAGTGTTCGCTCGGTGAGGCGGGCGTTCAAGAGGCGCGCGGCGAGGTCCACATACTGGGCGCTGACTTCCTCTCCTCCCTGCGACTCCTGCTCGACGTGCGCGAGTTGCTTGACCTCGCCAATGGTCGCGTCAAGCTGGTCGGCGGGCACGCGGAACGTGGCAGAAAGAGTGTGCGCGCTGCCGTATCCACTGCCCACCGTGAGCTGCGCGCTGTAGCCGCGGTGGCGCCGCACGACGTCTTCGAGCGTGGCACGGGTCTTGTCAAAGTCCTTGCTCAGAAGAGTCAGCGAGGCGGTGCGCACAATCATCGGTCCGGTGATAACCGGGCTGACCGCATCGCCGCCCCCACCTCCGCGAATTTGGTCTTGCTCAGATACCCTGGCGGGGTTCGTGCTGGCTACGGGGACGGCGGGTGGCGGTAGAGGCGCGACGGAAAGCTTTTCCCCCACCTGATAAAGGGCTTGGGAGCGCTCTGCGGACCTCCGGGGGCGAAGCAGGGTTGGAATCGAAACCGCGGCAACCAGCAGCAGGGCGCACCCCACACCTGCCGAGGCCACTGCCCAGCGCGGCAGACCGAAAATTCTCCGCTGAGAGTGCGAAACGGGCGTTGCGGCAGGTTGCGGCTTGAGTTGGGCCGCGGAGATTGCGGCGGTCACGTGTTCGGTGACGCCAACTGGAGCAGGTTCCACCTGCCATTCGCTAAGCCGCTCGGCGAGGTTGCCAGATTCCGCCACCCAGGAGCGACAGTCGCCGCATTGTTCGAGGTGTGCCGCCACTCGCGCGGCGCGTTCGGAAGGAAGTTCGCCGTCGAGGTAAGCCATCAATTCTTCGGGCTCGATTGCATGCAGGGAATTGGCCATGATATTTTCCTTGGGAAACTGAGCAGCGGCGCCGCCGGGCCGCAGGCCCGTCCCACGAACCGCCCTGCCGTAGGCGCGGACCGCCATTTCCGCGCGTGGCAACATGTTATGTCTTAATATATAGCCTTTACTATGAGGCTATCTATGGGGCCCACCTGTGTCTACGTCGCGCCCCCTGACCGCGCGCGAGCTCACCAGTAATTCCTTGAGCGCCAACCGGGCGCGAAACAGCCGTGAGCGCACCGTGTTGAGCGGCACACGCTGGAGCGCCGCGATTTCCGCGTAGCTCAACTGCTCGTACTCGCGTAGCATTAGGACGTCGCGGTCGTCCGGCGCGAGGGTTTCCAGAGCCTGCCGGACCGTGACCGCCCCTTCGGTGTCTCCAGGAGCAGGTGGATCGGCCGTAAGGGGCACCGAAGTCAATTTGCGGCTGGCGCGTCTGCGGTGCTTGGCCGCGAGCTGGAGCAATGCAATTCCGTAGAGATAGGTCCGGAACAGAGCCCGAGGCTCGTAGCGCGCGGCAGCTCGCAGAACGGCGAGGAACGCGTCCTGCGCCAACTCTTCCGCCCGCGCCGCGTCCGCCAGCCTGCGCCGAAAATAGCCGAATATGGGCTCGCGATAACGCGCAAAGAGCTCAGAAAAGGCTTCCTTCGAACCGCGTTGGAAATCCAACATCAACTGTTCGTCGGTCAGCATGATCAGTCACAAGAAAGCCTAGCTACTTCGTCAGAACAACATGAATCGAACGGTTCGTAGATCCGCCGCGATTTCAAAGAGAAAAGCCGGTCGGCTGGGTCGTGGCAGCTCGAATCGTCCTCTTTGGTAATGTCGCGACGGCGCGAAAAGCTCCGGACGGTCTGAAAAATGATTGGAGCGACCGTCGAAGGGAAGTCCGGCGCGAGGGCGACCCAAAGCCTGATAGGCGATCCCGCAGGGAGAGCTAGCCACGCTGTTGGCTGTCGAGTGCATCCACTTGGCCGTTCATTTCTTCCGGCGGTTCGCCGCTTTTCATTCCCTGAGCCACGATAAGCTGGCGCGCCTCGCTCCGTAGTGCGGGCCACTTTGACCCGAACACAATCGAGCCGGCGATGCAGACAACGCCACCCATGGCAACGGTCACAGGCGCACCAAGGCGGTGGGCGACGGCTCCGGCCAGCAACGCGCCGAACGGGGCCATGCCCATAAACATCATCGAGTAGACGGACATGACGCGACCGCGGAGCTCGTCTGGCACCATCGTTTGGATAAGTGTGTTGGAACTGGCCATTTGGATGAGCATGCAGAAGCCCGCAGGCAGAAGCAGGACGACCGAAAGTGGCATCGAGCGCGAGAACGAAAACAGGATTAAGCTTACTCCAAAGCCGGTGGAGGCATAGAGGATCCAGCGCCCCAAGCCACGCACTTCGCGCCGAGCGGCGATTACGAGGGTGGCAGCCAGCGCTCCGACCCCCGTCGACCCCATCAGCAAACCCAGCCCCCGCGCGCCAGAGTGCAGGATTTTGTCAGCAAAGATGGGCATGAGGACTGCGTAGGGCATTCCGGTGAGGCTGACTAGCGCAAGCAGGAGCAAAAGTGCCAAGATCGGGCCGGTTTGTCTCACGAAGCGGAAACCTTCCAGGACGCTCTCCAGACCCGAGACTGTCCGGCCTGAACGCTTGCGCGGCGTAATGGTCATCAGAATTAGGCCAATGATGACCGCAAGGTAACTGATAGCATTCGAGAAGAAGCACCATCCCTCGCCGATGGCTGCGACGGTAATTCCCGCGACCGCCGGCCCCAGGATGCGAGCACCGTTAAACATCGCCGAATTCAGCGCGATGGCGTTGATCAGGTCCTCAGGGACAACCATCTCAATGATAAACGCTTGCCGCGCCGGGATATCAAATGCGTTTACGATGCCAAGCATTGCCGCTAGAACCAGGACCTCCCACACCTCGATGTGCCCCAGCAGCGTGAGCGCGGATAGAATGAAAGCGAGCAACATGGAGGCGGTTTGAGTGGCGATAACGATCCGATGTCGGCTGTGGCGATCCGCGAACAGCCCTCCCAACGGGGCGAAGATGAACACTGGAATCTGTCCCGAGAACTCTACGAGGCCCAGCAATAGAGGCGATTTCG
>CAZCVY010000213.1:0-12001 GCA_964501985.1 uncultured Acidobacteriota bacterium | reverse complement strand
CGTGATCCTCGACAAGGTGCGCCGTTGTAAAGAATTAACCGGGACACCACACTAGCCCGGATTTCTCACGAAAAGCCCAGTGCTGCAGCTTTCAGCCCCGACGGGGCGCTCGTTACCGCCCTCCCGCCACGAGCATCTCGCTTTTTTTGAATAAGTTCCCGAAGCAAAGACTGCTTTTGCGGCGGCACCCCTGGCGACCGTGAATAATAGGTGATATGAGGAACCAAGTTAGCCACGATGCGCCGCAGCCCCCTCTGACACGCGGTGTCCCAGTCGAGAATTCTGGGGCCGAGAATCCTTCGGCACCCGTCAAATTGCCCCTCCACCAATCGGAAATCGCCAGTCGACGCTCGAGCTACCCTCCGGCGCACGACCTCAAGGCAGGGGGCGCCAAATCAATTCGGCTTGGAGGACTTCCTCGCGGGCGGTGAATCGCCAGCACCCGTCTTCGCGGTGCCGGTTGCAGAAGACGACGGCTTGGGTGAAGGCGCCGTATTGCCCGCTGACAATGGGGGGTTGGCTAAAGATGGCGCCGCGCCTGCTCCGCCCTCGGGTGGCTTCGCCTCGCCCGCAATTACGGGCACGGGTTCTTCCTCTTCTTCTCGCACCTCATGCTCGGGCGCGCGCCCAGTCAGCACGGTCCATTTGAGTGGATAAACGTCAGGGTCGAAAATCACAAAATAGAAGTGCCAGATCAGGATCGAGAATGTTGCGAGGATGGCCTCGTAGAAGTGTACGGCCGTCGTCACATCGAGGAATGACATGGGGTACGGCAAATGTGCAAGCACCCAGTTGTGCGCCCAGAGCAGAATGCCGGTGGCCGCCATGACAATCGTCCCCCAAACGAGCGCCCAGTATTCCGCCTTCTCCATGTAGTTGAAGCGCGCGTAACTTGGCTGTCGGGAGCGATAACCGAGGTTGTATCCCATCGTGTGTACAGCGTCCTGCACGTCGCGCACCTGCGGAAGCATGGCCTTCATCCAACGGCGGCCATCGCGCTTGGTGAACAGATAGATCAGATGGTAGATGGAGCCGGCGATCAGCACCACCCCCGCGATCCGATGCAGCCAGCCGCGCAGGGGGGAATTCTTCTCCCACTGCACTATCGGCTCCGCCCAAAACGAGTGGGGGTATTTCAACGCGAAGCCCGTAACCACAAGGGTGACGAAACTTACCAGCAACAGGAGATGCTGCACGCGCTCATTCAAGGTCAAACGCACTTGGCCGCGGCCCCCGCGGTAATGCTCCAAGACCCGCTTCGCCTTGCGCCACCAATCCAAAAGATTGTGCATCAGCATCGAAGCGAGAATTATCGGGATGGCCAGCAGATAAAAGGCTTTCACGAAACCGAGCACCCGCCCTCCCGCAGTGCCGATGGGAAGCGTGTGTACAGAGCTAATGGTGAAGCGCTGCCCCGCGTCAGGATGGCACTTGCCGCAGGTCTTGCCCAGATTCGCCTTATTGACCGTCGAGCGCGGGTCGCTGGAGGGGAAGATATTGTGCACGCCGTGGCAACTGGCGCAATTCGCCACGGTCTGCTGGCCGGAGCTGGAAGCCAGCCCGTGGTAGCTGTCCTCATAAGTGGGGACGCGCGAGGCCGGCACGTTGAATCGCGCCATCAACAACGTATTGGCGTGGCACCGCGAGCAGGTGACCTGCGAAACATTCGCGAGGTACACCGACGATTGCGGATTTCCGGGCGCCAGAATGCGGTGCTCGCCGTGGCAGTCCGTGCAGGTGGCAGCATCCAATACTCCCGCAGCCACGGCTTGCCCGTGAATGCTGGCGCGATAGGTATCGAAGACATTCTTGTGGCATTGCGCGCAAGTTGATGCCACGTTTTGCTTCCAAATCCTCGAACGCGGATCGGAGGCGGGGAGGATGTCGTGCACGCCGTGGCAGTCGTTGCACGACGCGGCGTTCAGATTGCCCTGCTGGATGGCGCGGCCGTGAACGCTCTGCTTGTAAGCCTCCACCGGCAGCGCGACATTGAACAGGTATTTGGCGGCAAGGGCGGGATTGGAATGGCACTGGCCGCAGGTGTCGGGCAGGTTCGCCTTGTTCACCGGCGATTTCGCGTCCGTCGCGGCAACTACTTCGTGCGCTGTGCCGTGACAACTCTTGCAAGTGGGCGCGTCACCATTCATTTTGGCGTGCGCCCGGCCATGAATGCTGGAGTTGTATTGACCTACCTCCGTCGCGTGGCAGGTGGCGCAGAACTGGGGGCCGCGCGCGACGGGGTCGGCAACATCGTGCGTACCGTGACAGGCAATGCAGGTCGAGCTGTCCTTGGGGTCGCCCAACATCGCGTGGGCGCTGGCGCTGAGCTTCACGCCCTCGTCGGCATGGCAAGTCAGGCAGGATGCCGACGCAGTCTTGGCCGTGTGCCCACTCGTGGCGGCCCCAGCGTGACAGTCCACACAACTTAGATCTTTGTGAACGCTGTGGGCCAAGGAGGTGGGGTTGACCGTGATGGCCTTCCCCTGCGAATTTACCATCCCGGCCCCAGGCCCGTGGCACGAAAGACAGTCATCTGCGGCACGTACCGGCACACCCGTGACGAGGCAGGCTACGACAAGCGCGAATTCCACAGGGAAGCCGAAAGATCGCCGCCGGGACCCCTTCCGGTAAATTAAGCCGTGGGGCCTCAGCACGCTGAATTGTGGATTCACGATAGGTCTCTCTGCGGGATCACATTGGGGCAAAATGCGCATGTTCTGGACCAACACGGTCACACTTTCTGACACCACGTCGGTTTTTGCTACCTCCCCAATGACAGCTGCAGTTTGAGTGCCGCAATATTCAATAACCGCGAGGACTGCCGCGTGACATGAATTCCATATTCGTGCAAACGATATGACAATGAGTCAATCCTTCGTGGGCTTTGCCAACCTGCCCCGTCTATGGATGTCCTGCCAGACGTTATCCCACCTAGTGAATCTTAAGGGTTTTCAAGGGTCAATGAGGTCTCCGATTTCTCGTCCTTTGCTTCTTCCGCAGGCTCATTGAGTCACCTGGAAACTGAAGACGGTGTCCGCCCCGATTTTGCTACCAGGGGGCGGGGATTGCGTGAGGATGATTCCCGGGGATTCCCCGTTGGTAGTTAACGGTGCGATTTGCCCGACCTTGAACCCGTTCTTTACCAGGATGCGCCCAACTTCGGCGATGGGCTGCCCGATGAACCGAGGGCAAAGATATGCCGGAGGTTCTTCACCACCCGAAATCAAAAGGTTCACCGTCGGCGTGCGAACCTCCTGCGAGGCGGGAGGGGGATCTTGCGCCACGACTTGATCCGGATCTCCCGGCCAGGGGAGTACGGCGACTTCTCCCACAGTCAGGCCTCGCTGAATGGCCGTAATCCTGGCCGCACGCACGCTATCTCCGACCAGATTGGGAACTGCCAATTGAGGCGGCCCCAGGCTGACGAGGACGTGCACGTGCTGACCCATCTTCAGGGGCGTCCCCGGGGGCGGCATTTGCTGCGCAATCTGATTCGCCGTGTACTGCGTACTATAGATCTTATCTTCGATCTTGAGCTCCAACCCCAGACCAGAGGTGATGCGTTGAGCGGACTCGAGCGAAATTCCCACGAGCTTGGGCATGCTTTCTTGCCGGCCATGAATGGTGAGCCGGATGGTGGCGATGGCACTGAGCAGCGCCACGGCGACCAAAACCGTGAAGAGAAGGAAAAGCCGGAATAAACTTCGCAGGCGATTGCCCACACCCATGGTAGTGGGGATTCTATCACGAGGCTGGGTTAGATTTGGATTGGTCGTAAGCATCAACGCTACGGAGTTTCTTTCCTATTCCGAATGTGCCCCCCGACTGTCGATTTCCGGTCAGCAGCCTTTCAGCGTATAATCGCAGTCGGGCTCGGGACTTCGCCCGTCTGCGAGGCTGCTGCTCCGCTTACACCCAACTTCGCTTCAGGGTGGCTGTGCCTCATGGATGGCGTTCTTCTTGTGGGCAGGCTAACACAAATCGCGATATTATCCGGGCTGAGCATTCTTCTTATGCCCTTGTTTGGCACATCTGCGACTCTGAAGGTCGGTGACCGCGCCCCCGACTTCACGTTGCCCGACCAAAACGGTAAGTTCGTTAAGCTCGCGGACTTTCGGGGCAAGAAATCCGTCATACTGGCCTTTTACATTCGCGCCTCCACACCGGGTTGAACGAAAGAGGTCAAGGCGTATCAGGGTGATATCGCCAAGTTCGAGGCCGCGGGCGCACAGGTGCTGGGGATCAGCCTCGACAGCCAAGAAAGGAACCGCAAGTTTGCCCAGGAGACCGGCGCCACTTTCCCTTTGTTGAGTGACACTGACAAGGAAGTCGCCAGGGCTTACGGTGTCCTCAGTTTCACTCGTCTCTTTGCCAACCGCGTCACCTTCGTGATCGATAAGGATGGCATCATCCGCCACATCGACGAAGGCTCCGACGCTATCGATCCCTCCGGAGCCATGCAGGCTTGTCCCCTGCCGAGAAAACAGTAGGCGGTAACCAGTCGGCGGAGGGTAGCAAGAGGGTCTTACGTCCCGCCAGGAACTTGGAATAGGCCATTTACGCCCGCTTGGCATCCTGCCGGATTGTAGGGGCCAGCGGCGCTAGCCCCGGCCGAACGCCGTTCGGCCCTACAAATCTGCGACCACCTTATCGTCCTTCACAGCGGGAATTTCGATTACCACCGTCATGCCCCCCAGTCGCGCACGGTGCACGACTCCCGCGGCGAAAATGAGCACGCCTCCCTTCCCGAGTTTCACCCGTTCAACGGGGGAGTTCGAATCGTTGCGGTATTCGGCTTCCAGCGGATGCTCGGAGAAGTAGATTTCCAAATGATGCGGGTGATAGTGAGCGTCCTGCGAACCCTTTTCGTTGGCGAAACAAAGCGCGAAGGGGCCCAAGGTTTCGTCGGCGAGCCCTGCAGCAAATTCGCTCGATTCACATAGCGCATTCGCTGCGTCGCTCGCGGAGTGCCGCCACTCAACCCCCTCAAGCGGCACCTCCGGCTTCAGCACTCTGCCCGCAGCCTTAAGCTTAGCCACTAACTTCGCCGCTAACATTTCCGGCGCCACGATTTTCGCATCTTGGCGTGAGTTTAACGCGAAATGTTCGCTGAGTTCTTCGAGCGGGATGGCTAGGACTTTTCGCATGCCAGAATAATGCCGTGGGACTGTTATCACTGGGGCTTTACTATCCTGTTCACTTTATCCGCGATGAACTCGGCGCGAGCATTCCCGTCAACAGATACTCCTTTCTGCTGGCTCCAACTCCGCAATTCCTCAACGTCGACATCAACTTTCACGATCGAAACGCCAAGGCCCTCCAGATCCTTCACGGTCTTTTCCGCGATGGCCAGCCATTCCGCGTGCGTATTCTCGAGTCTATCGGCATCAACTGAAATCTCGAGCAGGCGTTGCCACTGTTCGGGCCGGTACCAGCCAATGCCCGTCACGCGCTCTTGCTTCCCGCGATGTATCTGCATCTTGTTCTCCGCACTCAGTGTTGTTGTGCCGCCAACTTATTCAGCACTTCGCCGAGCTTCTTGATTTCGTCTCCGTACCCTGCCCAATCGCCCTGTCGCTGAAGCTGCAGCGCGCGCTCGTAGTGCTGATTAGCTTCGTGGATCAGCGCCGGCGTATCGGGAGCGGCGGCAGGCTTGGCGCCGGCCGCGCCAGGTCCTGGCGCCGGCTGCTGGCCGGGAGCGGATCCAGGTTGCGCCGGTGTGGTGGTCACGCTACCGCCGAATATCTTAGTCAGCGCCGCATCGAGTGTTGCTTCCATAACCACGTGGTCGGAGTATGCCACCAAAACCCGCTGCAATTGCGGCAAGGCGTTGGCGGTGTCGGCGGCAAGATAGAGGGGTTCGACGTAGAGCACGGAATTCAGCACCGGGGTCACCAGCAACGTCCCGCGAATCACTTTCGAGCCGCCCTGACCCCACAAGGTTAGCTGCTGCGAGATTCCCGGGTCCTGGTCGATGCGCGATTCAATCTGCTGCGGGCCGTAGATAAGCTTCTCCTTCGGGAACGTAAACACGAGAACCTTGCCGTAATTGGGATCGTCACAGCGCGCCGCCATCCAGGCGATCATGTTGTCTTTGCGCGCAGGCGTGAACGGCGCCATCAGGATGAACTCCTCGCGCGTGCCCACTTCCGCCAACTTCATGATGTTGTAGTAAGGAGTCATGGCGGTGCCGGACCCTCCGGCCGCGCTCTGGGCAATGCGCCACAGATCCTCCTTGTTATAAAACACCTGCGGATCGGTCATGTGGAAGACAGCGTACATGTTCGCTTGAACGGCGAAAATCTCCTCGGGATAGCGGATGTGGCTGCGCAGGTCCGCGGGCATTTCCGCCAGCGAATGGAACACTCCCGGAAAGATGTGCGCATAGGTCTGGATAAACGGGTCATCCGGGTCGCTGATGTAAAACCGCACCTCGCCGGAGTAGGCGTTGACGGTGGCTTTTACCGAGTTGCGGATGTAATTATCGCCGTGGGGGGCAGGTTCCGAGTAGGGATAGCGCGTAGAACTCGTGTAGCCGTCAAGAATCCAGTAGAGCGCGCCGCTGTCGTCAATGACCATATAAGGATCGTGGTCATAGTGAATGAAGGGCGTCAGCCGCTCGACGCGGTCGAGGACCTGGCGGTAAATCATCAGGCGGCTTTCGGGTTGGATGTCCGACGAAAACAGAATGTTCTTCTCGCCAAATGCCAGCGCGAACAAAAGGCGCCGCCAGAAGTTATCGACAGGAATCCCTCCTTCGCCTTGGTAGCTGGTGTAAACATCTTTGTCGCCTTGGGGGTAGTCGAATTCCTTGGCGTGGGTTTTGACAAAACAATAGTCGCTGCCTTGCTCGCCAAAGTAAATTTCCGGGCGGGTCACCTTTAAGGAAACATTGGAAACAGGGGGAAGGTTTTTGATGAAGAGCACCGGCAGCCCTTCGCTGGTGAATTCGTTCACCGGCCCGAGGCACAGACCGTAGCCATGGGTGTAAGTAAGATACTCGTTGATCCAATTCCGCTCCGGCAGGCTGGCCGGGTTCAACTCGCGGGGCGACAGCGAAACCTGGCGGTAAACCCCATTGATCCGGTAGCGGTCGTTGTCAATGTGCATGAAATCGTAATAGGTGCGAATTTCCTGCAACTGTGCGAAGGTGGTCAGCAGCGGTTTGTGGTCCCACAGGCGCACGTTGCGGAACGTCGCCTCATTCTGGCGAATGTCATCGAGCGTCAAATCCTCCACGGCGGAGAAACTGCGCTCCTCAAAGCGATCGAGCCCATACGCCCTGCGAGTGAATTCGATGGAGTTGGCGATGTAGGGCCGCTCTTTGTCAATCTCGTTGGGCGCCACGACGAAGCGCTGCAAAATTTCCGGGTAGATTGAGCCGCCGAGGATTCCCACCGCCACCATTGCCCCAATCCCGATCAACGGCGTGCGGATATCCGTCGTGCCGGCGCGAACGAAGAAAATGACCGCGGTCAACACCGAGAGCCCCGCGAGCGCCCACAGAACAGGCATGGTGGCATGAACGTCCGTGTAGCCCGCACCAAACACGACACCCCGCGGCGAGTAGAGCAGGTCGTACATTCCCAGCCGGAAGCGATAGGCAATCAGCAAGAAGAGAATCCCGCCCAGTGTCATTAAGTGCGCGCGCGCCGCTCGGGCCACCACCGGACCGCGCGGCGTCACCCACACGCCACCCTCCGCCAGATACATGAAGGCAGCGCTCACGAGGCAGCAAATCAGCGTCACCAGCGCCAAGTGGTAAAGAAACCAGATGTAGGGCAAACGAAAAAGATAGAACCCCAGGTCGAGGCCGAACAGCGGGTCCGCTATGTTCATGACCGGAACATGCTGGGCTCGCATGAACGTCAGCCAGTGGGTCATGCCCCACTGGCTGACCAAGTAACCCACAAAAAGCACGGCCCCCCAGATCAGCCACCGGAAAAGCGCGCCAAACCGTTCGAGCGGCGCGAATTCAATGTACTCGCTGTAGACCCGGGGCGCTTGCCGGTGCGCCAGTGTGTGGGCGACGAACAGATTGAGGCCCACGACGAGCATGAAGCCTACACCGGTAATTCCACTCAGGTTAATTTGGGCCTTCAGAATGGTCAGATAGATCAGGCGGTAATGTTCCTGATTGAACCACAACCAATCCACCAACAGGCCGACGCCGTTGGTAAGCAGCGGCAGGAACACAAGTATGAACAAGACCAGTGCTACGACAATTCGAATGCCACGATTTTTCGACATGGGGATTCTCCGGCGCTATCTTCACACAGCGGCAAGCCACTGTCAAAAACATCGGGCCATTGGGTTATCGGGCCATCTGGCGATTGAGCGTTTTCTGATTGGTGGATCTGACCCGCATCCGGCTCTCCAACCGGGCTCATCGCCAGACTCAAGGCCGGAGGGGGAATCGATGCACCCCTGCCGCCCCGAGAACACTGCCTCACCAGCTCGTCGCCGGGTGAGGATCACAAAGTCGTCCGCGTAGTAGACGACCTGCGCCCGCAAGGCCTTTCCCCGCTCGCTGATCCGCCAGCACCTCAGGAACGGTGCGTACCTTCCTCTCCCGATGATCGCTCCAGCAAGGCTCGAAAATCGTGCGTAATGTCGTGAAAATCGCTCCAATTTGCTCAAAAAAGTGTGATTTCTCGATCGACATTCTGTCGCTAGACCCTGTGTTTTCATAAACATAGCCGGATCATCCTGCATTTTTAACATCTTTTTGCGCGGAACCGCTGGTCCCGGCTATTTAACTCATTTATTTTCAGTGGTTTGACTTTGCCCTGCTTTTTCACAAATTGCCAGTAACGACTTGTGTTATCATAAATATAGCCGCTTCGGGAGCGGTTTCGCTAAATAAGCGTCCGTGACCGCCGCGTTACGAGTAACTCGTTTTGTTTCAATAGCTTGAATTTCTGCCTTCCCTCCGGTTTTGCCCCCGGCTCTACCCTTAACAGTACTTCTTTTCATGAACATAGTCGCTTTCGAAGAGGAATGATCAGCACGTGGCTCGCGGCAAAGGGTCAGTCAGCGATTCCGGCAAAAAAGCCAATACTTGGCCGACGACGCGACCCCTGTTGAGTTCACCCTGCTGTCCGCTCTGCGTCCGCAGATCGTCGTCTTGATGGACTGCGCAATTTTACCCAAAGACAACTCCACGCCCCCTACTCAAGCAATTTGATTGCCATAGGCTACAGACATTTTGACGCTGATCCCGCCGGCGGTAAGAATGCCCCGCCGTTCCCCGTAACCGCCGGGCCGGTTCTTCTTGGCGCAAGGAAATGGCCGTCCCGGAGGCATGCGCTTTGTTTTGAGGCGTAGCGCCGACTTCCAGCCGGCACCGGAGCCGCCAAGATGGCGGCGCTACGCTCGAATAAGGACAAACCGCGGGCGTAGCCGGTGCCGGCTCTGAGGTTTAACCGTATGGCGCCTCGGCGGTTTCAAAGGGTTGGAGCGGCGAGTTTCTTGGGCTCGCCAGGGAGTGGCGGGAGGCCAAGGCTGTCCCCATTAGCGAGCCGAGGTGGGATCAATGGAGCTTCGGCTCAATACAGCTTGAAGTTCACCTCGACCGAGACCTTGCAGGGGACGGGTTTGCCATCTTTTGTTGCAGGTTTGAACTTCCAGGTCTTCACGGTGTTCACGGCGTTCTCGGTCAGCCCCTTGTCGATTTCCTTGACTACTTTCACACTGTTCACGGAGCCGTCGGACCCGACGATAATCTGAAGCACTACCGTGCCTTCGAGTTTTGCGGCCTTTGCCTCCTTGGTATAGGGAGGTTCGGTTTTGTAGATGGGGACGGGGGCACTAACACCGTTGCCGACGGTATAAACCCCTCCAGTCACCCCGCCACTGATGCCACCGGTCACTCCTCCCTTCACACCTCCAGTGACACCGCCACTCACGCCGCCTTCTACGAGGGCGAAGGCCACTGTTACGTCGGTAGTAAAAACCATCGACGCCGGTGCATAGCGCCATTGCCTGACGGCATCGAGAGCTGCTTTGACGAGTTGCGGAGCGCCGCTCAGCACCTCCAGGTTCGAGACGCTGCCATCGGTCGCAATGGTGGCGCGCAGGACAACGGTGCCCTGAATGCCGGCCTTCTTCGCCGCCGAGGGATAGACCGCTTGCACTTTCTTGACAGGCTGCGCCTCAGCAGACGAATTTCCCTCTTCTGCCACTCGGCTCGCGGCGGCAGATGCGGGCGCTCGCAGCGGAAATGCCCAAGTGCTCAAGACTCCGGCCAGCGTCAACAGTCCAACGGTTCCAATGAGCGACGCATAAAGGCGTGGTTTCGACACGGCAACCTCCTTCACGAGTAGTTCAATTCGATGTGCAAGCTGTCTTTCCTTAATAAAGGTGGGTGCTGCACCCAGCGCGGGCCCTGTGCCGCCGCTGGCAATCTCCAGCAGGGCGCCCATATAGGACTTGCGCGCGCTAATGAGCCGGACGGCTTCCGCGTCCACCGCCTGCTCGCGGCTGAGGCGAATGCGATCGACCACCCAAACCACGGCGGGATGAAACCACAAGGCCGTGAGAACAAGTTCCTCGGCCACGTTGAAAATCCAATCCCGTCGCGCCACATGCAGCAATTCGTGCCCGGCAATGGCGCGCTGAAAAGATTCGCTCAGTGTTGGGAATCGATCCGGCAGAAGGACGGAAGGCGGACGCACGCCGAATGTGGCGGGGCTTTCTATTGCCGCTGAAAGATACCATGAAGGGGAGACGCCCAGCCGCGACTCAAGTTCACTGATCCACCCGGGGAGCGGATTGAAAGCGTATGCGGCCCGACGAATCGCCCGCAAGCGTCCCAGCCCCAGCGCCAACCAAGCCAGGCGAACGAGCATTCCCGCCATCAAAGCACCGATGATAAGTGAATAGATCCAAGCATGGGATATTGCCGCGCCCGCCGGCATAACCGCAAAGCTGATCGAAACAGAGGCGCCGCCCGCCGCGGGTGCAACGGCAGAAGGCCTCCAGGGCTGAAGGAGCGGCAGCAGCAGGCAAACCGCCAGCAACCCTTGCCAGTAAGTCAGCAGCACGCGCGGAGCGCGCAGCCGGAAGACCGCAGGAAGCGCTGTGCCCGCCAGAACCAGCAAAGTCACTTGCAGGCAATAGGCAAGAAAGTTGGCAAACCAGAGTGGAGGACTCATTCGCTCTCCTTGATGGCGCGCGCGATCTTTTCCAGCTCTCCCGGCGAAAAATGCCGGTCCTTCACCAAGTGCACGAGGAGTGGTTCGGCAGAACCATTGAAGACACGCTCGACAAATTCCTGCACCATCGACCGGATGACCTTGGCCTTGGCCTGGGCGGGCCGGTAAACGTGGGCCTTTTCCCCGGCGCGCTTTTTCAAGTAGCCCTTTTCCTCCAGAATGTTCATCATGGTCATCACGGTGGTGTAGGCGATCTTTCGCCGCTGCAGAAGGGCCTCATAGACATCGCGCACGGTGGCGGTCTGAAGCTCCCAAATCACCTTCATGATTTCGAGTTCCTGCTCGGTAAGCGTCCGGCTCTTGGTTCGCATACTAAATAATTAGTACGAACGGATTAGTTTGTCAAGCGAAAAACGCGTAGGGTGCTTGTGCCGACATTTTTCATAATATAAGATGGCTGGTTGCGGTTTTGGACATCCAAAAGACTATGGACGTGCGACTTCACGTGGAGGTGCGGTCTTGGCAGAAGCTCCCAGATACGACCTGGTGGTGATCGGCAGCGGGCCGGGCGGATACGTGGCCGCCATCCGCGCCGGTCAGTTGGGCCAGAAGACGGCAATTGTTGAGAAGGACGAGCGAGTTGGCGGAACGTGCTTACAGGTCGGCTGCATCCCCACCAAGGACCTGCTGTTGAACGCCGACGTTTTGGATTACTTCAAGAACGCGAAGGAATTCGGCATCGTGTGCAAAGAGTTTTCGCTCGACTGGCCGGCAATTTTGGCTCGCAAGGCCAAGGTTGTTACCAAGCTGACGAAGGGCGTGGAGTTCCTGCTCAAGAAAAATCG